>JAUWNK010000110.1 GCA_030612685.1 Desulfobacteraceae bacterium
CATCAATGGCATAAATTCGGTGTTCTTGAGGGAATTGGTGGCGAAAAGGAAACAAGCCTGAATGTCTTCAAGGGTGAGTCCTTTGTATTCATTCAGAATTTCACTCTCCGTCGCCCCATGCGCCAATAGGTTAAGGATGAAATCGACGGTTAAACGAGTCCCACGTATGACAGGCTTGCCCACCATAACTTTTGGATTCAGCACGATACGTTCAAGTAATTGTTCATCTTTCATAATAACAGCCTCCAATTTATAAAATATCAAAAGCGATCATTTCAGTCAATTAGTCTGATATTCTTGCGGTCCTAACATTTACGTATAAGGAAATTTTGCCTGATATCCTGATATTGAACAGACAAACAGGCAAATTTACTTGCTTTCAATCCGCCGGATAAGCCCGCCATAAACACGGCGGACAGGGATTTGATTCCCCGCAGCTTGCTGCGAGGTAGTTCATTATTCAATATAGTACATTCTTTCTGATCATGAAAAACACGATAAAATAGGAAGAAATCTATGTCAAGTAAGATTCTTGATGATATGCGCGATGTGATGCGGCGGCGACACTATTCGATTCGAACTGAACGAAGCTACTGCGAATGGGTGAAGCGCTTTGGTAAAGGGGTTACCCATTAAAGGGCGAGTCAAGGAAAAAAACACCTCCAAGGAGTTGGGAGGAAGCGGTCTTGGACTATCCATAGTTAAACACATTATTGAAGGCCATGGGGAAACTGTAAGTGTAGAGAGTGAAGTGAGGAAAGGATCGAGATTTGCCTTTACACTATCAAAAGTTCAAGAACTGGGATAAAGACTGCTTTTGGTCATCTCGGATTTGTGGGAATTTTCTGGTTCCCATGTAGGGTGGCATTTTACATGCCACCGAGATAGCGGTCGGGTATAAAACCCCTGGCCCAGACCTGTTATTGAAAGTTGATTATTTGGTATTGAGACCCTATAAAAAATGATACCGATATCAAAAATCCAGAATTGTCACGCCAGGGCGGGCCGACCCTACAACGGATTTGTGTGAGATATCCAACATGTTTTTCCCATTAATTCGCATTGAGTCATTACTTTTTAGTCAAAATAATCCTTCATCATTTGAGAGACAATTTTCAGGCCTTCAGGATCCTTCTCATAAGGTGGGCTTCCGTCTAAATCTGCCTCGATAATATTTTCATTAAAGGGTAAGAAACCGATAAAGTTAAAATTGTTCATATTTTTAAGCAAAAAATCTTTATCCCTTTCGGACCTGATTTTGTTTCCAACAATTTCTATATTCTTGATTCCCAAACCCTCAGACAATCTTTTTATCTGGCGAGCAGTTTCTATACTCCTACTTCCTGGCTCCACTATCACAATCATCTTATCAACAGCCCGTGCTGTTCCCCTGCCTAAGTGCTCCAGACCGGCCTCCATATCCAAAACCACAACCTCGCCTCGAGCAAGGATTAAATGGCTAACAAGAACCTTTAGAAGGACACTTTGAGGGCATATACAGCCACCTTCTGCTGTTTTTATCCCCCCTAAAACCATCAGCTTTACACCATCAACATCTATAGAGAGTTTCTCTGGTAAATCGCTTACCTTAGGATTCATCTTGAATAAGGCCCCCATAGTGCCAATCTTTGTCTCAGTCCTCTCCTCGATAAGGGACTTCATTTCAGAGATAGGCGTTATCTCTTTAGGATTTTTTGCACCCAGGGCCTGAGGAAGATTTGCGTCAGGATCGGCATCAATGGCCAGGACCGATTTTCCTTTCAGTTGTAAAGATTTTATCAGAAAGGCAGCAAATGTTGTTTTGCCCACACCGCCTTTGCCACTAATTGCGATTTTCATAATGGTGTTACTCGTTACTATGTGCTGGTTGCTCGTAGCTTGTTATTCATCACTGCATACCGCCTACCGCCTACTGTAACTACCTGGTCTTTGATAGTAGAGGATAAACAATCATACTGGTAAGCTCAGAAATATCCTCTGGAGAGTATATATTTTGAATTGAGCTATCAAAAAGGATTGCTCCATCAGAAGAAAATTCCTCATCTCCCTTCCAGATTACAAGTGTGACTGGTATCTTGGGGAAGGCCTGTATCAGAACAGAGATATCTCCAATAGATGATGTATTGGCCCCAAAGAGCTCCTTGGCCAATAAGGGTAATTTATCAGGCTGATCACCAAAGGCGTTGATCAATGGATATTTGACCCTTCTGTTAAAGGCATCTAAATAGAATCTTGCAGAAGGAATATCCTGATATGTAATCCACTCTCCGGTTATTTCCTCTCTCTTAGACCCATTCAAGTAATGGAGGATTAAGATTTTCTCCTTTATCGGAATCTCTTCATTCGAATCTTGAGAAAATAACAAATCCGGCCAGGTGATATTAATCATCCGATTTAAAAACTTAAGGCTGATAATATTTGATCCACCTTCTTTTTCTATAAATTGGGCGCCACCTATACGGCAAAAATGGAGTGGATTCCGATTGCTTAATTCCTTCGTTGCTATCTCTAAGGCCATTTTATAGTCATCTATTCTTGCCATTAGTTCCTGCTTTTAAAATTGGCTCAATTTTGCTATAAATAAAATGATCGCAAAGGTGATCTTAAAAATCATCAAATAATCTTAAGATTACTTTATTTATGTAAAAGCGAATAGAAAGTCAATTAGATTACTATGAGAAGAAAGAGAAAAAAGGGGCGGATTGATCACGCAAGGAATAAAACAGAAGAAAACAATGCATTCCTTGATAAACCATTTAGGGGTTTGATTGAAGATCTTAAAGATTTTGATAAAAGAGGGGAGCCTGTTTCATCACTTTCTCTAGCTGATAATAAAAAAGAAGAGGGTGATGAGGATCTCTTTCAGGAAGCAATGAAAGATGTTACCCCCTTAAAGGGTAATAGGAATAAAGTTATCAAGTCACCGGTAGAGAAAGAGACGCCACCTGATCGGTTACCTGAGCTTAGTAAAAAGGTAGGGGAAGACTTTTCAAGCCTGGTTAAAGAATTTGGTGCCTGGGATATTTCTTTCAGTGATGAATATATGGAGGGTGCGGTTTCTGGTGTAGGCCCAAAGATCATGAAACGACTCAAAAGAGGAGAATTTTCCATCCAGGACCATATTGACCTACACGGCTTAACAAAGAAAGATGCAGAGACTGTTGTCAATGAATTTATAATTAAGGGCTATCAAAAAGGCCTGAGGTGTGTGCTTATTGTTCACGGTAGGGGATTGGGCTCAGTTGACCATCAACCGGCTATAAAGAGGGAGCTTCCTGTTTGGCTTAAAAGGGGAATTTTGAAGAAGATAGTCCTGGCATTTGTAACTGCTCAACCTTTTGATGGAGGGGCAGGTGCGTCGTATGTCTTGTTAAAAAAGAGGTAAAAGAAGTTATAAGTGAGCTAAAGTACTTAAAGTGCCTAAAATTAATGTGTCGCCTCGCCCGGCAGTAGCCCTGTGTTACCTTCAACTTTAGATGTCTATAAAATCTTTACAGATTAACTCCTGAGATGAGTTAATGCGTAAGCATTTTATTCATGGTATGGTACGCTTGACTTCTATTGCATATAACTTTAGGCCTGCCCGTCCCGCTCTGCGGGACGAGGCGGGCGGGCACTTTTAATTTTAGCCCTGGCCCAGGCCTGGCAAAACCTGACCCAGCAAAGGTAAAACAGGATTGGTGATACATCAGAATTAAGCGTATATTCAAATCACGTGGCACCAGGGCAGGCTTACTTTAGGCACTTATCATGTTAATAGTAGCACTGACAGGTGGTATAGGGAGCGGCAAAAGTACTGTGGCAAGGATGTTTAAAGATGAAGGGGCGCATCTGATTGATTTTGATTACCTTGCCCGCCTTGTAGTGGAGCCTGATAAGCCTGCTTGGAGGGAGATAACTGACTATTTTGGTCCAAAAATTCTATCTTATGATAGAACACTTAATCGTTCTGCCCTTGCAAAAATCATCTTTTCTGATGATAAGAGCAGAAAGATCCTGGAGAGCTTTACACATCCCAGGATTTTCGAGGAAAGAGATATCTTAATTAAAGCTATTATAGAAAAAGATCCATCTTCTATTGTTATTATAGATTTTCCCCTTTTATTTGAATTAGGCTTGAATAAAAAGTTTGATAAGGTTATTCTGGTATATGTAAAAATAGATATCCAACTTAAGAGGATAATAAAAAGAGACGGTCTTGAAAAAGAAGAGGTGGAGAGAAGATTAGATGCCCAGATCCTTATTGAGGAGAAAAGATCGTTCTCGGATTACATTGTTAATAACGAGGGGAGTCTCAATAATACCAGGGATCAGGTCAGGAATATTATCAATGAGTTAAAGGAGTTGGCAAAAAAGAAGGAGGTGGAGTCCATTTGTTTATAACGAGCGGGAAAGAGACATATAAGGCAGGGGAGATTGTATTTAAGGAAGGCAGTCATGGAGCCGCTGTCTATGTTTTAAGTTCAGGAAGTGTGGAGATCAGCAAGATGATCCAGGGTAGAAAGGTTGTTGTGGAGATACTTGGCCCTGGAGATATATTTGGTGAGATGAGTTATATTGATCATGCCTCCCGGTCGGCTACAGCTATTGCACTTGAAAATACCGTTTTGGAGTTAGTGGATAAGGATTTTTTAGACAGAGAATTTAATCAGATAGCCTCAGATTTCAGGCAGATAATCTCCACCCTCGTTAGAAGGTTGAGAAAAACCACTCAGAATCTTCTCTATTCTCCCAGGCGCGAGGAGGAAAGAGCAAGGACAAGGACAAAGATTAGAATCTCTTTTAAAAAGGCAAGTGATTTTTTTCGGGCTTATATTGGTAATCTTAGTGGTGGGGGGTTATTTATTAAAACAACAAAGAGTCTACCAGTGGGTACCCTTTCGGATTTAGAATTCACTCTACCAGACAGCAATCAAGTAATCCGCACCACAGGTGAGGTAGCCTGGACAAGGTCCAAAGATGAAAGCTCAGAAAATAAGCCCACAGGGATGGGAATCCAGTTTATTGATATGAATCCCGAGAACAAAAAGCTTTTACAGGACTACATAGCATCGGTTAAATCTTCATAAGTTCCGGCTAATTCCCTGCGGGCATCTCTCCTAATGTAGTTCAGGTCTACCCCTTTTCTCCCCTCGGGGGCCCTTTTCTCTAAGCCTTTCTGTTAATTCTCTTCTTAAGCCTTTAAGTTTTTCAAATTGCTCGATTGAAAGTTCCTTGCGAATATCTATGCTCATCCTGATCCGTTCCTCAATCTGCCTGGCCTGAAGTTGTCCGAGCCTCTCTGCTAATTTATAGGCCTTTTCTCTCTCAACCACAGGCTGGCTCATAATATTTTCCAGATCAAGATAGCCCTTTTCCAGATCGCTTTTTATATCAATGATACGTTTCCTGTGTTCCATCCAGATCTTATTTATCTTGTTTATTTGATCAGGAATTAGCTGTAACTTATCTTTAACAGCAGGCCTGTACCACCATTTACCACCAACCATAGGGCCTTTAAAGGCTAAAAGATTAGGCAAAAAGAAATAGCTCACCCCTATTATTGCTAAGACTATCATTAATAAAATCTTTTTTTTCATCGCTTTCCTCCTCTATTGGTGAAAAAAAGTTTAAAAATTGGCGAAAATCTTCCCTCTCCCACTCAGCGAGAATAAGTATGTTCGGAGGAAGTTCCACCTCACCCCTAACCTCTGTAAAGATCCGGATCTCCTGTAGTAATTCTATTTCTTCAGTCTTGATATCATTGTTTGGTTGTATATATAGTTGTCTCAATAAAAAGGCCGAAGTAATTAATATAAATGAAATAATAACAGCAGTTGCCCATCGACCCCATATAGCAGGCAAGCGATGGTCGGATATAGTAGAAAGGATCCTCCCCTTTTCTATTGCCCAATTTATCTCTGTATGCTCAACCTGTTCCTGAAAGGCTTTGGTAAATGCCTTTATTTTATTAAGTCGTTTTCGGCAATGCTGACATTTCTTCAGATGCAATTGGAGGTCTTTATCAACCGTCTCAGGTTCGATAATCATAGAGTGTATCTCTTTATCGCTCAGATGGGTATTATTCATGGCTTCCTCCAATCAGCAAGATATCTTTGGGCCTTGTCTAAGGCCCTGTAAAGGTAAGTCTTTACTGAACTCTGGCTGATACCGCTCAATCCAGATATCTCTTTAATACTGTATCCATCTCCGAATCTTAGGGCAAAGACCTCTCTTTCTCTTCCTTTGAGCCCATTTTGAAAGGCCCTCAGGCTGGCCCTCAACTGTTTATCTTTGAAATTTTCTTGGGGTGATTGGCTACTATCTGCAATCATATTGATCTTGTTAGTGGAAATATTTCCAGGTTTTAAAAAAAGAAGCCTTCTTAGTTTCTCTTTTCGAAAATAGTCCCTCACCTTGTTTATAGTTATCTTGATCAGCCATGTCTCTGGGGAGGCATTAAATCGAAAATCCTTGTAAGACTTGAAGGCCTTGACAAAAACCTCCTGGGTAATATCAAGGGCTTCATCTTTATCGCCAAGCATACTCAAGGCGACCTGAAAAACCTTTTTCTGATAGTTTTCAACCAACTCACCGAAAGCGCTTTTCTCAACATCCATAGGTTTTTTCTTTCTGACCCGCCTTTAATATATTAGACGATTGATAGGGAAAAAAGTCTACATATTGAAAAATTTAATATAGTATTTTTAACTTGGTAATTCCCTGCAGCTTGTTGCAGGGTTTCCACAGTCATTGCGAGCGCAGCGAAGCAATCTCAAAAGAAAAAAAGAGGATTGCTTCGTCGCTTCCGCTCCTCGCAATGACAGTGAAAAGGGCTTTTTTGCATTATGATACCCTGCAGCTTGCTGTAGGGACATTCATTCCTGGCGCCAGTGGCGGTAAATTCTTAAGGGGAGTATCAAACCAAAAAAAGGGAACATATACATTGCAGCCACAGTGGGTTCCAGAGGGCCAAAAAATTGAGAGGCAAAGACAATAATCAAGACATTGTTCATGTTTCCCAAACTGATTGCTGCAGCAAGTTGATTCTCCACGCCTCCTATCATAAAAAAAAGGATACCGATCAAAATATATATCCCTGAGAGGACCACGGCAACAAGCAGAGCCACCAAGATAGTTGCTGGTTTTTGATGGAAAAACTCAGCATATCGTGAAAAGACACCCAGATTAATGAGTGAGAAAATGACCAGGGAGACAGGAAATTGTCTTTTCATAATTGCTTTAATCAGGCCAGGACTCAGACGCCTGAGAGTTTCCACTGTTAGAATAGGGACAAATATGACCAAGCTTAGCATGCGGATCATTCCATAAAGAGATATCTCAATGGAGCGTGCCAAAAGTATCTTGACCATAGCAGGCAGTGTAAAGGGTACGAGCATAGAGGTGACTACAACCATGACCAGAACCAGGGAACTATTAGCCTTTACCAGGTTGGAAATAAAAGGTGCCACCACCCCTGTTGAAATACCGGAAAGAAGCATGGCTGCAATGGCATAGGATGGATAGGTGACCTTAAAGAGAAAGTATATACCTATAGGCAGTGCAATCGTTTTCAAAAAAGACAGGAATATAACGGTCCAGATAGAGTTCCTGAGTGTATACCATATAATGTCAATCTTGATAGAGAGAAGACTTAAGAAAAGCAAAAGCATCATCAAATAGAGAGGGTAGGGCTGGAAAAGTGAACCAAACCGAGGCAGTAAAATACCTACCAGAAAGGAAATAAAGATGACCAGAAGTAGAATAAGATCATTTAAGCGGAACATGGTATCTATCTAAAAAATAGAGGGTAGATATATTTAATACCTAACTTGAGCGATTCTAATGTTTAAACCAGTAGGACAGGCGTCTAGCCTGTCTTAAGAGGTGGGATCCAAGGACAGCCGAGACGGCTGTCCTACCGTTGTTTGGCCATCTTGGCATGCAAGAATCGATCAATTTAGGAAATAGATGTATTTCGCAATTCATAGCATAAAAAATGAATCAATAAAAATATAATAGAACTGTAATTGCTCAATATCCTGTGGACTTATTGTATGTTATAAAACCTAAACCACCATATAAATGTAGGGTGGCATTTTATAAGCCTTAGGCTTATTAATATGCCACCTGTTTAATGCGCCTTAGGCGCATTAAGGTCGGGCCTGCCCGCCATCGCTCTCGCTCAGGCGAGGCGGGCGGGTATAAAACCCGACCCTACATTTTCCACGCTTTATTGAACATTTTCTGAGTTTGTAACAATGAAAACTATTAATATCATCTTAAGCGGATTGGGCGGGCAGGGAATCCTGTTTATGACAAGGCTACTTGCCCAGGCCGCCCATGATCATGGTTTCCCAGTCATGGTAGCTGAGACCCATGGCATGGCCCAGAGGGGCGGATCAGTAATTTCTCACCTCAGACTCGGGGATATTGAAAGTTCTCTGGTGAGGACAGGCACGGCCCATTTCCTGCTTTCTCTGGAAGAAAATGAGGGATACCGTAATCTTCCCTTTCTATCTAAGGGAGCTAAGATGTATGTTAATACAAGTTCCCGATATTTTCCAAGAGAAGAGGTAAAGGAGTTTCTGGAGAAAAGAGAAATTATCTACCGCTCAATTCCTGGTGGAACAATAGCCCAGGACCTTGGTGCACCAAGGTCTTCTAATCTGGCCCTGTTGGGTTATTTTTCGGCCTTTGATGAAGGGCCAGTTACTTATAAAGAAATAAAGATGACGATAGATAAGGTCAGCCCAAAGAGATTTAAAGATATAAATCTTAAGGTGTTTGAGGCTGGATATAAAAAAGGGAAGGATTTTAATATAGACATTTCTGATTGACAAAGTGCTATTAATATGGTTTTTAGATTTATATATTATAGCTATATTATAACTACCCGGAGAGGAGGTGGTGATTTAAAAGGTTATAGTGATTGGGTATTTATAAATCAATTTCCATTAAATTATACAGGAGGGAAACATGAAAAAGAAAGGTTTGCTGACAATATTTTTTGCATTTTGTTTTTTATTCTCCCTAACGATTGCCTCTGTGCCATCCGCTAAGGGAGAAACCATCAATCTTACCTATAGTAATTTTTTCCCACCCACCCATGGTCATGCAATTGCCGGAGCTAACATGATAAAAGAGATCGAGAAGAGGACCAATGGCCGGGTCAAAATCTCTTATTTTCCTGCGGGGACTTTAACCAAAGCACCAGTCTGCTATGATGGAGTAGTTAAAGGAATCTCCGATATCGGCCAGTCATGTTTTGCATATACCAGGGGCAGGTTTCCCCTGATGGAGGCAGTTGACCTTCCATTTGGTTATCCAAACGGCCGGGTTGCCACCAGGGTAGGATATGAATTCTTTAAAAAGATGAATCCAAAAGAACTCCAGGATGTAAAGGTACTTGTTATTCATGCCCATGGACCTGGTATACTTGCTGCTAAGAAGGATGTAAACTCCCTGGAGGATATAAAGGGAATGAAAATCAGATGTACTGGTCTCAGCTCAAAGCTTGCCAAATATTTGGGAGCCGCCCCAGTTGGCATGCCTCAAGGCGCTGCCTATGAGGCCCTGCAAAAAGGGGTGGTAGAAGGTACATTCTGCCCAATCGAGGTTCTTAAGGGATGGAAACAGGGTGAAGTTATAGATTATGTGATCCAGACCAAGGCCCTTGCCTACACCACAGCAATGTTTGTGGTTATGAACAAGAAAAAATATGAATCCCTTCCACCTGATATTAAAAAGGTCTTTGACGAGGTTGGAGAGGAATGGGTTGATGTTCACGGCAAGGTCTGGGACTATGCTGACTTAGAAGGCCTAAAATTTGTGATAGACCTTGGAAAAAAGGTTCATGCGCTCTCACCGACAGAGGAGCAAAAATGGTTACAGTCCGTTAGTCCAATTATTCTTGAATATCAAACAAAGATGGAAGAGAAGGGTCTTCCTGGAAAGAAGGCAGTTAAAGTCCTCAGAGAGTTGGTTGCAAAATATAAATAACGTATATTTAATAGCCAGGTCTAAATCCTAGAAAAGGGCACCATGGTTTCCCATGGTGCCCATTTATTTCCTTTTTTGTCATTTCTCATTCGTCATTATTCCATAATTCCTAAATTCCCCAATCCCTCCCGTCAAGCATTTTTATACCAAGTTGCTTTCAAACGACTACTATTTATAGGCGTCATTGCGAACGAATGTGAAGCAATCCCTGGCCCAGACCTGGACTTTATGAATGTTGTGATGGAAAGGCACTCTTGCAGAATGAGCGGGAACTGTAGCATATCCAAATCATGTCGCGCCAGGGCGGGCTCAATAGGATAGATTGCCACGTCGCTTCGCTCCTCGCA
>JAUWNK010000011.1 GCA_030612685.1 Desulfobacteraceae bacterium
ATGAATTGTGGAAAAAGCGGTCAGGATATTTTCATCATGGGCCTACAGATTACCAAATCTTGGGAAACCTCTTCATCAGGCAAGGAAAAAACAGTTGATGTTTTGATTAGTTAATGTATGAACTTTTTGGTTCAGTAGCTGACCACAATATCTTGCGGACCTTCCATCATCTTCTTTAAACTTAATTCATTGATTCCTATGCAATTCTTAAAGCCAATTTTTCTTGACTTAAGAATCTCTTTGTTCTTCTATTAACCAATGTTTTGTGTATGGAATGCGGCAAAAGCAGCCCAGAGGGACAACCTTGCACATCCAAGCCACTGTTGTTCAGAATTCCGAGCCAGAGTTGAATAAGAGCCAAACGTAGATTTATCCCGTGGAATTCGAAGACTATTCCACTGGGACTTAACCCTAATGAGGGAGATGACCTAATGGGGATTTTGAAAATATTTTCTGGTAAAGATCCTGAAGAATACGAGCAAAAAGGGGATAGTTTTTTCGAAACCACAAAATATGGACTCGCAAAAATTGAATATGAGGCGGCTCTAAACAAACTGGAAAGAAAATGTCCGAACAACACAGATCCTAAAAAACGGCTTCAGGAAAAGATCCTCCACAGCAAGGAGGCCCTGGCTCTTCAACACAAACAGACAGGGGAAGAACTAATGAGGGCTGAAATGTTTGATGATGCGGAGGAGATAGTTCGTCTGGCTCTGGAATTGACAGAAGATCCAGAGCTAACAGTTGAACTCGAGGAACAGCTAAAAGAGATCCACAATCATTTTGCGGGAGAAGAGATTAAAGATTTACCTGATTTCGACGTGCATATGGAAAATACTGAAAAAGCGCGTTACCAAGAGTCAGGGGAAGAATATTTTGCGGTCTTGTGCGGCTCATTGCCTGAAGAAATGCAGAAAGCCTATCATAGTTATGGGAACACCTTTAAGGCCGGTTATGTGGCCCTAAATCAGGGAGATTTTGAGCTTGCAGCAGCCAAATTATCCCATGCCATCGGAGAGAATCCATCACCACTTAGTTTTATCCCTCTCGAACTGGCCACAGCCTATCTGAACCTACAAAAATATGAAGAAGCTCGTGCTTTATTGGAAGATTTTATGAAAGAGCATCCTGATTCTATGCAAGGGTATCATCTCCTGTGTGAGATCTTTTGGGAAATAAAGGAGTTCGATCAGGCTCAAGAACTCCTTCTTTCTTGTCCGGAAGAGTTAGTTGACTCGATGCACATTCAGCTTCTTCGAGGCGAGACGCTCTTTCAGGCCAAAAGATATCAAGAAGCTGAATCCCTCTACCTTGATTACCTGCAATCTTCCGGTTGGGATGAAAAAATTGCTCGATTGCTGGCCAAAACTTATGAGGCACTTTTTGAAAAGGAGAAAGCCCGAGATTTATACGGTGAGATAATGAGGCAATGTCGAGGTTGTGGTGTTCGGATCGATACTTTCATCAAACAAAGATACGCGGATCTATGTTTTGAGTCCGGAAAATACTCAACAGATATTTTGGAACTATATCTTTCCCTGGTTCAAGAAGATCCGGATAACAAAGCTCATTATTATAAAAAGATCAGCCAAATTCACTCTGCTCAGGGAAATGAACAAGAAGCCCGGCGGTACCAATTATTCGCTCATAAGCTGAAAGGTAATGGCCGAGAACGTAAAGGGGGACATCCTTAATTAATTCAATAACTTTTCTCTGGCCGGAAAGCTCTGTGTGAGGGTGAAGGAGGCAGATCCCCCTTCTTTCTCAACTGAAAGGGTGACCCAAGTCTTCCTTGAAACCGGAGATATCAGTAAAATAGTGCAGGCCCGGCCGAACCTTAAAAACGGTCTCTTTTCGTATCCGGACCGTGCCCGGCCTGGCGCCCCTGGGCTTTTTGACGTATCGGGCCCTCGTGCATGAGACTGCCACGATGCCACCCTTTCGCGCCTTGCTATGAAAGGCAGCGACAGCGGCTGCACGCTTGAGGGTCTCACGGTCGGGATCTTCATCGGGCCTTGCCCTGAGGATCACGTGGCTTCCGGGCATGGCCCGCACGTGAAACCAGTAGTCGTTTGGGTGTGCCGCCTCGAGGCTCAGGAAGTCGTTGTCCTCATCGCTCTTACCGGCAAGCACTTTCCAGCCTCCGGGAAGCTCATACTCATATATATTGTGCCGTGCTCTGTCCATGCCCAGGTCCCATGGCAATTCATGCCCTGTTAGCAACCGCATGAAGAACAGTCACAGCCCTGGCCGCACTCGTCCGGGTCCTGAGTCGGTGTGCTGCTGATTCCTACCACCTCGATTTCAAAGTGCAACACCTCCCCGGCTAAGGGGTAGTTTATGTCCGAAGTCACATTTTCATCATCCACCTGGACAATGCTAGCGGGGATCTGCTGCCCTTCCTGGGAGCGAATGCCAACTATCTGGCCAACCTGGAGATCTATTTCAGGAGGAACCTCTGCCCTGGCAAATACGCGCTTAAGGCTTTCGTCTCTTTGCCCGTAGGCATCTTCCGGCTCAATGTTGAAGCTCTTTTTTTCGTTCAACGACATCCCAAGAAGCGCCTCCTCAAACCCCTTTATCACATTGCCTGCGCCAATCTGTATTTCAAGGGGCTGACGCCCGCTGCTGGTATCGAATACCTCCCCGTTTTGAAGTGTTCCCTTGTAATCCACACTGACAAATATGCCGTTTTCAACTTTTTCCATGAGAGCTTCCTTTGATTTAAATTGTTAACTCATATAAGTTAGGCATGAAACTGACCAGGTCAAGTCCGTTCTTTCGGATTTTCTGTGGCTCAAGTGAGTTGGGGTCCCATCTGAAGATTGAGGGTCACACCTCGACTAATTACTGAAAAGCAATGCTTCCAGCTAATCAGGAGAGATCCGGTTGACTTATTAAATCAGGACACTACCAATTTTGGTATTTTATTGACAATTTGTTATGTTTCAAAGATAAAGGGTATTCATCGCCAACGGTTGAACCTAACGGACATGACTCAGATAAGAAATTTCAGCATCATCGCTCACATCGATCACGGTAAATCCACCCTGGCCGATCGTCTTATTCAATATACCGGCCTGGTCAGCGAACGGGATTTCCGGAATCAGATCCTGGACACCATGGACCTGGAAAGGGAAAGGGGCATTACGATCAAGAGCCAGACCGTGACCCTCCCCTATGCCGACAGAAGCGGCCAGGAATACGATCTCAATTTAATCGATACGCCGGGGCACGTGGATTTTTCATACGAGGTCAGCCGCTCCCTGTCCTCCTGTGAGGGGGTGCTTCTCCTGGTGGACGCCTCCCAGGGCATCCAGGCCCAGACCCTTGCCAATCTTTATATGGCCATGGAGCACGATCTGGCCATCATTCCGGTCATTAACAAGATTGACCTCCCTTCCGCGGATGTGGACCGGGTCAAGGATGAGATTGAAAACGAACTGGGTCTGGATTCGGACCAAATCATCCTGTGCTCCGCCAAGGAAGGGACCGGCATTGAGGCCGTTTTCGAGGCCATTGTGAACCGAATCCCCCCTCCTGCCGGGAAAGAAGATAATCCCCTGACCGCCTTGATCTTTGATGCAGCCTATGATCTCTTCCGGGGTGTCATTATCAGTTGCCGGGTCTTTGACGGGACCCTGGGCCCAGGTGACATCATCCGTCTGATGTCTAAAGGCGCCGCTTACAGGGTGGAGGAGGTAGGATGCTTTTGCCTGAACAAGGAACCCCGTGACAGGCTTTCTGCCGGAGATGTAGGTTATGTTATAGCCGGCATAAAGACCGTGAGCGACACCCGCGTGGGGGACACGATTACCCTGGACGGCCGGCCAGCGCCCACAGCCCTCCCAGGCTTCCAGGAGGCCAAGCCGGTTGTCTTTTCTTCCATATACCCTATTGCCTCCGACGACTATCACTCGCTTGCGGATGCACTGGAGAAATACAAACTCAATGATGCGGCCCTGACCTATGAGAAAGATTCATCCGCAGCCCTTGGCCAGGGATTTCGATGTGGTTTTCTCGGACTCCTCCATCTGGAGATTGTGCAGCAGAGGCTTGAACGGGAATACGATCAGTCCTTTATCATGACCGTTCCGAGCGTCCAGTACCGTTTTACCCTGGAGGATGGCCATTGCCTTTCGGTAGACAACCCCCAGTATTACCCCGATCCCATTGTCATCAGGGGATCTGAAGAGCCGTTCATTCAGGCAAGCATCCTGATCCCGGAGCGCTATATGGGGGCGGTCATGAAGCTCTGTCTGGATCGCCGGGGCGAGAATTCCCGATTCACCTATCCTTCCACCGGGCGGATCGAGATCCGCTTCGACATGCCCCTTGCAGAGGTCATCGTGGATTTCTATGACAGGCTTAAGACCATTACCCAGGGATACGGATCCTTTGACTACGACTTCATCGGTTACCGCGAGAGTGATCTGGTGAAACTCGATATCCTGGTCAACGGTGAGAAGGTCGATGCCCTGTCGATTATCGTCCACAAGGATCGGGCCAGGGATTGGGCCGTGCGGGCATGCGACAGGCTCAAGGACGAAATTCCCAGGCATCAATTCAAGATCGCCATACAGGGTGCCATCGGCGGGAAGATTATTTCCCGGTCCACCGTCTCCCCCTTTCGCAAGGATGTCACGGCCAAATGCTATGGCGGGGATATCACCCGGAAACGAAAGCTCCTGGAAAAACAGAAAAAAGGAAAAAAACGGATGAAGATTGTAGGTTCGGTTATGATCCCGCAGAAGGCCTTTGTGGCGGTCCTGAAATCGGAAGATGAGTGAGATGAACCGGCCGGGCCTGTATGTACATGTCCCGTTCTGCCGGACAAAATGCCCCTATTGTGATTTCTATTCCGTTACCTCCCTTTCTCTGGTCCCGGCGTGGCTGGATGCCCTTCAACGGGAAGTACTCATCTACAGGGACCGCTTTGGATCCTTTGACTCCCTCTATCTGGGCGGCGGAACACCTACAATCCTCGGATCCAGGGAATTGACCCGGTTAATGGAGGTCCTTTTTCAAGATCTTTCCTTCTCACGGGACCCGGAAATCACCATTGAGGCCAATCCGGACGATATTACCAAAGAGAAAACGGCCCTGCTTCGGGACCTCGGGTTCAACCGGATCAGTCTCGGGGTCCAGTCCTTGAATGAGAAAGAGTTGCAATTTCTTCAAAGACGACACAGCGCAAAACAGGCCGAAGAGGCCATAGAAATAATCCAGGCCTCCGGCTATACAAACCTGGGCATCGATCTCATGTACGGATTGCCCGGCCAGGATGAATCGGTCTGGATGGCCACCCTGAGACGAATCCTAGTGTACAATCCGGCCCACATCTCCTGCTACCAAATGACCATCTCCAAGGGGACGCCCTTTTACAGGATGCTCAAACAGGGACGCATTCAAGCCACCGGTGAGGAGCGGGAAAGGGCCTTTTTCCTCCTGACTTCCGCCTATCTGGAAGAGAATGGATATGTCCATTACGAGATTTCCAACTTTGCCAGGGAAGAGAAGACCATGTCCAGGCACAATATCAAGTACTGGCGCCATGTCCCCTATTTGGGGCTCGGGCCGTCGGCCCACTCTTTTCTGAAAGGCCTCCGGTGGTGGAACCTGCGATCCGTTGACGGATACTGTCAAGCCCTTGACTGTGGGAGAAGGCCTGTTGAAGACCGTGAAAGACTCACGGAGGAGCAGGTCTGGCTTGAATCCCTGTTCCTGGGTTTTCGAACAAGAGAGGGCGTCAAAAGAAAACTTATTGAAGGCAGCCCCAATTCAGGCAGTACTCTCAGGGAGATTCGATCAGCGGGCCTCGTGACCCTTCATGGAGACCGGATAATTCCGACCCGCGAAGGGTTTATTCTGGCGGACAGCCTGCCCCTCCTCTTTTCCCATTAGACCTTGCGAACACCTTTGAACGATGCCAACCGGTTTAAATGGGGTTCACTGGAATTTTTTACATTTCCCCGGGAAGCTGAGAAAATGGGGACTTACGGACTTCCTGGACGTTGTTGACCCCGGTTAAATAAAATCAATGACAATTTAACTGGGCAGGATAGGTTGAATAACTATGAAGGGACATCCGTAAAAAAGTAAATAACTTCTTCAATATCAAGATCACATGGGCAGAATAATCCAACCAAAAGGACCAAAAGGCAGTTTAAAATGTGATTTGTGTTGTTTACTAATTGTACAAATTTAAAGACCACGTTCCTAAACAAATAACCCTTTCCATTCGGAAGAAATGGGCAAACAAATCAATGAATGACAGCCGATTGGTTTATTCAACAGAAACAGGCCGAATCTGCCCTGAATGCGGCAAGCCGGTTTCCGCATGCTCCTGCAAAAAAAAGAAGGATGTTGAAGCCGATAAGCAGCCAACAGGCTATCCCAACGACGGCACAATCAGGATACAACGGGAAGTCAAAGGGCGTAAAGGTAAAATTGTCACAGCCGTCTTCGGTGTCCCGCTTGTAAACGAGGAACTACAGAAATTTGCCAAAACATTAAAGCGCCGCTGTGCTGCCGGTGGATCCGTTAAGGACGGAGTTATTGTAATCCAGGGGGATCACCGGCAAACATTATTGGATGAGATCAAGAAACACGGATACACCGCAAAGCTCGCCGGCGGTTAAAACGCGAGTAAAGGGGGGCGTCCATAAAAATATAAGATACCTATATATCGATGGAGTTATTTAGTATCTTATGGACGTTCCGGAGGCTGTGTTGTTGCTGAAATTTCTCAAAACAGCAACATGAAACCGGCCATCGAACAAGTTTTAATCAAATAAACAGTCTGGCAATATGGGTGCATCTTAAATTTATCTGCCCTATCTTTCTCATATGATTGGAAAAAGATCTGATTTCAAACATGTGAAATGTGAAACAAAAGATCGCCCCATCCGATCAGGATTTAAAAAATGTCAAATGTCAGGGGTATAACTCAGTTTCACTGATGTGTTAATATTTAAATAAAATAAATATTTAGCTTGCTATTACGCATAAAGGTGCTTAGTATGTACCATCAATTAAGTCCCGCCGTAAATTAGCGGGATGGTTTCTCTCTGTGGGAATTATCCGTTTTTTAAACGATATCATCCTTCAGTTTGTAACGTTGAAATTTTTTGAAAGGAGGATGATATTATGACAAATGGAACTGTTAAGTGGTTTAATGATCAAAAAGGTTTTGGATTCATCGAGCAGGAAGACGGACCGGATGTATTTGTGCATCATAGCGCAATCAATGCGACCGGTTTTAAATCCCTCAGTGAAGGTGCGCACGTGACCTTTGACATTGAGCAAGGGTCAAAAGGTCCGGCTGCTGCCAATGTGACCGTTGTCTAACTTGCTTTTTAAGCCAATTAAAGGCATCTCCTGTGAAACGGGGGATGCCTTTTTTAATGCTCGCTCGCATCAAACCACAATTATTCCGGCTGAGATCCTTTTCCCTGTTATCACCGATCTTATCGATCCGGCAACCGACCAGAAAGGAAACGCCATGGCAAAACCTAATTACCAGTTCAAGAAACGTCAGAAAGAATTGGCCAAGAAAAAAAAGAAAGAGGAAAAAAGGAAACGCAAGCTTGAAAACAAGGCGGTTGAAACCGATGAAACTGAAAAAGACCCGACCCCTTCAGTGGAGGACCGGTAAGCATAGGGACCGACCAGCACCAATTGCCGGAGCTATACAATGGTAATAATTGAACATAAAAAAGGCCGGGCGAAAGAGAAGCAGTCGGGTTTTCATGAGGGCCAGAAGGTGGCGCTGCTCATCTCCTCTCGAACCGAGATGGGATTTGTCGCCGTCATCAACGGCACCCACAAGGGCATCCTGTATAAAAACGAAGTGTTTCAGCCGCTGAAAATCGGCCAGAAAATTGACGGGTTTATCAGAAAAGTGCGTGACGACAAAAAAATAGATCTTCGCCTGCAAAAGCCCGGCTACAAAGCCATCGAACCCCTGTCCCGAAAAATTATGGACAAATTACAGCAACAGGGCGGGTTTATCGCGGTCACCGATAAAAGCCGGCCGAACGTAATTGCCGACCTTTTCGGCGTCAGCAAAAAAACATTCAAGAAGACCATCGGCAACCTGTACAAAAAAAGGCTGATTGCCCTCGAAAAAAACGGCATCCGGCTGCTGGAAAAAAAAGTAAAAAACCCTGCCCAGAGGTCAGGTGTCCAACACAAACATGAATATAAAGGGGGACGGAATATAAAAAGGGGAATAGAAGTCAGGGACGTTGTTGACCCCTGTTAAATAAAATCAATGACAATTTAACTGGGCAGGTTAGGTAGAATAACTATGAATTTGACATCATCGTTCCAGAAGCAACCATCGACCCTTTCCTTTAATCACCTCACCAAAAATAAAGAAAATAACCTTTAAGAATAAGGTAGAACATGGCCATCGCTAAAACATCTTCGCCTAAAGGGGGACATCCTTAAATAACTAAATAACTCGATGAAATGGCACGTTGATGAAAAAAAGGGGGTTGGTTCTAAAGCAACTTAAGAGTGGGCGTTGATCTGAATTTGCGGCTCAGATCTTTATTCTTAAAAAAATCACCCCCTCACCAAGCAATTCAGTTCATTCCGGCACCCCGCCATAAAAACGGCGGACAAGTCCGCCATAAAAATGGCGGATAAACCCTCAATCTATTGACAATCGCCTCGAAAACTTCTTCTAATCCACCAATACAGCAATGAATTCTGCAAAACTAAAATATCGCAGGCTATAAAGAGGTTTTTCTGCATGTCTATTAATAGGGCTTTTTTTCTCCATTTCAACACAATACTAATTTTGGCCTTGCACATCTTTAATATATATTGTATAAACAGTATATAAATCTTATTGAAGGTGCACAATGTCAACCCAAATGATAGTCCGAATCGACCCTGAACTCAAAACCAAGGTCAATAACCTCGCCAAGAATGAGGGTAAGAGTATCAGTGAAGTTGTCAGGGAATTGCTCGAAGATTATGTCAAGGATCGCGACATAGGTCTATATATTGATGATCTGTGGAAGCGTATCAGTAACAAATTAACATCCCGTGGATTTGGCTCAAAAGACATTAAACGTGTCATTCAGGAAGTGAGAACAAAGAAGTGACCAAGGTTGTGGTTGACACAAACGTTTTCGTTTCCTCCTTCTTTGGCGGTAATCCTCGGAAGATCGTGGACCTATGGAAATCCGTTCAACTTACCCTTTGTCTTTCAAGACCAATCATCAACGAATACGTAGAAGTTCTTCAACGCCTTGGGTTAAAGAATGAGCGAGAGCTAAGCGAACTATTAAGTCTTTTTGCGCATGGTTTTCATGTTCTTTTCTCCGCAAAAACACCCGAACTGCATTTAGTCGAAAAAGATCCAGATGATGACAAGTTCATTGAATGTGCTGTTGCTTTGAAGGCTGACTTTGTCATTTCAGGAGACAAAGCTCTCGTAGCGATACAGGATTATATGGGCATAAGGATTGTTACTCCTAAAAAATTCCTTGATAGTTATATATGAAGGGAGTCGTTGATTCTAAAACAACTTAAAAATGTACATTGGTCTAAATTTGCATCTCAAATTTTTATTTTTACCACAATCACCCCCTCCCCAAAGAATTAAGGCCAGTCCGCCAGAGGCAGACAAGCTTGAGTGATTAAGTGTTTTTCGTGCCTATTTTAAA
Organism: Desulfobacteraceae bacterium; assembly: GCA_030612685.1. Classification (GTDB taxonomy): domain Bacteria; phylum Desulfobacterota; class DSM-4660; order Desulfatiglandales; family B25-G16; genus JAUWNK01. The sequence goes on from JAUWNK010000011.1 coordinate 9,684, forward strand.
CCTTGACGTAATCAGAAAATTACGTTATTCTTTTTCAGCATGATTAAACCTGACCAATCCCTTAAACCTGACTGGGACAAAGACAACATCGACCACATTGCCATTCATGGAATACGCCCCGAGCAGGTGGAGGAAGTTTATTACAATGAAGGCCCATTTCCGACCCTTGCTGTTAGAAGTAAAAAGAAACGAGGAAAATCTACCGAATATCGATACCATCTATGGGGTACAGATACCTCTGGGCTCTGTATCGAAGCCATTGTGGCTCCATACCCCGAGTATGGTTTGTGGCGATGCGTAACAGCATTTCCCATGTCAGATTCCACTAAGAAGACCTATTTCAAGAGGATAAAAAAATGAGCAGACTCCCAAAAGAAATAAGGAATAACCTCAAGGAAGAAGCCAAAGAATGGGACACTACCATTGCCGGAGAGAGTCCCGAGCAAGTTCAAAAACTGCTGGATGAGGCAGAGACCTTTAAAGTTCCACGCCCTGCCCGTCATCCAGTTTCCCTTCGTCTGGACCCATTTGATATCTCTTTGGTAAAACGCCTTGCCCGTAAGAAAGGTATTCCACACACCCAACTTATGGCCATCTGGCTTCACGAAAGGATCGACCAAGAAAAAGGGGCCGCTCCTAAATAAATCTCCCCGTGTTTCCACATGGGGCTTCTTCACACACGGAAAATGCAGAGTAAAAAGAGAAGTTGGTTCTAAAGCAACTTAAGAGTGGGCGTTGATCTGAATTTGCGGCTCAAATCTTTCTTCTGGATAGAATTAACTCCCATAGCATTCCTGTGAATTGAATTTTTGTGAAAAATATGGTAGCCTTCTTGTGAATGAAGATTCGGGATGTAATAAAGTTACTAGAAAAAGATGGTTGGTACCTTTCGAGAACTCGTGGAAGTCATCGCCAGTACAAACATCCATCTAAATCTGGATTGATCACAGTTGCAGGAAAACCCAGCGATGATTTAGCGCCTGGAACTTTAAACAGTATATTTAAACAGGCAGGTTTAAAATGAGTCGATATTTGATTGTTGTTGAAGAAACTGAAACTGGTTATTCAGCTTATTCTCCTGACCTTGATGGTTGTGTTGCTACGGGAGCAACGCAGGAAGAAGTCGAAAAAAGAATGCGGGAAGCTGTCGAGTTTCACCTTGAGGGACTGAAATCGGAGGGCTTTACTGTGCCTAAGCCCCACAGCTTTTCTTCCTATCTAGAAGTTTCTGTATAATAGTATCATCCATAAAAAGAGTCGTTGTTTCTAAAACAACTTAAAAATGGGCATTGATCTGAATTTGCGCCTTAAATCTTTATTCTTGCCACAATCACCCTCTCACCAAAGAATTCTGGCCAGCCCGCCAAAATAACGGCGGGCAAGTCCGCCATAAAGACGGCGGATAAACCCTCGATCTATTGATAGTCGCCCTTAAAACTTATTCTAATAAACCAATCTATTAGGAAATCCTGTAAAAGCCAAAGAACATGAGGGAGGTGAGGTCTCACCCTTCGACACTGATCAAGCCCTGGCCCCTTTACCTCCGGGAGCTTTTCGCAGACGTATTGCCTGCGGTGTTATTTCTACCAGTTCATCATCATTAATATAGGACATACACTCTTCAAGGCTCATTTCAACAGTGCCGTTGAGCACAACATTTTCATCAGAGCCTGCTGCGCGCATGTTAGTCAGTTTTTTCCCTTTGGCCGGGTTGACAACAAGGTCGTTTTCGCGGCAGTGCTCTCCCAGTATCTGACCGACATGGACGGCGATGCCGGGGCCGCAGAAGAGCTTTCCGCGCTCCTGCAGGTTGAAAAGAGCGTAGGCAACCGTGGTGCAATTTTCTTTTACAACGAGGACGCCATTTTTTCGGTTCCTGATCTCGCCTGCATGGGGCCCGTACTCACTGAAGACATAGTTCATGATTCCCATGCCTTTTGTAATGGTCATGAATTCCGAACGAAAGCCCAAAAGCCCCCGGGTCGGGATTTTATAAACAAGGCGAGCCATGCCGTTTTCCTGGTGCAATTCGCACATATGACCCTTTCGGTCGCCCAGTCGCTCTATCACTGCGCCCATGTGCTGCTCCTCTACATCCAGTGTAAGCTCTTCGTAGGGCTCCAGCAGCTTTTCTCCATCTCGCCGCATAATAACCCTGGGCCTGGTTACCTGGAACTCATATCCCTCACGGCGCATCCGTTCTATAAGAATCGACAGGTGCAGCTCTCCTCTTCCTGATACCTTGAACCCCGATCGCCCCTCCAGTTCCTCGACGAGCAGCGCGACATCGGCAAGGGCCTCACGGTGCAGGCGCTGCCCAAGCTGCTGCGAGGTAACATATCTGCCTTCTTTTCCTGCAAACGGGGAATCGTTCGCTATGAAGCTCATGGAGATAGTCGGGGGGTCGATCTCCACGGGTGGCAGCGGGATGGGGTCTTCGGGATCAGTGTAGGTTACCCCTACGGTAATTTCATCCATTCCGGCAACTGCAACAATTTCGCCAACTCCAGCAGCATCTATTGCAACTTTGCGGTTTCCTTCAAAGCGGTATATCTTGGTGATGCGTGCGGGAACCAGCGAGTCGTCACGCTGGGCTATAGCAATGTCTTCATTGATATTCAACGTTCCGGATGTGATTTTCCCGATTCCCAGCCTCCCAAGGTAGGGGGAGTAATCAATCGAGCTGACAAGCAGCTGCAGTGGGCCGTCCGGGCTTCCTTCCGGCTGAGGTATATGCGTGATTATCTTTTGGCAAAGCGGCTCCATGGAGGAGGGATGGTCGCCGATATCATTCAGCGAATAGCCGTCACGCGCTGATGCATATACCACCGGAAAATCCAGAATATCATCCGGTGCGTTCAGCCTGACAAAGAGATCAAACACCTGATTAACCGCCCAGTCAGGCCGGGCCGCGGGCTTGTCTATCTTGTTGATTACAACGATGATGGGCAGACGCAAAGCCAGCGCCTTTTTCAACACAAAATAGGTCTGGGGCATGGGTCCTTCCTGTGCATCAACAAGCAGCAGGGCACCGTCTGCCATCTTCAGCACCCTCTCAACCTGGCCGCCAAAGTCTGCGTGTCCCGGCGTGTCGATAATGTTGATCAGAAAGTCCAGATATAGAAATGAGCCGTTCTTGGATGCGATGGTAATTCCCCGCTCCCGCTCAAGATCAATGTTGTCCATAAGCCTTTCTGTAACAGTCTGATTCTCGCGGAACATGCCGCTGTACTTGAACAGCTTGTCAACAAGGGTTGTTTTGCCGTGGTCAACGTGTGCGATAATTGCGACATTTCTTATCTTGTTCTGTTTCATCTCACGTTCTTTTCTGCATGATGCTCCCCGCGAAGTACGCCGGGGCACCTGGTTACTATTGTGGTTTTTCGTTACGTGCTGTCTCGCGAAGCAGGTTACCGGATAAATGCATTCATCCCCTACGCCACGTGTCTGCATCCAATAAGGTATGCTTCTACCTTCGTTTATCGCATAATGCGGTTAACGGATCCTTTAAATTCATGTTGGTACTACAAGAGAGAGCAGGCCTGATTTCGCACGATGCCTTTATCTGTATTTAAAAAAGAAAAGGCGACACCTTTTAGGGGTGCCGCCTTTGAGAGCCTACTTTGTTACAGTATCTCTACGTCTTTGGCCTTAGGGCCTTTATCGCTTGTCTCGATCTCAAAACTGACTCTCTGGCCCTCATTCAGGGTTTTGAATCCGGATCCATTGATGCTAGTGTGATGGACGAAAAGATCATTACCATCAGACTGCTCGATAAAACCATAACCTTTCTGGTCACTGAACCACTTCACGGTTCCTTCTGCCATAGCGTTTTCCTCCTTTCAAAAAATTTTCTGTACAGCCAGGATGAACGCTTTGGCAAAATAAAAAGACCATTAAAGTTGGTGTCACAGCTTTAATGGTCTCGATAATTAAATTTTCCAAAAACTGTCAATCCAAACTTGATGAAGGTATATTAAAGCAGATTCATAGGATTGTCAAGATTATTTTTCGTTTGAAATGATGTAGTGAATAATTAAGATCAAACCTCGACTATTGCCAGACTACCTGAAAACTGATTCTAAAAAACCAATGCATCAAGGAATTCCGCAAGCATAGAACATGGTAGGCTATACAGGAATCTTTCTGTATAGTAATTGTTGGATGCATCAAATAGCAATTGACTTCTCTCAGCGCATGTGCTACATTGACTTACTATGAATACGCTCACTATTAGATTACCAGATGACCTAAGGGCTGACCTGAAGAAGATTAGTCGGGAGCAGAACAAACCCGTTAGCGACCTCGTGCGAGAGTCTATTCGGCGATATGTTGCTGTGGAAAGTTTCCGAGCACTCCGGAGGAAGGTCCTGCCTTTCGCTGAGGCTCAGGGATTTCTGACGGACGAGGACGTCTTTAAGGCCATTTCATGAAGATAGTCCTTGATGCCAATGTCGTCGTTGCAGCTTTCGCTACTCGGGGACTCTGCGAATCAATTCTTGAGCTTTGTTTTCACAGCCATGAAATCATGCTCTGCGAGGATTTGCTCGACGAGATTCTGAGAAATCTCCGGCAGAAGATCGAGCTTCCTGGTGGCATCGTTGAAGACATCGGCAAGCTTCTGCGGGAGCATGCAAGTATAGTCAGTCCTATTCCGCTTGCGGCGGACCTCTGTCGCGACCCAGACGATGTCAAAATTCTTGGGTTGGCAATAGCTACTAATGCCGATTGCATCGTAACAGGCGACAAAGACCTGCTCATTCTAAAGAAATTTCAAGGTATTCCGATCCTAACTCCAAGGTCATTCTCTAATATTCTCCATGACATGGGAGATTGAGTGTGTAGCATACAACAAAGCACTCCACCTGACTTGCCACTGGCGCTCATAAGGGGTTCTAAAAAACTTAAAAGTGCTTATTGATCTAAATTTGCTGCTCAAATCTTTATTCTTGAAAAAATCACCTCCACGACTATTGCTCATGAATTAATAAAGCACCGATCAGTAAATATTATTCTCCTGTCCCCTTTTTTCCCCTTCCCGCACTCATCTATTCACTCTAAACAAAAGGATCACAGCATCCTGAGCTGTGTATGTCATTGACACACAATGGTAAATTCGATATATTTTGCCCACGGAAAGAGAATATTCAATATTTTGGAAATTTAATGGCATAAAGAGAGAGTATGATAAGAGAACAACCCGCATACTTACTGGTGAAAGATCGATCTAATCTTAGCCACATAGCCGCCGGACTTGAAAGGGAGACGTCGATAGGTGTGGATCTCGAGGCTGATTCCATGTTCCACTATCGAGAGAAGGTCTGCCTCATCCAGATCTCCACACCCTTACAGCACATCCTGGTGGATCCTCTATCGTTTGATGATCTCTCACCCCTTTCTCCGGTCTTTGCAGACCCGAATATCCTAAAGGTGTTCCATGGAGCCGATTATGATATACGCTCCCTCTACAGAGATTTCGATATTGAAGTGAACTCTCTCTTCGACACCCAGATTGCGGCAAGGTTTCTTGGGATCAGGGAAACGGGGCTTGCCCGCCTCCTCAAAGAGAGGTTGGGAGTGCTCGTTGAGAAGAAGTATCAGAAAAGGGACTGGTCAGAGAGGCCATTGCCTGCTGCCATGCGTGCCTATGCGGTTCAGGATACTTGTCACCTCCTCTCCCTCAGCCGGATACTGGAGAAAGAACTACGGGTCAAGGGCAGGCTTTTCTGTGTGGAGGAAGAGTGTGAACTTCTGAGCAAGGTGCGCCCTACTCCTCCGAACGGTAATCCGCTCTTCCTGAGATTAAAGGGAGCCAGCATGCTTGACCCCAGAGGCCTGGCAGTACTTGAATCGATCTTGCAATTAAGAGATGATACGGCCAGACGCAGGGATCTTCCCCCCTTTAAGATCCTCGGAAACGAACCGATCATGGAGATCGCGGAGAGGAGGCCGGTGACCGAAAGAGACCTTGGGCGTATAAAGGGATTGAGCGCCAGGCAAGTAAGGATGTTGGGCCGTTCCATCCTGAAAAAGATAGATGAATCCACAAAGCTGTCGGAAAATGAACTCCCGGCATTCCGCAGGAATACCGGACAGCGGATCGGCGCCAAGGTGTCAAAGAAGGTAAAGGCCCTTAGGGAGTGGAGGGAGCAAAGAGCAAAAGAGATGGGCATCGATCCCTCTCTTGTATGCACAAACGCCCAGATACAGTCTCTCGCCCTTGCATACCCCAAAAGTCTGAAAGATCTGGAGGGCATCGATACCATAAGGGCATGGCAAAGAAGGCTATTTGGCAGCGAGATCTGCTACCACCTGAAGGGCATTGGCTGATCCCCTTTAGCAGGTGGTCGCAAGGGGTCAAGCCTGCTCTTGACTCATGGTTTTTGAAGAGAATTTGAGGCTCAAATCTTTATTCTTGCCACAATCACCTCCTCACCAAAGAATTAAGGCCAATCCGTCAGAAAGACGGCGGATAAGCCCTCGATCTATTGACAATCGCCCTGAAAACTGATGCTGGTAGACCAATGGACTAGAAATGTAAAGATGAGGGTTGTTGACTTTGTTGAATTGAGGCAATTAGGTAAAGGCAGGTAGATGAAAATTCCGAAATTGAATTGGTGGAGGCGGGGGGAGTCGAACCCCCGTCCGGAAATAGTCCACTTAAGTCTCTACATACATAGCCCGAACTTTAATGTTCGCCCTTAATACCCCTCTCGGGCGAGGTGAATGAAGGGCTAACCTGAAAATATTTTCGCCTCCCTGAGATCCAGGTCTCTTAGGTTAGCTATCCTGCTAATCGGCGCCCAAATCCGTCCTCGCAGGAAAGAACGGAAGGACGTTTAGCCTTTAAGCGGCTAAAGAATACGCATAATCGTCTGCGTTTATTTTTTTTCTGCCTGTTTAACGAGCACGCAGAACCTCGGTATGCAACTTAAGCTTCTTTATCCCCGTCGAAGCCGTTTCGCCCCCAATTTTCAATGAACTAAGTTTGATGATCTCGTAAAAAGTCAAAAATCGAGTCACTCCCGCGAAAGCTGGAGTCCATAAAAACTTGAAATAACTGGATTCCTGCTTTCGCAGGAATGACAATTAAGGAGCATATTGGACTTTTTACGAATCCGTCAATTTTATTAAAGCATAAATCTATATTAAAAACAATACCTATTTTTCTAATCCAGGCCCACGTCATTAATTGCTTAAACTACCAGATTTTTTCGCTCAGTCAATTTTTGATAAATCCGAAACTCGAAGCACGAAATCCCTGGCCCAGACCTGGCTTACAAGGCATGTGTATATATACTTTGATTGCGAATTACTGCAACCAACATAGTATGTTCAAACAACGTCGCACCAGGGCAGGCCGAAACAAATTCGAATGTTCGAAATCCTAAATTTAAAAAAAAGATACCCTCAAAGGCCTCATGTAGCTATTGCATCAATGCCTGAAAAATTTTGTTTCCGAATTCCAAATTTCGGAATCCAGCACTCGGAAGCATTAAATATTTGGATTTTGAGATTATTTCGAATTTCGACCTGCCCGCCATCCGGCAGGCGAGTATTAGGACTTCGGCCTGCCCTGGCGCGACTTATTTGGAGTGGTATATTGTCGCAGAGATACTTCGGAGATGGGAGATATTGAGCCCACTCTTGTTAAGCCAGGTCTGGGCCAGGGATTTAAACGTCTTGCAGATCCTTTTAGTTTAACCAATCTACCATCTGCTTTGGCGTTGCCGGGTTTAATAGCGATCTTTCCTTTTCAGTTGGTCTAACTCCCGTTTCATTTCCTTTTCTTTTAAGGCATATCTCTTATCATATTTTCTTTTGCCCTTGGCCAGAGCGAGCTCGACCTTGATTATTCCCCTCAAAAGATATATTGATAAAGGGATTAGGGAATATCCCTTTTCCTCTGTCTTTCCTATTAACTTCTTAATCTCTCTCTTTTGCATAAGGAGCTTTCTTGTCCTCGTGGGATCAAGATTTAAATGGTGTGCAAAAGGATAAGGTGTAATGTGCATATTGTGCAAAAATAGCTCCCCATTCTTAACCCGGGCATAGGTATCTTGTAGGCTGGCACGCCCCTCCCTCAAAGATTTAACCTCTGGCCCAATAAGAACAATTCCTGCCTCATAGATCTCATCAATAAAATAATCGTGTCTGGCCTTTCTGTTCTGACAAACAATCTTTTTCTCCATCTACCACCTGCTCAGGAAGGACCAGGGGCCCTATACCTAAAAACATCTTCCTCAAAGATATCGGGCAGGAGAGACTTTGCCTTTTTTAAAACAAAACTCTCAATCTTTTTACTGGTGTATAAATGTGATATTCCCTTAAAAGCTTCCCCTACTTCCCTCAATGGTAGCATTCTGATCATCTTCTTAATCAAAGGGATAGAGCCGATATTCATGCTGAATTCCTCCAATCCCAAAGAAAGAAGTATCAAAATAGAAAGAGGATCACCGGCTATTTCACCACACAGGGATACATCAATTCCTTGCTTTTTACCTGCCTTGACCACTTGGTGTATCATCTTCAAAACAGCCGGATGAAAAGGTTCATAGAGATTGGCAACATGTTCATTGTCTCTGTCTATAGCTAATGCATATTGAATCAAGTCATTAGTTCCTATGGAAAAAAAATCAGCGTGCTTTGCAAGAATATCTGCAATTGATACTGCAGATGGAATCTCGATTAAAATTCCGACAGGTATCTCTCTATTATATTCAATTCCATCTTTATCCAGCGAGCGCATAACACCCTTTAAAATCTTCTTTGCCTCCAGTAATTCCTCCAAACCTGAAATCATCGGGAACATCAACCTTAAATTACCATATATACTGGCCCTTAAAATGGCCCTTAACTGGGTTTTAAAAACCTTTCGCTCCTTCAGGCAATATCGAATAGACCTGAGACCTAAAGCAGGGTTATCCTCCCTGATCGCCTCCATATCTGAAGCCATCCTATCACTTGCAACATCCAGTGTCCTTATGGTAACTGGATTAGGGGCTACCATTCTGGCAATCTGGCTATAGTCATCAAAAAGGGTTTGTTCATCTGGAAAATCTTTCCTGATAATGTATAGATATTCTGTCCTGTAAAGCCCTATACCCTCTGCACCGCTCTCAATTGCTGCCTTAGCCTCAGATAAAAACTCAATATTGGCCTTGATATTTATCTTGTATCCGTCCAAGGTCTCTGCCGGCAGATGTCTGACCTTATCTATGGCAGATTTATAGTTACTATAACGCTTTGTCTCGTCCTCATAAGAAAGAATAGTCTCAGGGTCAGGGTTAATAATAACATCACCTGTGTTTCCATCCACGATTAAAATATCGCCATCCAAAATAATATCTGTAGCCCTTTCCAATCCAACGATTACCGGTATCTCCAGGGCTTCAGACATAATGGCCATATGTGATGTTCGACCTCCGACATCGGTCAAGATGCCCATTACCTGCTCTACATTTATCTCAACAATGTCACATGGCGAAAGATTATGAGCTACAATGATAACCTTTTTTTTAATCCCTGCTAAGCTATCTGCCTGAACTCCCGCTAAATTTCTTACTACCCTTTCAGTTACATCATCCACATCGTCCATTCTGCGACTAATGTATTCATCATCAACGTTTTTAAAAAGCTGGTGGATATTTCTTACTGATTTCTCTAAGGCCCATTCGGCATTAATCTTTTCCTTTCGGATCCTTTTTATGGTTGAATCAAACAGCAGGCTATCATCCAGGATCATTGGTTGAGTATCCAGGACAAAGGCATATCCCTTTACCTGTTCTGGCATATTGGACTTGAACTTCTGGATCTGTTCCTTTGCCACCTCCACAGCCTTACTAAAACGATCAACCTCTCTGTCTACCTCTATTCTATTAATTAATTTCCAGTGAAAAATCTGAGTCTTGGATCTATTTAAATGATGTGCCTTCCCAATAATAATACCAGGAGAAACAGGATACCCTTTGATTATCCTTTTTTTCGGGCGATATTGCCTTCTTCCGGTTTCTCCAAATTCACTTTTAAAAAGTTTTTCTAGTTCATCTATAAATTCTTTGGCATCCTCACCGATTATTCTGGCCTCAATCTCACTGCCTTGTGGGCAGGCAAGTGAAAGAATCGACAAAATGCTTGAACCATCCACCTCTCGAGTATCCCTCTTTAAAAACAACTTTGCTCTATATTTGGCTGCCAACTCTACTATATGGCCTGCTGCCCGTGCATGCATTCCAAGTTCATTGATTACTTTCAGTGATCTTATCTCTTCCATAATTCCCCAAATTTAATCAAACAATCATCAATTGTCAATGACAGAGAGGTATCGTCATTGCTCAATGAAAAATGAAAATTACAAATTGAAAAATACAAAATGAAAGTAGTGACCTTAGATGCAAATTAAAGCGAAGAAAAAATAAAGTCTGTAATGCTTCTCTGAATCGCCTAAAGTCACCAAAAGACGCAAACCGTTATATCTTACTTTCCTTCAGGCCTTCTACAATAACAGTATATTCACCCCTAATCTTATCGTCTTCGAGTAAAGATAATAACTTTTTAACCGATTCCCTTTTTACATCCTCAAAAACTTTTGTCATCTCTTTGGCAAGGGCAATATCCCTATCGCCTAAAATTTCATATATATCTGTAAGCATCTTAAACAATCGATGGGGGGATTCAAAGAAAATCATGGTCCGCCATTCACCTTTTAGGCCATCCAGTTCCTTCCTGCGTCTTCCTTTCTTGTTTGAGAGAAAGCCAACAAAGATGAATCTATCTGTGTGCAATCCGGAAACTGAAAGTGCTGTCAAATAAGCTGATACACCTGGAACCGGCACCAACCTTACATTAGCATCTATAGCCTCCCTAATTAATCTGGAGCCAGGATCAGATAAACCAGGTGTTCCCGCATCACTCACAAGGGCAATGTCAAGCCCTGACTTTACCTTTTCAAGAAGTACACGTCCCTTATAGTGCTGGTTATGGCTATTATAGCTGGTTATGGGTGTCCTTATATTATAATGCCCGCATAGCTTCTTAGTATGATCTCTGCTTTCAGCCGCAATCAATCCTACTTCCTTTAAGACCCTCAGAGCCCTTAAAGTAATATCCTCCAGGTTGCCTATTGGGGTAGAAACAACATAGATTTTGCCTTGATTTAACCCCTTCTTGCCTTTATCGGAAATCATAAATAAGTGCCTAAAATTAAAAGTGCCTAAAGTGCCTAAAATTAAGTCATCTTAACTTTAGCTCACTTTTAACTTTAGCTCATTTTAGGCACTTTAATTTATCAGAAAGCCAATTCAAATGCATCTTTTATAATCTCAATTTCCTTTTCTCCATCAATTAATCTTATAGCAACAACATCAAATCTTGCCTTACTCCCCCAAAAATTGTTTGATTTCATGTAAGCTAAGGCTACCTTTGAGAGTTGGCTCTGTTTTTTCCTGTTAACCGCCTCTTTAACCTGACCCAGGGACTGATTTTTACGCGTCTTTATCTCCACAAAAACCAGAACATCGCCATCTCTTGCAACTAAATCGATTTCACCTAAAGAGCACCTATAATTTTCTTTTAGAATCCTGTAACCAAGATCCTTTAATCTTTCTCTTGCCAGGTCCTCACCAAATTTTCCAAGGGCAATCCTTTCTTTTGTCATCTCAGAACGCCTCTAAAGGTTAATCTATGAATACAGCAAGGACCATACCTCGTTATAGCTTCTATATGCTTATATGTTCCATAACCTTTGTTTGAAGAAAAGCCATACCTCGGATATAACTCATGAAACCTATACATAATTCTATCCCGGTAGACCTTTGCCAAAACAGAGGCTGCTGATATAGATAAAGAGAGATCATCCCCTTTTTTGATACACCTTTGATGAATGGGAAGATCAACAGGATATATGCCATCGACCAATAGATAATCAGGCTGGGGATCGAGTGCTAAGACCGCTTGTTTCATAGCCTTTAGGGTTGCCTGAAGAATATTAATCCGGTCAATCTCTTGTGGGCTCACCACAGCTAAGGAACTGCCTATTGCTCCTCTTTCAATTAAGGGAAAGGCCCCCTCGCGAGCCCTCTCAGACATTTTTTTTGAATCCCTAACTCCATCCAGTGCAATATCTTCGGGTAGGATCACAGCGGCTGCAACTACCGGACCAGCAAGCGGGCCCCGTCCTGCTTCATCTACACCAGCTATTAAAGAGTAACCTGCAAGCCTGGCCTGGAATTCGTAGAAATAATTATCCATACATGAAGGGCATCAGGTTCTTCTTTCCTTAAGCCTGGCTGCCTTACCCCTCAATTTGCGTAGATAGTAAAGCCTCGCTCTTCTTACCTTGCCCTTAGAAATTATTTCTATCTTATCTATTGTTGGTGAGTGAAAAGGAAAGATCTTCTCCACCCCGACACCATATGAAACCTTCCGAACAGTGAAGGTGGCTCCTGTATTACCCTTTCTTTTCCTAATAACTACCCCTTCAAAGACCTGGATCCTCTCTTTCTCACCCTCTTTGATTCGAGAAAATACCTTGACTGTATCACCTGCCCTAAATGGAGGGAGATCTACCCTCATCTGCTCTTTTTCCAACATTTCTATTCGGTCCATCGCAATATTCTCCTCTAATTGAACTTAGCTGTCTCTTTAAAGCGTTGCAAACTGGGGAAATAAACGATCCAAGGTTATTGCAGCCGCTGTCCTAACTGAAAGGTGATTGTAATGAGATACACCAAAAATAGGCTCTAAAAGATAATCTGCCTTTCTAATGAGCCATTCAGCTATCCCCCAAGCTGTACCAAATAAAATCATTACCACCCCATTGGAGGCAACTATCTCCCTTGCCAATTTATAATTAACTCTTTGTCCTTTGTCTTTCCCTGCATCAGTAGCCATTAAAATTGGTATTTCACCTTCCATATCTTTAATCTCTGCCATAGATGCCTCAAGAGTCGGAACAACTGAAATTAGAGACATTGCCTCTTTCCTGTCTTTATTATATTGGGCCCCATAACCGCTTACCCAATGTCTACAAATACTTTTGGCCAGAGATTGCTGGTCTGTAAGGGGATTGATAACATAGAATCTCCTGGCTCCATAAGTCTTTGCTAATCTTGCCAAATCATGGAGATCTAAGTTGGTTATTGCCGAAACAATTATCTCTCCCCTCCTGTCATAGACGGGATAATGTAATAGCCCAAGATAAAATGACATGAATTATCCCCTTATACTAGCGAAACTCCGTCTTCCCGAGCCGGGATTGGCAAATCGACGAGCCACGAAGCCCATGAGAAAATACGAAATTCGAATATCTAATACATGCCCGCTATTGCGAGCTCAGGCGAGGGGGCGGGTATTCGAATTTAGGATTTTTTTACGGACTGCCTTGTCGGTTTTAGTCGAAGCTTCGTTAGTGATATTGGGCAACTTTTTTAACCAGGGCTTGAATCCTGATTACTGAGTGCTGAAAGCTCAACTTGTTCTTGTTTTAACTCCTTGAGTATGGATTTATCCATCTTACTGAGATGGGCCTTCTCCAATAAATCCGGCCTTCTCTCTAACGTCCTTTTTATAGATTGAGTTCTTCTCCAAAGCCGGATCTTCTCATGATCACCTGATAATAAAACAGGTGGTACCCCCTCCCCTTGAAAGACCCTTGGCCTAGTATATTGTGGATATTCTAAGAGGTAATCCTCAAAGGATTCCTCAAGATTAGATCTTAGCCCACCCAACACTCCCGGGATCAATCGGCTAACAGCCTCCACGATAATCATTGCTGGCAATTCACCTCCAGTCAAGATGTAATCACCAATAGATATTTCTACATCTACATATCCGGATCTTACCCTTTCATCCACACCTTCATATCGTCCACATACTAAAATAATCTGCTTGAGCTTACTTAATCTCCGGGCTATCGATTGATTAAAAAGTCTGCCTTGGGGTGTTAGCAGGATGACTTCTCTGTCCCCCTTTACACTGGGAATTGATTCCAAGGCCAGTAAAATCGGCTCCGGTTTCATAACCATACCATGCCCACCCCCAAAGGGCCTATCATCAGTCATCAAATGCGGTCCCTCACTAAAATCTCTTATATTCACTAAATTTATCTCTATCTGCCCCCTTTCTACTGCTCGCCCAATAATTCCATAATTAATAAGGGAGTTTAACATTTCCGGAAATATTGAAAGAATGTCAAATCTCATTAGAGGTCCAACAAACCCTTTATAGGTGAAATAACCATTCTTTTTTGAGGTATGTTTATTTCCTTAATAACCTGGTGAACTGCGGGGATCAAAAACTCCTTCCCTTGATTTCTGACCACATAAACGTCATTACTCCCAGTTGGAAGAATTTCCTTTAAAACACCAAGGTATTGGCCTGTTATCAGATATACATCCAATCCTAAAAGCTCATACCAAAAAAATTCATCCTCATCTTTTTTTTTCAAAGAATCTTTTCTTAATAATATCTCAGCGCCCCTGAAGATCTTCGCCTGATCAATTGAGTTCAGACCCGACAATCTCAAAAGATAAACTGATCCGTGGGGTCTTATAGAAACAACCTTCCTTTCTTCGAACTCGTTTTGGCCTTTATTCAGAAATACAGAACCAGCCTCGAGGAATGTTTCTGATGATTGAGCATAAGAAACTATCCTTAGTAGACCGGTTAAGCCCTGGGGGCGAATAACATGCCCTATCAGGATTAAATCTTTAACACCTATTTTGCTCAACTACTCTAAAATTTCCAAGACAGATCTCTTTTTCAACTTGGTCGAGGCAGCACCAAGTATAGTTCTCATCGCCCTGGCGGTTCTCCCTTGTTTGCCAATTACTTTACCCAAATCCTCTTTGGCTACCCTAAGCTCAATCACAGAAGTCTGTTGTCCCTCAAGTTCAGTTACACTTACTTCCTCCGGATTATCAACAAGAACCTTTGCAATGTATTCGATCAGCTCTTTCATTTCCATCATTCTCCCTCACCTCAAATTCTCATTAAACACGATTTAGCTTGTTTGGGAAGAAACCTTGGATACTCCCTTCTTCCGCAAAAGAGACCTAACAGTTTCCGAAAGCTTAGCACCTCTCTGTATCCACTTTTTAATCCTATCCTCATCAATATGTATTTGGGCTGGATCTTTCAGTGGATCGTAGTATCCTAATACCTCAAGAAATTTACCATCTCTTGGTGCCTCTGAATCGGCTGCCACAATACGGTAAAAAGGTCTCTTTTTAGCCCCTTTCCTTGTTAATCTTATCCTTACCGGCATATCTGCAACTATCACCTCCTTTATATTAGTGTTTGTTATGTTCCTTGAATCTTTTGTTTGAGTTCATAACATTAATATACTTCAATACAAAAAACTCAAGAAACTGTTTACTGTCAAAGCTGACAATTCTGAAAAAAACTTTTTCTAAAATTTTTACTTACTTGTCAAGTTTTTGTTTGGTCTAACTGAAGTTGACCGATGAAGATAGATCTCTTAAAGTTCCTCGTCCAAGTTTCTTAAGCATATTTTTTGTCTGACCAAAATTTTTAAGAAGCCGATTAACATCTTCTACCCTCGTTCCGCTTCCCATAGCTATCCTTTTTCGCCTACTGCCACTTATTATCCTATAATTTCTTCTCTCTTCCGGTGTCATAGAATTAATCATAGCCTCAAACCTAACAAGTTCCTTTTCATCTGTCTCTAACTTTCCTAACTTTTTCATCTGTGCAATGCCCGGTATCATCCCTAAAAGCTGCTCCAATGATCCCATCTTGTGAATATGTGCAAGTTGCTTTTTAAAATCCTCCAGATCGAATTCAGCCTTCTTGATCTTCCTTGCAAGTTTAAGGGCCTCCTTTTGATCAAATTCAGCCTGTGCTTTATCAATCAATGATAGAACATCCCCCATCCCCAAGATCCTCGAAGACATCCTGTCTGGATAAAAAGGTTCTAATTCATCCAGCTTTTCGCCTATACCCACAAATTTGATCGGTTTATTTGTTACTGCCATTATGGAAAGGGCTGCTCCCCCCCTTGCGTCCCCTTCCATCTTTGATAAAATGATCCCTGTGATATCAAGAACCTGATTAAATTTTACAGCCAAATTTACTGCATCTTGCCCTGTCATAGCATCAGCCACAAGAAGACTCTCTGTGGGATGGATTACATCTTTAATTCTCAAAAGCTCTTCCATGAGCTGTTCGTCAATATGAAGCCTGCCAGCTGTATCTATAACTAAAATATCTGCTCCAATCCTCAATGCCGCCTCCTTTGCCTTAAGGCAAATATCTTCAGGCCGATCGGTGCTATCTGAAGGATGAACAGGGATGGAAATCTCTTCTCCTATCTTCCAAAGTTGTTCGATAGCAGCCGGTCTTTGTATATCCACCGGCACTAAGTAGGGATGGTACCCATTCTTTCTTAAGTAATTTGCCAACTTACCAGCAGTTGTTGTTTTCCCTGAACCTTGGAGGCCAACGAGCAATAAAGAAAGAGGTTCTTTGCCGCTAAGATTTAGTTCTCTCCTTCCTTCTCCCATCAGCCTTGTAAGCTCTTCACTCACTATCTTAATTACCTGCTGGCCTGGGGTAAGGCTTTCCAACACTTCCTGTCCAAGGGCTCGCTGCCTTATTTCTTCAAGGAGGTTTTTGACAACCTTATAATTCACATCTGCTTCAAGAAGAGCAAGCCGGATCTGTTTTAAGGCCTCTTGTATATTCTCTTTGCTTAATCTTCCTTTGCCCTTCAATCCCTGGAAGATCTTGCTCAACTTTTCAGTTAATATTTCAAACATATTTGAAAATCCTAAAAAATTGGCAACTTTCAAAAGTTGATGTCTTATGGATTCTTAAACAAACACTGATGATTTTTCAATATCCTTTGACCAAAAGGCATGCCTGTTTCCGAAAGGCGATATCCTAAAAAAGAATTCCACTCCCTTTGTCAGTGGCCAATCTTTGAGGGTTTACCCACTAACGTCATATAATTTAGAAAACTTGCCCTAAACCCTCAAAGATTGGCCACCTTAGACTTAACCTATGGATATCGCCTTGAGGGAATTGGCATGCCTGATGCTTTTGGATACCAACAAATTTGCCTCAACTTTTGAGAGTTACTTAAAAATTATTAGGTATTATGCTATTGCTTTTTCTTATCTATGTCAACAAAATCCTTTTCGCCATACAAGACACAAAGTCCCTGGCCAAGACCCCTGGCCCAAACCTGGCATGCAAGGACTGAGTTTAATAGCTCCAGCTTAGAATTGTTAAAGCGGCATTAGCTTGTTACAATCACGTCGCGCCAGGGCAGGCTGGGATGTAATGACTGAGTTTTATAGCACCGCATCTTTAATATTAAAGCATTAATAGCTTATTACAATCATATTGCGCCAGGGCGGGCACCAAGATTTATACAATCTACAATTTAAAATTAGCAATTGAAAATTGATAATTTTTCACTGACTATTTAATATCCTTTGTGTCTTGGTGACTTAGTGGCTGAATAGTTCAAAATACCCTATTTCCTGTTGCATTTTGGCTACGATTGGTTTTAAAATTAATTTAATTTGCTTATGGAAAAAATAAATCCTTTCAACGATAATAATGTATTAATTAAGCCTACAAGGAAAAAAGGGGAACCTCTTGTCGGTCCGGATGCTATTATGGTCGCCATTCCATCAGAGCTTAAGGTTATGGTTGATCTGGGCCATGCTGAGAGGGCATTCCTTGGAAAGTCCAATCCGTTTAAACTTTTTATTGTTAAAAAGGATAAAGATCTCCCTCTTGCATTGGCAGGACCTCTCCTGGGTGCCCCCCAGGGGGTGATTGTCATGGAAAAATTAATAGCATTGGGTGCAAAAAGGATCTGGGTATTAGGATGGTGCGGATCACTACAGCCAAATATTGCGATAGGTGACCTGATAATTCCTACTTTCGCACTATCTGAAGAAGGTACTTCTACTCATTATCCTGTTAATAATAAAAAAAGAATTCAGACAAGTTCTTTTCTAAACAAGATCTTAGAAGATGCATTGTTAAAGGCCAATCTTCCCTTTAAAAAAGGTCCAGTTTGGACAACAGATGCCATTTACCGCGAAACTTCGGAAAAGGTTGTAGCCTACGGTAAAAGAGGGTACTTGGCCGTTGAAATGGAAATGTCTGCCCTAATTAGGTTGGCTGCCTATCGTTCCGTAGAATTGGCAGGATTGTTAATTGTATCTGATGAACTCTTTTCTCTCGAATGGCATGCCGGATTTGGAGTCGAAAAGTTAAAAAAGGCAAGCAGAGAGTCTTGCCGCTTACTTCTTAATCTATGCATGGATGGGAGTTCAGGATATCTAACTAATCATGATGGAATCGGGCAATGAGACTCTTTCTTACGTTCCAAGGCTCTCCCGCCAGTCATTCCAGAAAAGGTCTCATTACCTGTGAGTGAACTATATTAATATACTAACCCCCGGCTGCTCATTAGGGAATATTTATGGATAAGAGAAAAAAGTCAAAAATTGAATTAATAGCGCTAAGGGAAAAGATAAATTATCACAACTATCGCTATTACATTCTCGATGACCCTGAAATCACAGACGCCGAATATGACCGCCTTTTCCGAAGACTTGTCGAGATAGAAAACAGATACCCGGAATTGGTTGTTACAGAATCTCCCAGTCAACGGGTAGGAGCACCTGTTGAGGGTGGTTTTAAGACTGTCAAACACAGTATACCTATGCTGAGTCTGGAAAATGGTTTTTCTGATAAGGAGGTTAAGGAATTTGAGGATAGGATTAAACGGCTCTTAATACGCCGCATGCGGACTAACTATATTAGCTACACTGTTGAACCAAAGATGGACGGTATTGCCATTGAACTTATTTATGACAACAGCATTCTTAAAACCGCATCAACAAGAGGGGATGGCTATACTGGAGAAGATATCACCTCTAACATCAAAACTATAAAATCCATTCCATTAAGGCTCTTTCCCCCCGGATATAATCAAGACCTTCCTGAACATTTAGAGGTCAGGGGCGAGGTCTATATGGAAATAAAGGCTTT
The DNA here is from genome assembly GCA_030612685.1 of Desulfobacteraceae bacterium. GTDB lineage: Bacteria > Desulfobacterota > DSM-4660 > Desulfatiglandales > B25-G16 > JAUWNK01. Next base: position 28,719 of record JAUWNK010000011.1, read on the forward strand.
TCAGCAATTGAACAAAGAAAGGGAAAAACAAGGGGAGGCGCCTTTTGCCAACCCCAGAAATGCTGCTGCCGGTTCTGTGAGACAACTTGACCCGCACATAACAGCCAGACGACCCTTACTATTCTTCTCTTATGGAATAGGAGAGGTATCAGGATGGACCTTTACCTCCCATATTGAATTATTAACTACCCTCAATAAATGGGGATTGAGGGTAAATACAGGCTACATCAAAGAATGCAAAAGCATTGATGAAGCAATTACCCACTGTCGATATTTAGAAAGTATAAAACATGATCTCCCTTACGAGATTGATGGTGCAGTCATCAAGGTAAACTCTATTGACCTGCAGAAAGCCCTTGGGGAAAAGTCAAGAAGCCCTCGGTGGGCCCTTGCTTATAAATTTGAACCAACCCAGGCAACAACCAGAATTGTAAAGATTGATGTTCAAGTTGGAAGAACCGGTGCCCTGACACCTGTGGCACACTTAGAACAGATAAGGGTGGGCGGGGTAAGAATTAGTAGGGCAACCCTTCATAACCAGGAAGAGGTTGAAAGAAAAGATATAAGAGAAGGTGATACCGTTATTGTTCAAAGGGCTGGAGATGTTATCCCAGAAGTAGTCAAGGTAATAAAGGCAAAAAGAACAGGTAAAGAAAAACTGTTTATCATGCCTGACAGATGCCCTGTATGCGGATCTGAGCTTGTACCACCAGGTGACGAGGTGGTTCTAAGATGCAGCAACCCGGGATGCTCGGCCCAGGTAACAGGGGGAATAAAACACTTTGTATCCAAAGATGCCATGGATATTGATGGGCTTGGGGACAAATTGGTAGATCAACTGGTCATCAAAGGCCTGGTAAAGGATTCTGCCGATATCTATCATCTGAGCCTTGAAGACCTTATTGCCCTGGATAAAATGGCTGAAAAATCAGCTAATAATATACTTAATGCTATTAAAGAAAGCAAAAAGACTACCTTGGCCAAATTTATTTACTCCCTCGGTATAAGGCATGTAGGTGAACATGTGGCCATGGTTCTTGCCAAACAATTCAGAGAATTTGACAACCTTCAAAAGGCAACCAGAGAAGATTTGCTCTCTATTCAGGAGATAGGGCCAGAGATAGCAGATAGCATTCTGTCCTATTTTTCTAATGAAGAGAATCTCTCCTTTATCAATCATCTCTTTGAGGCAGGAATAACTATTGAAGAAATGCCATTAGAAAAGGCTCCTCTCAAAGAGCATCCTTTTTCAGGGAAGTCATTTGTTCTGACAGGGACCTTATCAACCCTCACCCGTTCAGAGGTCAAAAAATTTATTGAAGAAAAGAAGGGAAAGGTATCTACATCAATAAGCACTAAAACAGATTACCTGGTTTTGGGTAAATCACCAGGGTCCAAACTTGTCAAGGCAAAAGATTTGGGTGCACATATCTTGAATGAAGAAGAATTTTTAAGGATGTTAGGCGAGGGATAAGAATGGATAATATCAGGGCCCATCTCATCATTGAAGGAATGGTCCAGGGTGTCTGGTTTAGAGATTCAACAAGAGAGGAGGCAACCAGATTGGATCTGACCGGTTGGGTAAAAAATCGGTTTGATGGAAATGTTGAAATCGTTGCTGAAGGGCCAAGGGAAAAGGTGGAAAAATTGATAGAATGGTGTCATCATGGTCCTCCAATTGCAAGGGTAACCAAGGTTCATGAAATCAGAGAAGATTTTACTGGAGAGTTTGACTCCTTTAGGATAACCTTCTAAATCGCTGCTGTCTTCTGCTTAAAAACACGTAACTTCTCAATAAGCCAGGGTAAAATAGGATGCCTGCCTTATTGCAAAATGTAGGGGCCGATGCCCTCATCGGCCCGTTCGGGGAACGGGCTCTATATTTCTGATACCCACCCCAACTTTTTGAGAAGTTACAAAAACACAAATAACGAGAAAGGGACAACGAGTAACAAGAAAGGGAATTTTTTATGAAGAACAGATTATATATAATTCTTACTGCAATTGTCCTATTTCCTGTTCTGCTTCTTGCTGGCTGCCAAACCACTGCCTCATTGGTGTCAAGGGTATTTACAGATAATGATTGGCCAAAGAAAAGGGTTATGGTTATGCCTGTTACTGATCTTACCGGGATAGGTTTAGGTGAATCAATGGATACAATAAGTGAGGAGTTAAGTAGGATTCTAAGAAAAAATGGATTTTTTAATGTTTACCATCAAAACGAACCTAAAAAATTTCCTTTCCTTAAACCAGGAGAGCCAATTGATGCAGAATTAATGCGAGAGGCCAAAGAAATGGGCACAAATGCCATTATCTTTGAGACTGTAAACCCAATAGAGGTAAATCCAGTCAAATCAGGAATATGGCCCTTCAGGAGAAAAGCCCAGAGATTTACAGTATCAATGAATATAGATATATTGGATGTTAATAGGGGAACAATGATTTTAACTAAAGAGATAGCTGAAAGCACTATATTATCCGATGAGGAAGCCGAAGAAGAAACGGAAAAATTTACTAATGTAGAAACAAAAAAAAGGGCTTTCAGAAAATGTCTGCCGGATATTCTTAAGAAAGCAGCGAGGGAGGCTAACCTTTCACTCAATCGGGAGGTCTGGGAAGGCAGAATAGTTTCTATCGATAAGAAAAGGATAATTATCAATGCCGGCCGAGATGCGGGACTTAGGCCAGGGATTGTGTTTGAAGTCTTTAGCAAGGGAGAAGACATCACCTCATTTAAAGGACAAATTTATCAGTTACAAGGCCCAAAGGTGGGAGAAATAAAAATTGTCAAGATAAAACCACGTCATTCCTATGCCGAGCCTATTAAGGAAGGAGATTTCAAATCAGGACAGATAATAAGGGTTAAGGAATAAAATCAATAAGTTAGCCATCAATTTTTTTAAATGGAAATAGAGGCTCACCTATTAAAAGGTTTTGTCCAAAAAACTAAATTTTCTCTTCTTTTGCCCGTAAACATTTCTTTAAATAGCCTGTCTGCCCTCTTCTCTGCATGTTTCCTGTAATCTTGTTTATCGATATTTTTCTTAAATCAAAGGCCAAGAAAAGAAAAAAGCAAACATGTAAATATCTAATTATTGCATATAGATTTATTTGAAATGCCTTTAATTCTCAGATACTGAAAATAGAAAAGGATTGACATAAATTTTGATCACAAGTTAATATTCATCTTCCTGAAACTCTAATTCCTTTTATAGCAAATTATTATTGAGAGAATAATATTGGTTACATTTTTCATTGTGCTTTATAACTCAGATAAGAATTGATTAATCAAACGTAGGGGCTGATTCACCCGCCCGCCTCGCCTTGCGTCTCGCATGGCGGGCAGGTAAATCGAACCCCTACATTTTTTAATATTT
>JAUWNK010000007.1 GCA_030612685.1 Desulfobacteraceae bacterium
AAATTTTTTTTCTGGTAACTCTAGGCAGGTTAAATAATTTCCATAAACTGCTCCAGTATCTATGCCTATCTTATTTTTCATGATCATAGGGCTATTAAATGGGGTATGCCCAAATATAACAACCTCTCCGAAATCATAATCAGAATAGATAAATTCGTCTCTGATCCAGATCATATCAATAAGATCCTGATCCTCAATCCTTATGTTAGGGCGAAAACCTGCGTGGACAATATAATATTGCTCAAGCTCTACCATGTGTAAAAGTGAAGAAAAAAAGTCGAGATGAGTAGATGGAATAAGTGGGTCCTCATTCCTTAGCCTCACTTCCCTATAGCTTCTAAGTGTTGAGAGGCCTCCGTTTAATATGAAGCTCTGAGAATCAACACCTGATAAATAGTCAAGAAACATCTGTTCATGGTTTCCGATAAGACATTGAACTAATGAGGAATTCCTTTTTAATTCTAAAATAAAGTCGACAACACCTTTGGAGTCTTTCCCCCTGTCGATATAGTCACCAATAAAGATGAGTCGATCATGGGATGGATTCCATTCTATTTTTTCAATAAGCCTTTTTAGCATCTCTAAACAACCATGGATATCTCCAACAATAAATATCTTTTCTCCATTCATAAAAAACCTTTTACAAAGTCAAAAAAATATTACTAAATCTTGAGTCATTATATAAAAAGCTTTTAATAAATACTCAAGTAAGATATTTTTAGCAAACCTATTTTCTAAGTTTAGGAATCTTTCTTTATGAAGGGGTAAAGATTTATGTCAAAAGGACTTTTAGTTCTGGCAACCCATAATAAATGTAAAAAGAAAGAGTATGAGCTATTATTTAAGAAATTTCATATAGATATTAAAGGGCTTTCTGAATTCAAAAGGATACCTGAATTTGAAGAAGAAGGAAGGACATTTAAAGCAATAGCTATAAAGAAGGCCCAATTTGCATCAGGACTGCTTGGTATTCCTGCCCTAGCAGATGACTCAGGCCTTGTAGTGGAGGCCTTAAATGGAGCACCAGGTATCCTTTCGGCGCGGTATGCTGGAGAATCAGCCAACGATTATCAAAACAACCGTAAACTTCTTAAGGAAATGAGAGGGAAAGAGAATAGAAATGCCACCTTTGTTTGTTCTATTGCAATAGCAAAACCAACCGGGCAGGTTTTGACTTATACTGGAAAATGCTCCGGGATAATTTTAAATGAGCCTGAAGGGGCAAATGGCTTTGGATATGATCCCCTTTTTTATTATCCCCCCCTTAATAAGACGTTTGCACAGCTTTTAGTTGAAGAAAAAAATAGGGTAAGTCATAGAGGGCAGGTCATGAGAAAATTAAAGGATGATTTTGAGAACATTTTGATTTGGTTGAAAGACATATAAGGTTGAAAGTTCTTGACCTCTAAAAAAATTTTAAAATAAAATAAATATATTATTTTGAAATAGTCAACGACCCCGCCCTTCCGGGCGGGGCTTGAAAAAAGTAAATAATTCATTAGCCGCCTCCATCCCCACCCTCCCGTGCGGGGCATTAAAGGGCGGCGGTAAAATCTATGCAGCATACAGCCGAAATCGAAGAGGAAGCTACTTTAACTGATATAGCCTCAATTCTTACAACTTTTGAAAAAGGAAGAGGCAGTCTTATACCTATCTTGCAAATGATTCAGGAAAAACATAAATACCTCTCTGCCTTAGCCCTGCAAATGGTGGCTAAACACCTTAAAATGTCTGCCTGTGAGGTTTATGGGGTGGCTACATTTTACAATCAGTTCAGGTTTTATCCTCCAGGTAAACACCAGATTAAGGTCTGCCTTGGAACAGCCTGCCACGTCAGGGGTGGTGATATAATCTTAGAGAATTTTGAACGTAAGCTCGAGATCAATGTGGGTGAAACCACACCAGACAGGGAATTTAGCATTGACAGGGTAGCCTGTGTTGGATGCTGCGCCCTGGCTCCTGTGTCCATAATCGATGACACAGTTTATGGGCATATGGCCCCAAGCAAGGTAGAGGGACTTATCCTGGGCTTTGAGATAGAAAAAGAACGGGAAAAAAGAGAAAAGAAGAAAAGTGAATCAGAATAGTAAAGTAAAATTAAACGAGATATTTACATCTATAAAGGCAGAGGCGGAAACACGCCTCAAGGATATAAGCGGAGACAATAGTCAGAATATATTCATTGGTATGGCTACATGCGGCCGGGCCTCAGGTGCAGTGGAGGTGAAGGCTACATTTGAAGAGGCCCTGATAGAGAGAAAAATCAATGCCCATATTATCCCTGTAGGCTGTCTGGGCCATTGCTATGGCGAACCACTTGTTATAATTGATAAGCCTGGGTTCCCACCCATACTTTACCAAAATGTAACACCTGGAAAGGCAAGATTACTGGTAAAGGCCTATCTTGAAGAAGGAGACCCGGTTTTTGAGCATGTATTAGGGGCCATGGAAGAAAATGACATGATACCCGCGGTTATGGAATTTCCGCGGTTTAATCAGGAAAAAAGGGTGGTTATGGCAAACTGTGGCTTAATTAACCCAGAGGATATCTATCAGTATATTGCAAAGGGAGGATATTCTGCACTTGTTAAAGCACTCGCATTAGAACCAGAGAAGATCATAAATGAGATCCAGGAATCAGGTCTTAGAGGGAGAGGAGGTGCGGGTTTCTTAACTGGCATGAAGTGGCAAGTGGTACAAGATTCAGAAGAAAAAGATAAGATTGTTATATGTAATGCAGATGAAGGAGATCCAGGTGCTTATATGGACAGGACTATACTTGAAAGCAATCCCCATCAGGTTATTGAAGGTATGGCCATCACTGCTTATGCCGTGGGAGCCAATAGGGCAATCGTTTATGTCAGGGCGGAATATCCCCTTGCTGTGGAAATGATTAAAAAGGCAATTGGCCAGGCAAAAGAGATAAAACTATCAGGAGAAGGGATTCTGGGCACAAACTTCAATCTGGACATAGCAGTATTTCAGGGTTCAGGAGCCTTTGTTTGTGGAGAGGAGACTGCCCTAATACAGTCAATTCAAGGCAAAAGAGGGATGCCTCAACTAAGGCCACCCTACCCTGCTCAAAGAGGTTTGTGGGGAAAACCTACAGTGATAAATAATGTTAAAACTCTTGCATCCTTACCACCTATATTCGAGAATGGCGCTAAATGGTTTAGAGGAATTGGTACAGATAAAAGTCCTGGGACAGCAATATTTTCTGTTGTGGGAAACATTGTCCATGCCGGCTTAGTAGAAATTCCTATGGGAGTTACACTCAGGGCCCTTATCTTTGACATCTGCGGAGGTATCCCAAATGGAAAGAAATTTAAGGCTGTTCAGATTGGTGGTCCTTCTGGAGGGTGCCTACCAGATGATTTTCTTGATACTCCCATTGATTTTGATTCTTTAAATCAAGCTGGGGCAATGATGGGATCTGGGGGTATGGTGGTCATGGATGAGGATGCTTGTATGATAGATGTAGCCAGATATTTTCTTGACTTCACCCAAAAGGAATCATGCGGGAAATGTACATTCTGTAGAATAGGCACCAAGCATCTTCTTGATATTTTAGATAGGATAACAAAAGGAGAAGGCCGGGAGGGTGATATCGAACTGTTAGAAGACTTGAGTATGGATATAAAGAATGGCTCCCTGTGTGGATTAGGAAAAACAGCCCCGAATCCGGTTTTAACAACTGTTAAGTATTTCAGAGATGAATACGAGGCACATATTAGGGAGAAAAGGTGCCCTGCCATGATGTGCAGGACATTAACAGCATATTTTATTGATTTAGATAAATGTGCCAGGGGCTGTGATGCCTGTGTAGGGAGCTGCCCAACGGAGGCAATCTTTACCACGAAAAATAGAAAGAAGGGTATTGACCAAACATTGTGTGTTAAATGTGGAGAATGCATGGTATCTTGTCCACCAGAGTATGATGCTGTAAGAAAGGTTTCTCCTCCTGAACTGGCACCTAAAATTGAACGCCCAAAAGAAGAATAATCGTAATTGTTAAAAATCTTGCTTGCCCTGTTAAATGCCGCCTCTGGCAGCCCCTTACAGAGACTTAACAGGGCGAAGATTTATAGTTGCTTATTTTTTGGGCCTGCCTTGGCGTGACTTATTTGGCAAAATTGCTATTGCTGCAATATTTAGGAAGCCGAACAATCTTATCTCCGAACATGTAGTTCAGGTCTGGGTCAGAGGTATCCATGCCCCTTAAAATTTTGATCAATTATGGGTAATCCATGGTCAAATTGATAGTAGATAATAAAGAAATCGAAACCGAAGATGAAGTAACTGTTCTTCAGGCATGTCTGGATAACAAAATCTATATCCCAAATCTCTGTTACCTAAAGGAAATGGATAATCCTCCAGGGTCATGCAGACTGTGCTTTGTTGAAATTAAGGGGTATAATCAGCCCATAACCTCATGCACAGTAAAGGTAAAAGAGGGGATGGAAGTCAGGACTAATACAGAACATGTGAGAAGATTACAGAGAACTGCCTTTGAATTTCTTCTCTCGGTTCATCATGTAGATTGCAAAAATTGTCCCGCCAACAAAAAATGCGAACTGCAACGCATTGCAAAGTTTCTACATTTCGGCTTAAAGCTAAAAAAGCTTGAACAACTTGAGAGAGAGGAAGGAGTAGAGCAAGACCACCCTTTCATGGAATATGTTTCCAACAGATGTGTTTTGTGTGGTAAATGTGTCTTTGTCTGCCAGAAAAAAAATGGTAAGGCTATGTTAAGCTTTGCAAAAAGAGGGCTTGATACAGTGATAAGCTTCTTTGGCGAAGAGGATAAAGCCAAGACTACCTGCAAGGAGTGCTATGCTTGTGTGGAAATTTGCCCTGTTGCCGCCCTTATAAGAAAATGAGTTAGAGTACCTGCAACAACAGATAAGATGAATTAAATTGAGGTAGTTAGTTGCTTAAATAGTAGGCAGTAAAGAGCCCTTCATTGCTTACTTCTTAACCAGGAGGTAGTCTTAAGATGATAAAGGAAAATGTTAAGCGTTTGCTTGATGAGCTACCAGAAAATATCACAATACTTGCTGCTGCCAAAACGAGAAACGCTGATGAAATATCTGAGGTAATAAAGGCAGGCATCAAAATTATAGGAGAAAACTATCTCCAGGATGCCCAAGGTGTAATTAATAACGTAAAAGAAAAAGCCGAATGGCACTTTATTGGACATCTGCAGAGGAATAAGGTAAAAAAAACAATTGATGTGTTTGATATGATAGAATCCGTTGACTCCCTTAGATTGGCCAAAGAGATAGAAAAATGGTGTGAGAGGCAAAATAAAATTATGCAAGTATTGATTGAGGTCAATAGTGGTGAAGAAAATCAGAAAAACGGAGTTGTCCCAAATGATGTAGTACAACTAATAAGAGAAATCTCTTCACTTAATCATGTAAGAATCATGGGTCTGATGACCATGGGACCCAGATTTGGAGATCCAGAAGAATCACGTCCTTATTTTAAAAAAACAAGAGAGGTATTTGAGGAGATCAAGGATCTTCACTTACCAAATGTGGAGATGAAATATCTCTCCATGGGCATGACAAACTCCTATAAGGTTGCCATAGAGGAGGGAGCAAATCTGGTAAGGATAGGAACTAAGATATTTGGAGAAAGAGAAGGAAGCCGAATTTAGGGGGCTTCGCCCCAATTGGAATATTGGAATGATGGCTTTAAAGCAAGAAAAAGATCCAACTATAATTTTCTGCGTATTTGCAACCCACTATTCCATAATTGCAACATTCCGACATTCCATATGGAAGGTACAAGTCAACTACTACTAAAAGATCATTGATTTCAATATGTTATAGAAATTCTGGAGTGTTATTTGAGCTATGTTGCTAAAGAGATGAAGCGATTTATAGGTAAGGCAATCTCCAATTATCAAATGATAAATCATGGAGATAGAATATTGGTGGCTGTTTCAGGCGGTCAGGATAGTATAACCCTCTTATGGTTCCTAAGAGATCGCTTAAAAAGGATACCTATTAATTATAGCATAAAAGCAGTTCATGTGGACTTAGGCTTTGGAAAAGATACAGGGAGAAGGATGGAGGAATTTTTCAAGGGAAACGGTTTTGATTACTGTATTATCAAAAGTAGATTTGGTCCACGTGCCCACGGAAAAGAAAACAGGGAAAATCCATGTTTCCTCTGTTCACGCCTGAGAAGAAAGGCCATATTTGAAAAGGCGGCAGAACTTGAGTGCAACAAGATAGCATTTGGACATCAAAAAGATGATTTTATTGAGACATTCTTTTTAAACCTCCTTTTTGCTGGATCAATAGATACGATCCAGCCTGTGCAAGAATTGTTTAATGGAAAACTCTTTATTATAAGGCCCCTTTATCTATTAAGTAACAGTATTATCAAAAGACATGCTGATGAGTTAGGATTTCCTGAGATAGATAGTGGCTGTCCTACAGCAAGATCATCAAAAAGGGTACAGATCAGGTCCCTTCTTTCGAATCTCTATCAAACAAATAAAAAGATAAAGGGCAATATTTTCAATGCATTAATGAAACATTTACCGTTAACCGTTGATCGTTATCCGTATGCGTTGCCCGATATCCATCGGAAAACGGTAAACGGATAACAGATACCTTTTAGCTTTAGGCATTTAAGATGAAATTAGGTATTATCGGATTGCCTCAATCAGGGAAGCTCACAATCTTTAAGGCCCTGACTGGTGCAAGGGGAATAAAGAGGGAAGAAGGGATTAAGAAAAGTGATCAGCTTGTTGTAACAGTTAACGTTCCTGATGAGAGGGTAGATTACCTTAAAGAAATATTTAAGCCAAAAAAAACCATCTATTCTCAAATAGAATATCTATTACCACCAAAAACTGTAGATTCGGATCATTCTACAAAAGAAAATGTAACCCTTAATGCAGTTAGGATCTGTGATGGACTGATACATGTGGTAAAAAATTTTAAGATTTTTGGAGGCCCTCCTCCAACACCTGAAGAGGATTTCTTTAAGCTGGAATCAGAGATGATATTGATCGATCTTTTAGTAGCTGAAAAGAGGATTGAAAAGATAAAATCGGATGAGAAGAAAGGAAAAGAAATAAATACCCAAGAACTCTCTTTAGTAAAAAGATGCAGGGATATTCTATCTGAAGATAAGCCCTTGAGGGATAATCCCGAAATAGCTACTTCTCCTCTCCTTAGGGGTTTTACCTTTTTATCTGCTAAACCTATGCTGGTAATTTCTAACAATTCAGATGAGGATGAAGATCTGCCTAAGATGCCTGGCATTCCGAAAAATATCGAGGTTATGGTAGTTCGGGGTAAATTAGAGATGGAGATAGGAGAGATGGAGCCAGAGGAGGCAAAGGAATTTTTAGTCGCCTTTCATATTGAGAGATCCCTGCTTGACAGGGTTATAAAACGCTCCCTGGCTGTATCCAATCTTATCTCTTTTTTTACGGTTGTGGAAAATGAGGTAAGGTCATGGACAATTACCAAAGGTACCTCAGCTTTAGATGCTGCATACCTCATCCATTCAGATATGAAAAAGGGATTTATCAGAGCTGAGGTCCTTCCTTTTGATCAATTGGTTAGATATGAGAATGTTTCTGATGCAAAAAAAGACGGTCATCTTAGGCTGGAAGGGAAAGAATTCATAGTTCAGGATGGGGATATAATCAAGTTCAGATTTAACATATAGTATGTGCTCAATATCTTATGGAGGAGCATGGATGTCTTTTTTTTGCGAACGAACCAGGCAAATGCTTATAGCTGGCTCTTTCCCGATGATCCAGGCGGGCGGCCATCTCAGGTAGAGATTGCCAGATTTAGTGAATAGGGCACTTCCTCTATGGTAGATCGCCCGCCTTTATCTGCATCTTTAGCCTGCATAACAGCATAAGCCCTTTCGTCGTCAAAAAAAAGATATCCATGCTCCAAGGAACCAGCAATTTGAAATCCACAATATTTTGAGCAATTACCGTTTTTTTATAAGGATAAGAAATGAGGATATTTTTTAATTTGGTTAAAAAAGCGAAGTTAGCCTCAAGGAAAACTAAGAAATTGTTTGAAAATTATCCTGGCAAAGAGTTTAGATGCTTTTACTAAAGTCTTTGCCAGTTTCTTTTTGAATAGGAAATAATCCCCCTATGCCCCTTTGATCCCTTGAAAGGGCATTAAAACCCTGTCTCCGTGAGCCATCGAAGGGGGATAATCCTTTAACGGTTTAAATCCGAAGGCCTCGATCTTTTGCTTCTTGCCTCGTATCTTCTGCATCCCCAAATTCGTGATCGCAGGATAGTGAGGGTGTCCGGCCAGTTCTTTCCAGGCATTCCTGCTCATAATGATGGTGAACTCATTGAAAAATTTAGTAAGCTCCTGAAGACGGGCAGTTGTATTAACAGTGTCACCAACGGCTGTATATTCTATCTTGGTCTGAGACCCTATGTTGCCTAAAATGGCCTTGCCCGTATGAAGGCCGATCCCGATTCCCATGGGTTTACCTCCCAAAATAAACCTTCCGGACATCTCCAGGATCTTACATGCCGCATTAAAGGCTAAGGTCGTATGATGCTCTATTGGTTCAGGAGCCCCAAAGATGGCCAAAAATCCGTCTCCTGTATATTTGTTGATATGTCCATTTTCTTCACTGATTACAATAGAGCATCTCTCAAAATAGTCATTCAAAAAAGCGACTGTTTCCCTGGCTTCCATATCCTCAGAGCTGGAGGTAAAACCCCTGATGTCTAAAAACATGGCCGTGATGGAGATCTCTTCCCCCCGAAAAAGATCCATCTCACCTGAGTCCACATATTGTTTGATGATGGGGGCTGGTACATATTTTTCAAACAATTTTCTAAGACTCTCTTCACTCTCCCTGCTTTCCTGGACTTTCTGGTAGGACATGGCATTGTGGATGCTGATAGCGACCTGAGGCGCTATACCGGTTAAAAGAGAAATGTCGGTTTGACTGAGAAGCTTCTTTGACTTAATGTTATCTACAAACAACACTCCCAAGGATTCCTTTTCGTACACAATGGGCACGCAGATAAAGGATTGGGCACCGATCAGTCTGACAAATTCCAGGCTCCTTTTCGAAATGTCTTTTTCGATCTCAGTGATATCACTCACTAAGTGGGGTTTTTGCTGTTTAAAGGCCTGTACCGCGGGTCCCATTGAGTAAGGAAGATCCAGGTGAAAATCGGATTTTTTTAAAACTTTCTCAATTTCCGGATTGTATCCATACCCAACATTGTAACTAAGGCGTGTCTTTTCTTCATTGGCTAGCCAGATCCCTCCTCTGTCAAAATCCAATCGCCTTTGCATAGCTTCCACGAAGGATTTGAGGAGACTCTGGATATCTAAAAGCTTGGATGTAGCTTGACCGATCTCTTTCACAAGTAGGGCATCATTGTAGCGGATGTTGATCTCATCTAAAAGATTCTTGGCCACATCACCCTGATCTTCAAGGTTCTCGGCCAAATCCGCTTTCTCAAGATGTTCAGAGTAAAATGAAATCCCCAAAATGACCGAGGTAGATAGAAAAATCATAGCTACCCAGAAAATGGGAGGGATAAAAAAATAGAGTACTGTACAGGCCAAGAGACAAAGAAAAATGAGATACTTTTGTATCTGCCTCAACCTTAACGAAGGCCTGTTTTCCCATGTAATAATATAACGGCATATATCACCACCCTTGTGTATGCATGTGGGATGTTCAATCTCGGCAAATTTATTAGTGAACAGCTTGGCAACTGACTCAAACATTCCCATCCGATTATCGCATTGATAAAGCTTCTCAGCAACACCAGGGTTTGGTAAGGAAGTGATTTCTACCTTTTCAGGCCCGAGCTTTCTGGTCTTGAAGGTATGGGCTCTGGTCAAACGGGAAGCCAGGTTTTTCACTACCCAATATGCAGCTGCCGGTGTCATAAATCCCAATGCGTATTGTTTTACAGCACCAGATGCTTTTGAGGAGGCTGCGTAACGTCCCATCTCACGGGAGATATTCGTGTCACCAGTTTTTTTAGTCAAGATTTCGTTAAACCGGTCTACCTGGCGCTGTGCGAACCAATGACCCTGATCCTCTAGTTCATAGGTAGTTATCCCTGCATAGCTTAACAGGTAGTCAATGTCTACCTCAGGATAGTGCTTTTTAGTGTATTCTATATAATTTTTGATAAGACGGCTGTTATAAAGGGGATCATCTATCTTATCATTGGGGTTATTAATAGAGGTCATATTAAATAATCCATAGAATTGCAGGTGAAATAATTTTAATTATATTATGTAAATTAGAAATATAACCTATTTATCATAAAAAAAATTATAAAATATGTCAATAACTTAAGCATCATAGTTCCTATTTATTATAATTATGCTCCTATTTTGTATTTTTTACACTATATTCCATAGATAATATTATAGTCTGTCTTTATATCCTAGCGAACCTTCGCCTTCCCTGCCCGTATCCCGACTTTCCCCGCAGAGGTCCCGACCCCAGCGGGACGGGGCGGGAGACGGGCAAACCGACGAGGCATGAAGATATTGAAAAATCCGAAATTCGAATACCCGCCTGCCATGCATTAAGATTGGCATTAAAGTGATAATCGTCAGTACAATTTTATTTCAGGTATTTATATGGATTAAATCAGAGGCATTGCGGGCAGGTCGAAATCCCTGGCCCAGACCTGGCGTGCAAAGGCTGAATTATATAGTTCCCGTTTCCCTGATGTTAAAGGGACAGTAGTTTGTTAAAATCAAATCGCCCCAGGGCGGGCTTGACATAAATCCGCCGTAAGTCTGGCGGATAAATCCGCCTCAGGCGGATAAATGTTAAGATCTTGGGTTATGAAGACTTCTATCGAAGCCCTGCCTCAAACCGACAAGCTTGAAGAGCATCATCTCTTATGTGCAAATGGTCAATTTATTCACAGAGCCTATTGTAGGGGAGCATGGGTATCTCTTTTCAGGTAATGAACTGGGCAATAACTTCTGCTCACCCATTACCGATGCTCCAGGCGGGCGGCCATCTAAGTCTTGGACTCTTAAGGGAGATGTAACTGGTAAGTTCTCTAAGGCCTTCCCGCCCGCCTTTACCCGTGCCATTAGCTGGCTTACACGTATCTGCTTCTTCATACCTGAAAAGAGATACCCATGCTCCTTTTAGAGCTTGACACAAATCCGCCGTAAGTCTGGCGGATAAATGTTAAGATCTTAGCTTATATAGAAATCTAGCTCTATGGCATATCAATAAAATCAATATGGATTATCTGTGGGTAAAAAGGACCTACAGGGCTCGCACCTTTTAGCCTGATTATTTTTTCTTAAGATGAATTGCTAAAGTAGCATCAAAAGAGAGGCTAATGAGGATGGAAATGCGCAACCAAGGGAGAAGTAAATTTGAATATTTTAGTAAAGGGCTATTTATAACTTATCCTGAATTTTCGCTGCATATATTCCATGTATTCGTTTCCGTACTGCACATTCAAGACCCATACCTGGTATTGCTTCTCATAGGGGATATTCTTGGCCTTAACATAGTCGAAGGGGTAAAACAAGATAGGAATCCTGTCCGTATGATATATATCGGTCAATTGTGCAATGGCCGTGGATAGAACATTCCAGGGCAGGCTTTCCGGATTTGTCACCAGGATCTTAATTCCATTCAAGAGCTCAGAGAGATTCAAGCCAAGGTCTGATTGATTCACAATCAGAACAGCATTAAGCTCTTGCTGAGACTTTAGGGAATAGGCCTTCCATTTCCTCAAAAAACCGAACTGA
The DNA here is from genome assembly GCA_030612685.1 of Desulfobacteraceae bacterium. Classification (GTDB taxonomy): domain Bacteria; phylum Desulfobacterota; class DSM-4660; order Desulfatiglandales; family B25-G16; genus JAUWNK01. The sequence goes on from JAUWNK010000007.1 coordinate 11,781, forward strand.
CTAAAGAGTTCTTCAAGGGATTTATTGCTAGAATCTTCATGAGCGAGACCCAAGGCATCCAGAAGCAGGCCCCCGGAATAATAGCTATAAAACCGCTTTAGCTCCCACAGGTCGAGTGCTGAGCATTCCCTCAGCGACCACCCTTCCGGTAGCTGGGTACCCAGAGACAGTCTCGTATAGGGCAGATAGGAAAAGATATCCATGGAACAACCCAGGGGGTTCTTCAGGGCTCTGGCAAAACCACCGAAAACAATATTGGGGAACCTGTTTTCTGGACGGAAATAACTCATCACATAGTCAATGTTTGCGGATGGCAGGCGATACATATCATTCAAGTAGTGCATGATTTGCTTTAACACCATAAAACCACTCCGCTTGCTGTCCATAGCCCTGGCAGCATGGTGGTGAATCATCCAGGCCCGCTCATAGGCCCTCACCATGGAGATATGTCCATAGATCCGCCCATTCATCTGGTAGATGAAATGCCTCGCAATCTCCGGGTTTTCCTGGTAAAGCTTACGGTACGTTTCCTTGAAATCCTCTCTCTGAGACTGTATAAGGCGATACTTCATAGGGTAGATAAAGCCTGTCTCAAAAAAGAATTCCCACAGAGAATCCATATCCACCTCACTGGAAATATAGGCATGGGGGTCCATGGCATTTGTTAGTATATGGGTCAGACGGCTATAAGCATTAACATCCATGTCCAGAATGGAAAGTCCGCAGTGGATACCTTTTTCACTTTCTTTTATGCAGTAGATCACCTGCACAGCACACTTTATCCTTAAAGCGCCGGCAAAATCGATTATCAGCTCGGGGATGATCATTCCAGGCATCAGAACCCCTTCATCTGCCTTCTCATATAAAGAAAATCCCGAGGTGGAGATATCTGAAACCTCAAGCTGGATTCTCTTTTTGAAAAGAGGATGCTCAAAGATGACAGTGGGTGATGGCAATAACTGCTGGCGGGGATTGCGAATTTGCTTCTTCTTGAAACGGTTGATCTTTTCATCCGTAAGTGCCAGCACAATCTCCCTATCCTGGAGTTCGCCACATAGTCGAATACACCGACAGGTGCCAGAAAATAAGATTTGATGATCATAGCGTAAATGAATGGTGACCAATGCATCTGAATTGAACCAGTGAAATGAACATGATGAATCTGGCCTGACCCGGATACGGAACCCAACCGGGCTAAAATCCAATAATGCGCCTCTGGCCAGAAAGCCGCTCTGACTCAATTCGGCGATCACCTCCCTGCAGACATACCTTCTGGCCTGCCGTTGGCCCACAGCATAGCTTTCATCTGGTAATTGAATAATAAGACGATTCTCCTTTAACTCATTCAATACGGCTGGCACCAGTATCATGGACAAACCATCATCAACGACAAGATGCAGAAATTGATATTTCTCCAGATTGAGGCCTGAGATATTCTCATCTGACAAGCGGCAGGTTAGTTCCTTGCCCAGGCAGGGCTCAGGATATGCTCGTACAAGAATGCTCTCTTCATATTTAGGATGACGTATGTGGACAAGGACATATCCGTCTATAAAATTGATGTGATTGAGTATATTGGTCATGGTGTCTTGATCGACTTTAGTGGAACTTTCGAGAGCATGGACCAAATCTTGATGCTGGAATAGCCAGGGTGGAAGTAGGTATTTCTCTTTGGAGGCACGTCTAATAGGTTCCACTTTTTTCGAAAAGATTTCTGTTGATCTATTCATGTTCATTTCAAACTTCTCTGTATTTATTTAGTCTATCAAGGGTCACTTTGTTGATTTTTAATCGGATGGGTATCCTCGACTAACATCTCTGGAACAAAATATCAGCAGGATAGAGAAAGAATATCCCTCTCTGAAAAATATTTCATAGATCTGATAGCGTTAAATAGTTTCGTCCTTCATTAAAAAATTTCAACTTAGGCTATCCTATTAATTGTAGTTTTATTAATTTATAAAGTAAACAATGTAACATATTAGAAATAAACAAATTTTTTGTCAATCCCTATATTTATCAACTTCAAAGATTGTTTAGCCTTGCATTAACCCTTAAAGAACCCAAGAATTCTGAGATAGTTCATGTGGTAATAGGCAGTTTTATTTAAATTCATCGGTTTGCTATTCTTACAAGCTATCTGATGAAGGGCAAAAGGCCGAAAGAGAAGGCTAACAAGATAATTTACAATTGTTTAAGTACATCCATAATTAATGGAAAAGGTTTAAATCAAAAATCGGGTTGAGGTATCTCATCTGCTATTCCTTTCAAATGGCAGGTGTTATTCATCATAGATAGGATAAGCCTGTCATCTGAATATTCAATCAAATTAATGCACCCTGTATCTTGTTTAATCTCCCAGAAATGTGAGTTACTAAGGCCTAAAATTGCGCATAAAAGAACCTTGTTTATAACCCTATGAGGAATAATAAGGATTGATTTGCCTGGATTTCCTTTTACAATATTTTTAAAGGCACTAAAAGATCGTTCTCTTGCCTCATCAAGGGTTTCTCCATCAGGGAACCTTATCAATTCCGGTCTTTTTTCCCATTTTATATATTGGTCCCTATAACTTTTTTTTATCTCATTAAATGTTAAACCCTCCCAATTACCATAGCTTATATCAATCAATCCCTGAGCATGCACTATTTCAAGATGAAAAAAACTGGCAGTTGGCCGAGCAGTCTCAATAGAACGCTTGAGTGGACTTGTATAAATAGCATTAATGTTTTTATCTTTCAGGGCCTCAGCTATAGCGTTTGCTTCATGGCGTCCCCTTTCATTTAATGGAATGTCTATTCTCCCCCTGAATGTTAGTTTTTTGTTCCACTCTGTCTGTCCATGCCTAACTAAATATACCTTCGTCATAAAGCCCCAAAAATTAGTATGCAGTATGGAATAGGCAGTAAGCACTGGAAATCTCTTCGCTGCCTACTGTTTGCTATTACAATGTATCATGGCAATGTTATTCATAAAATTCAAGTACTTATTTAGCTTGACAAAATGGGCTGCTCCTTTTACGCTTTCTAATGAACTCCCATGGCCTTTCGGTCATGACGAAGCATCAAAGTGTAGCGCCCGTTCCCCGAACGGGCCGATGAGGGCATCGGCCCCTACACTTTCATATAAAATAACTATATAAAGGGCCTTGAAAAATCTTTAATTTTTCTCAATAGGAGGATGTAAAATGAATAAGGTATCCACAGCCATTATAAGTGTCACCGATAAGAGTAGTATAGTTGAGTTTGCAAGATCTCTGGAGAGATTAGGGGTCGAAATTCTTTCAACCGGCGGTACAGCAAGGACAATGAGGGATGGAGGGATAAAGGTTTTGGATATATCTGAATATACCGGCTTTCCTGAGATGATGGATGGCCGTGTCAAAACACTTCACCCAAAGGTACATGGAGGATTATTAGGAAGGAGAGATAACGACCAAGACATTCAGATGATGAGGACACATGGTATAAAAAATATAGACCTGGTTGTCGTTAATCTGTATCAATTTGAACTAACAGTTGCGAAGGAGGGATGTACACTGGAAGATGCTGTGGAGAATATTGATATAGGTGGTCCTGCCATGCTAAGATCATCGGCCAAGAATTTTAGGTATGTGACTGTTATAGTCGATCCATCAGACTATCCTAAGGTATTGAAGGAAATCACAGAATCTGGGGGTACAACCTTAAAGACACGGTTTGAACTGGCTAAAAAAGTCTTTAAACTTACCTGGCAATACGATGGGGCAATTAGTGATTATTTAGAAGGGGTAAACCTATAGTTTTTCCTATAGAAAGTTTTGATAGCATGGAATATAGTTCAAAAAATATCCAACCTGATACCAACCGGTTCAGATTGGTTAAGTTTTTTGCCTATGCAAGTTTTGTGATCCTCATTATTTCGAGCTTCATCCTCGCAATGGTTATTTCTCAGCGGGCCACAAAGTTATTGATGAATACCTATGAAAATCACGCTCTCCTTATAGCAAATAATTTGAACCATCAAGTATTTCACTATTTCAATATACCTGTTAGGTACAGATACGGTGCAATCAGGTTGAGAGAAAAGGAACAATCTGATCTGATGGATAAAATAGTCAAGACCACTATTCACTCCTTTAACATAGAAGAGGTTAATATATATGATGCCCAAAAAGGGATCATTGCCTATAGTACCAATAAGGATCTGATCGGATTAACTGGCAGAGGAGGTATGGGATATAGAGATGCCCTTGAGGGAAAACATAGCTCACGTTTAATATCCCGTGAACCTGCCATTTCTGGGTCCTGGTTCATGGATTTTACGAAGGAAAAGAAGCTGAAGACTTTTATACCCTTTAAGGCTGAACCCCCTTTTTCTTATATTGGGATTTTGGGTGTATTTGAATTGACCCAAGATCTCACCAAAGAATATGAATCTATATTAAAATTCAGGTATCTCATCTTTGGTGTATCTTTTGTGATTATGTTTTTTATATTTCTGGCTCTCCTGCTTGTAGTGAGGAAGGCTGAACATCTCCTTAGAAAAAGAGAACAGGAACAGAAGTTATTAGAAGATCAACTGAATCAAGCGGAGCGTTTAGCTGTGCTTGGTGAAATGGTAGCCGGTGTTTCTCACGAGATAAAAAACCCTTTAGGCATAATCAGGAGTACCGCCGAATTTTTGGCAGAAAATCCAAAATCCGATCAGATCCAAAAGAAATTATCTAATATTATTATTGATGAGTCAGGGCGCCTAAATGATATTGTTACTGACTTTCTTGACTTTGCCAAGCCCCAGGTGCCAAATCTGCAAGATTGTCACCTTGAAGAAATTATAAACAGAAACCTCTCTTTCCTGCGGCCTGAATTAGATAAAAAAGGGGTCAGTATAAATAACGGCAATCTGAATAGTAAACCATTTACTATTAAGGCAGACCCGGAGCTCCTTTACAGGGCGTTCTTAAATATTTTTCTAAACGCTATTCAGTCAATGAAGGATGGCGGTAATATCGATATTAAGGTTGAAGAGGAGAAAGAAAATTACAAGGTAGAAATTCAGGATACAGGAATAGGGATCAACAAGGAAAACCTAAACAAGATATTTAATCCCTTTTTTACAACAAAGGAGAAAGGAAGTGGCCTTGGGCTGGCTATCGTGAAAAAGATTATAGAGGGGCATAAGGGAGATATATGGATAGAGAGCGAGGAAGAAGTAGGTACAAGTGTATTTGTTAAATTGCCACGAAAAAGATGAGCTAAATAGCATAAAGTTCACTTTTCTCCAATTCCAGTCGAGTAACCAGTAACCAATAACGAGTAACGAGGAAATGGAAACGATCTTAATTGTAGACGATGAAAAGAACTATCTGGTCATCCTCGAAGCCCTTCTGGCTCCTGAGGGCTATGAGATAATTACAGAAGATAATTCCATCAATGCCCTCCGTCTGATCAGGGAAGCGGATCTGGATTTAGTAATTACTGATATGAAAATGCCCGGGATGGACGGGATGGTACTCTTAGATGAGGTAAAGAAAATAGACCCTGAACTCCCGGTTATCATAATGACTGCCTACGGGACAATAGAGATGGCAGTGGAGGCAATGAAAAAGAGGGCCTATGATTACATCACCAAGCCATTCAGGAATGAGGAATTAAAGCTGAGCATCAAAAAAGCCCTCGAGCTTCACAGGCTGAAAAAGGAAAATCGTCTCCTCAGTCAGGCCCTTTCGGATCGTTATAAATATGGAAATATAATTGGCAAGAGTGCCCCTATGATCAAGATCTTTGAGATGATAGGGAAAGTTGCTCAGTCCAGGGCATCTATAATGATTACAGGCTCATCTGGCACAGGTAAAGAACTTATAGCCAAGGCCATTCATTATAATAGCCCGAGGAAAAACAGGCCCTTTATCTCCATAAATTGCGGTGCATTGACTGAAACCTTGTTAGAAAGTGAACTTTTCGGTCATGAAAGGGGCGCCTTTACCGGGGCTGTTACCATGAAAAAGGGGCGATTTGAATTGGCCGATGAGGGGACCCTGTTTCTGGATGAGGTTGGCGATATGCCACCTTCTTTACAGGTAAAGCTTCTCAGGGTGTTGCAGGAGATGGAATTTGAAAGGGTGGGTGGGACTAAAACCATTAAGGTAGATGTCAGAATTTTGACAGCCTCTAATCGCAAATTAAAAGAAGATATAGAGAGTGGGATATTTAGGGAGGATCTTTTCTATCGCCTGAATGTGGTCCAGATAGAGGTACCACCTTTAAAAGATAGGATCGAAGACATTCCCCTTCTCGTGGCACATTTTATAGAAAAATTCCAGCCAGCTAAAAAGAAAAAGATAGAACTGGCCCCCGAGGTCTGGAAGGCCCTGTACAGCTACCACTGGCCTGGGAATATCAGGGAGCTGGAAAATACAATAGAAAGGGCATTAGTGATGAGTTCAGATGAAACTATAATCTTAGGAGATCTACCCGATTATTTGGTGAAAAAGGAAGAGGAAAAGATAGACCTTGATAAAATTGTGCCAAGGAATCTAACATTAGCTGAGGCCCTTGAACAGATAGAGGGAAAACTTATTGTAAGAGCCCTTAAATCCACCAATAATGTGCAGTCCAGGGCAGCCGAGATGCTCGGCATCAGTCGACATGTGATGCATTATAAGATGAAGAAATATGGGATGCTAACTTAGATGTAACTACACAGGTTCAAAGTTCCAGGTTCAAGGTTCAATGGTTATTTGCTGAACCATTAACCGTTAAACGCGGGTTTTTCATGAGCCGGTTGAGGAGTATTGGCATGGACAATGGTTCATGGCTCCAAGTTGAACCCCTGGCCCAGACCTGATTTCAAGAAGTTGGATTTAAGATAGATACTTTTAAATAGTCAGGAGTTGCTTTCCTTGACAACGGCCATCGCGCCAGGGCGGGCTTGAACCTGACAACCTGGGTAGTTACAATTAGATGTTAAAAAATTTTAACAAAAATAAGCCTGTTATTTCAATATGTTAAACATTCAATAAGCCTATTAGTGAGAGAAGATGTTAAAAAATTTTAACAAATCATAATTATAGCTATGGAAAGAAAAATCTGAGGATTGATAATTTTCAATAAATTTCAATCAGTTATCTTCTAATACGGGAAGTTTGAAAACTTGGCAAGAATATTGCAGATTAATTTAATCAGAATAAAAACTCTTTTCTCCTAACAAAAAACCAACCATGTAAGAGTGGTTGGTTTTTTGTTTAGTATCCAAGCCTTCTTAAAGAACGAGTATCACTGCTCCAATTTTTTTCTACCTTGACAAAAAGCTCCAGGTATACTCTAAGTGAAAATATTCTTTCTATTTCAATCCTTGCGTTTCTTCCTATTTTTTTAATCATTCTTCCATTTTTACCAATAATTATCCCTTTCTGTGATGCCTTTTCCACAAATATAGTTGCCATGACAGCAAGGAGATTCCTTTCCGTGTCTTCCTTTAAACTTTCAACAACCACAGCCGAAGAATATGGCAATTCCTCTCTTGTCTCATGATATATCTTCTCCCTTATAATTTCGGCTATTAGAAATTCCTCAGACTTATCAGTGAGCATATCAGGAGGAAAAAATTGTGGCCCTGGAGATAGTGTCTTTTTTAGCTCCTCTTTTAAGGTTTCCAACCCATCTCCATAAAGGGCGGATATAGGTATGATGGAGTCAAAACAATGAAGTTTGCTATATGATTCAATTATTGGCAGGAGGTTTTCTTTTCTGATTAGATCTATCTTGTTTATGGCCAGGATGGCAGGTTTATCTGTTTTTTTCAAAAGTCTTAAAATAATATTCATCTCGTCATTAACACCTTCCTCCAATTCGACTACAAGAAGTATGATATCAACCTCCCCCAAAGAAGCTTTAGCCGATCTAACCATGCTTTTATGGAGCAAGGATCTCGTTTGATGGATGCCAGGGGTGTCTATGAATGCCATCTGAAAATTTTCTCCATTATAAATCCCCAGGATCCTATTCCTGGTAGTTTGGGGCCTGGGTGATGTAATGGCTATTTTTTTTCCAAGTAACTTATTTAGAAGGGTTGATTTGCCAACGTTAGGAGGCCCGATTATGGCTATAAAACCGGATAAAAAACTCATATGGGACCAGAAAGCTTCCTTTATTTATTTGTACACCTAACTGAATTTACAAGGAGGTGAGCCTGCCTGGTAGGTTCAGGGATTCTATATATTGAACATGTTTCAAGAACAAATCTTATGCAATCCTTTAGTATTACCCCATATCCTGGAGAGATAAAGATAGGCTTGACCCCTGCCCTTGTCCTAACCACAGCTCCGATAACACTATTTTGATATCTGAGATAGACATAATCACCTTTATGTTCCCCAACTGGATTAAATTCACCCACGAGCCTGGATTTTGCGCAACCAATAGTTGGCTTATTTAAAAGTACTCCCAGATGTGAGGCAATGCCAAGGCCTCTCGGGTGTGCAATACCCTGCCCATCACAGAAGATCAAATCCGGCTCTATCTCTATCTTTCTAAGTGCGTCAATTAAGGCGGGAATTTCCCTGAAGCTTAAAAGACCTGGGATGTAAGGAAAGAAAACCTCCTTTTGAGACCATTTCTCTTCTATCTTAACTAATGAGGGAAAATCAAGAACAACCACCCCTGCCCAGACTGTATTAGCATCTTTTTCATAAGAGACATCTAACCCTGCAATATATTTAATTTTCTTATCTATCTTTTTTAAAATAACCTTATCTTTTAGCCATTTCTGGATATTGACTGCATCTTCATATGTTACATTCCATGGATGTAAATCCGTGATATCCATCCTAAATCTTCTCTAAACTCGTATAGCCAAGGTGAAGTAGCTTGATGCCCCTATCTTTAAAGATTACCTCTACCCTGTCCTCATCCAGAAATCTGGCTATCACCCCTGCACCAAAGGCTGGATGATTGATCCTGTCGCCTGGTTTCAGCCGTGATGAGTCCGCCGCATGTGGTTCCATGGACTTGGTGAAAGGTCTTGATCTTAAAATTGCGCTATCAGGACCGACACCTGCCCGCCCATGCATGGCTGCGGTAAACGGGGTACTGGCAGGCGGGTAAGATGACATAAAGGGCTGGTGTTCAATGACATCTTGTGGCAGGGCCCTGATAAATGATGAAAGGCCCCTCTTGTAATTACCTATCCATCCTTCAGAATTACCTACTAACCCCTGCCCCGGATAGACCATAATGAGTTTATCCTTGGCCCGAGTGGCTGCAACATATAAAAGCCTGAGTTCTTCCTCAAGGCTCTCTGTATTTCTAAAGGATTTCCCAGGTGGAAAGCGTCCATCCACAAGCCAGATAATGAAAACTACCCTCCACTCTAAACCTTTAGCTGAATGTACAGTAGAGAGGGTTAGATAATCCTTTATATCAAAAGGCCTAACATCCACCGGACTTGCCGGAGGTTCAAGGGAGAGGTCATCCAAAAATGCCCTCAGGCTTTTATACCTGCTTGCCATTGAAATTAACTGCTCTAACTCCTGTTGCCTTCTTGGGAAGTCATCGAATTTTTCCCTTAAAAATGGATTGTAATATTCAAACGCAAGCCCTACCCCTTTTTCAGGCCTTAAACGTGCTGTGGAAAGCACACTCATGAGTTTAGCTAATTCAGTGAGCCCCTCTTTTTCCTTATTGCTCCCAGGCCATTTATCTACCCCGGCTGGTAAAACATCCTCTTTTTTCATCCAATCTATTATTGCCTGACTCTTTCCTGGACCAATATTTTTTATTAACCGTAAGAGGCGGCCCCAGCTAAGAATGTCCTCCCTATTAATAATGACCCTTAGGTGGGCTAAGAGATCTTTGATGTGCGCAGACTCCATAAACTTAAATCCTCCGTATTTGGCAAAGGGTAGATTCCGGCGTGTAAGTTCAAGTTCTAATTCAAATGAATGATAGGCTGCTCTAAATAGAACAGCTATATCTCTCAGCGCTATTCCCTCATCCAATAGATTTTCTATAGCCCTGCATACATAAACTGCCTGATCACGTTCGGTTCCGGTGTCAATAGCCAATGGCACTTCATCACCACCCCTCCTTGTAAAGAGGCATTTGGTGTACTTCTGGCTTGCCTGATCCATAAGGGCATTTGTCATAGTAAGTATGGACTGAGTGGATCTATAATTTTCTTCCAGTTTTATGATCCTTGTCTCTGGAAAGTAAACTGGAAAGTCAAACATATTTTTAAAATTGGCTCCTCTAAAAGAATAGATGCACTGAGAATCATCACCTACAACCATAACATTTTTATGGGGAGAACCAAGATAGCGGACGATATCTGCCTGAATGGTATTTGTATCCTGATATTCGTCAACCATGATATATTTGTATCTATTGGCCAAGGTTAGCCTAATATCTTCATTTTCCTCCAAAATTAGTCTAAAGAAAAGGATAAGATCATCATAATCCATCAGGTTGTTTCTTCTTTTGTATTCTTTGTAAATTTGAAGGAGGTGCTCTATCTGTGGAAGAATAGGTAGAAATTGAGGATACTCTGTCTCCATAATCTCGGCCAAGTGCTTCTCCATGTTGACCGCTTTGCTGAGAATATTTGAAATAGTGGAACTTCTTGGAAACCTCATGGGCCTTTCCTCTCCGTCTACTTCAGGAATAAGGGCATGAGCTGCCTCCTCCATGTCTGATCTATCCATGATAGTAAAGGAGGGAGAAAAGCCGACCCTTTTTGCCTCTTCCCTTAAAACCCGCTGGGCAAGGGAATGGAATGTGCCACCAGATACCTCTCTGCATCTCCTGTCTGTTAGCTTTGCTGCCCTCTCAAGCATCTCTTTGGCTGCCTTTCTCGTAAAGGTAAGAAGAAGTATCTCCTTTGGTGGCACACCTCTTTCTACCAGCCAGGCGACCCTATAGACCAGAGCCCTGGTCTTTCCACTTCCAGCCCCTGCAATCACGAGGATCGGCCCATCTGGGGCTGTAACTGCGGACAACTGGGCAGGATTCAGGACATTTTTGTAATCGATTTTATTTGCCAAGATTCACCTTTTTTAATGATTCTATCAACAATCGGCAGAGGACCCCGGGCGTAAGCCCGTGGGTATCTACATCCTTGAGGTAACCGGCCTGAAACTATTTGCATGTTACCCCATGGACAACCAGTATGACAGGCCTATAAATAGAAAAAAGCTGAGTATAAAAAAAAGCCCTTCCACTCTGCTAAGGGTGAAGCCGGTCCTGGCGAAAACAAGCAAGATCAGGGATAGCAGGAACATGGCCGGAAATTCAAATCGCATAAGCCTCATATCCACAGACATGGGATTGAACAGTCCCACCGTTCCCATGACCATGCATACATTAAAGACATTGCTCCCCACAACATTACCAATGGAGATATCATACTCCCCTCTGGCCCCTGCCACAACCGAGGTAGCCAGCTCTGGCAGGGAGGTTCCAACGGCAACGATGGAAAGGCCTATAAAGACCTCACTGAGCCCCAATTGTCTGGCTATAAAGATGGCCGAGTTGACTAGCAGATGAGCGCCTACAATTAGACCCACCATTCCGATCAGGATGAGGAAGATGTACCAAAAAACCTTTTTCCTTTTTTGTGCAGGGACCTCATCCTTTGTGTTTTCGCTTTTCTTGGCCGTCATGATCCCCAAGATCAGGAAAAACGCCAATCCCGCCAAAAGGACAGCGCCATCTACTCTTCCTATCCAGCCATCCAGGCATATCAACCAGAATAGCCCTGATACACCGATCATAAAAGGGATCTCCCTGCGCACCAGTTTCTTATCCACTGCTAAGGACCGCACCAGGGCACTTGCACCGAGAACAAGGCCGATATTGGCCACATTACTGCCAAGGATATTACCTAAGGAGACCCCGCTGAACCCCTTGACAGCCGCAATGAGGCTTACAAGGAGTTCTGGTGCTGATGTGGCAAAGGCTACAACTGTTAGCCCAACGATAATAGGGCGGATCGAAAGAGAAAGGGCCAGTGATGCTGCCCCTTTGACCATCCATTCGGAGCCTAAATAGAGAAGGGCTATACCCAGGCAAAAGAGAAAAATGTTCAGGATCATAGCTGACCGAAATACTGCTGAGTAATATATATTAACATAGGAATCAGGACCGCCATCATCAGGAGGAAAATGAGGCCTACCGGGATTACAAACGCAAGAATCACCCTCAAATAGGACGTCTCATGAATCTCACGCAGTCCGATAATCTGGACAATAGCCCTCCAGACCCATCCTATTGGGCCCCCTATAAATGGTAATATAGACCAGACCTTAGTTGCCTGAGAATAGGCCATCACCCTGAAAGTAGCCTCAAATCTGTTTTTCCCACCCTTTACCAGAAGGAGCAAAAGATGGATGATAAAGCTTGAGATGAAGACATCAATTGCTACTAATAAGGGTGAAAGGAAGATAAGGGATAAAAATATAATAGGTGAGCTCAATGATATGGAAACACCCTCAAAAAGTTTTGGAAATCCGCTGCCAGAGATCATAAATCCCCAGAAAAAGGCAAACATACTGCTGATAGATCCTATCAATAGTCCGAATGCCAAAGGTTCTCTCAATCCACCCCTTACAGGCATATAGGAAAACATATTCTTTGGTGAAAAGATTACAGATCTAATTGTTTGCTTTACACTTCTCCATAGACCAAGCTGCATACGTCTTTCCCATGGTGTGGCATGTCTCTTTTCAGCTTTTACATTTTCTTCCTTTTTCTGATATTCAAACCTATTTCCGCAACTTGGGCACCTCACCCATCTTATCCCTGAAGGTATCTTTTCAAGAGGAACACTTTTTGTATAATTACATTGTGGGCACGTTATCTCTACCATTGAAAACCTAGATCTTGGATTAGACTGAATGACAAAAGAAAGTAGTCATTGCGAGCGAAGCGAAGCAATCTCTTTGCTGTGAGACTGCCGCGTCGTCCCGAAAGCCTTCGGGGCTCCTCGCAGTGACCATTGCTTTTAAAATTTGATACCCTGCAGGTTGCTGCAGGGAGATTCATTTCATTCACTATTGATAATCTCGTAAAAAGTCAAAAAGCATGTCATTGCGAGCGTAGCGAAGCAATCTCCTATTGCATAACTTATTGTATTTATTAGATTGCTTCGGGCTAGAGCCCTCGTAATGACGCCGGGTCATAATTTTTTACGAATGCATCACTATTAGTAACCCAATATAACATTAACACATTTAATCATTATTCAAAGGTAACCATTTCCAATACTTTTCTGTCTTTAAGATTTGGATAATATAATCTTGCCCTTTCCACCTCCTTTTGATCAAGCTCCCCTATTATCCAATCTTCTTCCCCCATCTTTGCCTGATGAAGTATCCTTCCATTTGGCATTATAATCCTTGAACTACCAAAAAAGCTCTTCTCTCCCTCTTGTGGCAGGTTACAAAAGATCAGATAAGCGCTGTTTTCTATTGCCCTTACAGGAAGAAACATATCAAAGCCCTTTTTTTGTGATGCAGGCCCGGCGGCCAGACAAACAAGATACTCTGCCCCTTGAATTGCCAGTTGCCTTGGAATCTCCGGCATAAAAAGTTCATAGCAAATAAAGATACCGAAAATACCCATGGAGGTCTTAAATACAGAGAGATTATCACCAGGTTTAAAATATTTTCCCTCACAAAATCTCTCCCCCCGATAATTACCATTAGGCAGTGTTATTTTTCTATGAACCCCTATTACTCCATTGGGACCCAAAAATATAGCCGCATTATAAATTACATTATTTGACTCGGAATCCCTCAAGGGAAGCCCAATAATCAAATGTACATCTAATTTTGAGCATAATTGAATCAACTCAATTATTGGAGAATCATCAATCCTTATAGCCAGGTTTTGAAAATCTTTACTGTTAAAATTTCCTATCACCGCATAACCTGATAGGTACATCTCAGGGAAGATTATAAGATTGGCTCCCTCTATGTATGCCTTCCTCATAAACTCTTTGGCCTTGTCTGAATTATGACTAATTCCACCAGAGGAAGGAGATATCTGGGCCAGGGCAATTTTTATAGTATTGCTCATCAAGACCTCTGTGATTTAGAATATGTTCTTTTTTATATTCTATCTGTAAAGAAATCAAAAGGAAAAGTGAAACATGATATAAAGAGCTTGTAAGTTATGGTAATTTAAATAGAATAATCTGGACTATCTTTTGGGTCTTGATAAGAATTTAAGAGCAGTAAAAATGTTTCATTTTTCTTTTAAATATCTTATACTATCTCAAGTCCTGAAAAAGGAGGTGATAACAAATATTGATAGGAATTTAAGGATAGGCATAATCAGGTAATAAAAATTTAAAGAGGAGGATTTATCATGGCCGAAAAAAGTGAAAAGTCAAGCCTCGAGTTTTTAAAGGATTGGGGCGGAGGGTTAACCAATTGGACTGAAAAGTGGATTCCCGATGCCATAGTTATTGTATGGATCCTTACGGTTATAACCTTTATCTTTGCATTTATATGGGGAGATGTGGGGCCAGCAAAGGCTGTTCACGCCTGGGGCAAGGGATTTTGGATCTTACTTAAATTTGGCATGCAGATGTGCCTGATTATGATGACCGGCTACATCTTGGCATGTTCACCGCCTTTAAAAAGGTTGCTAAATGGCCTCTCCAGTCTCCCTAACACGGAAAAGCCATGGCAAGCCATTATGGTTATGTGCCTGTTTTCCATGATTATAGCCTGGTTTAACTGGGGCCTGAGCCTGATTGGAAGTGCCATGCTGGCCCTATTTATGGTCAAAAATAATCCTAAGGTAGACTACAGGCTGCTTGTTGCAGGGGCCTACCTTGGGCTTGGCTGTACCTGGCATGCTGGTTTATCCGCATCTGCACCGCTTCTGGTAAACACACCTGGAAACTTTCTGATAAAGAGTGGCTACCTGACAGATACTATCTCAACATCCCAGACTATCTTCACCCCATTTAATATCATTTTGCTAATAATCATAATCGTTGTTGTTACCGCTTTGATGTCCGCGATGCATCCCTCAGAGGAAAAGACCTATAAGGTCAAGCCTGAATTGATGAGTCAATTAAAGATATATGAATCTCCAGAGAGGCCGTCTGGCAAGCTCAGCCCATCAGCATGGTTAAACTGGTGGCCGGGATGGAATATCATTATGGCCATAGCCGGTTTTTGGTGGCTTGGTAAAACAATTGGTGAGATCGGATTTGCCAAGGCTATAAATTTGAATAATATCAATCTCTTCTTTCTGATGCTTGGTGTCATATTTCACTGGAGACCCTGGAGCTTTCTCAAGGCAACTGAAGAGGCAGGGAGAGCAGTCTGGGGGATTGTAATCCAGTTTCCTTTTTACGCCGGTATCTTTGGTCTGTTTAAATATACTGCCCTGGCAACCGCTTTTACCAGTGCCTTTGTAGCTGTGTGTAGTGGCAGCACCTTTTTGCTGGTCGTATACTGGTATGCCGGTCTTTTAAACTACCTTATTCCTTCAGGTGGTTCAGAGTGGGCAATCACTGCCCCTTATCTACTGCCGGCTGCTAAAGAGTTAGGAGTAGCTGCTAATAAGGTGGTTATAGCCTATGCCTGGGGAGATATGATGACTGATATGATTCAACCCTTCTGGGCGATTGCTATGCTTGCTGTTGCCAAGCTTGAGTTCAGGGAGATCATGGGTTGGCTCCTCCTGGTATTTGGTGTCTATTTTGTAATTACATCTATAGCCTTTTTAATTTTGCCAGTACTTTAATTGTAAGCAATCAGCAATCAGAAAATCAATAAAAAGCCCTGGAACTACAAAAAAATTTCCAGGGCTTTTTTGCCATAATTTAATAGTATAGGAATTTCCTTTTTAAGTCCTTGTAGGGGCGGCCCGTCTGCCTCGCAAGCTTGGCGAGCGGGCAGGCATTTATGACGTCCCGCAAAGCGGGATTCGACCTGCCAGCCATCCCTGCCCGACATCCGGCAGGCGGGTGGCAGGCGGGTAAATCGAACCCCTACAGGTCCGCACCGTAGGTGCGATATGTTCTACAATTATCCAGATAAAAAAATGGTGGCCATGATTTTAGCATCGGTGATGATGTTTTTGATCAGGCAGTATTCATCTGGCTGGTGGGCTGTTTGGGATGTGGTACACCAGACTGCAGCCGGAAGTCCTGCTTCCCTGAAAAATGCTGCAACCGTGCCACCTCCAATGCCCATAGGCTTTGCTGTCAGTCCGGTTACCCTCTTTATAGCCTTGGCAAGGACAGCAACCACTGGGGAATCCGTTGGTGTAGGGGGTGCCTCACCCTGCCTGTGGAATACCTCAACATCTATCTTGAGATTGAGTTCCCTGGCAATTCCATCACTTATGGCAGTAATCTCTTCAATAATCTTATCTACCTGATAATCTGGTAAAATCCGGCAGTCCAGATAAAAGACATCTCTCCCTGGAATGGTATTTACATTAGGGACATTTGCCTCTATCTTTGTAGGCTCAAATGTTGATTCCTGCGGCTTAAAAATAGGATTCTTGAAGTCAAATCTATCCTTTAATTTGTCCAATTCCAAAATCAATGTAGCAGCACCAAATAGGCTATTCTTTCCCTTTTCCGGTGTACTTGCATGACACTGTGCGCCAATAATGATAAATTTTATCCACAGCATTGACTTTTCTGCGATCTCGATCATTGTGCCTTCCTCGTTTCCACCGTCAGGAACAATAATAAGATCATCCTCTTTAAAGAGATCCCCCCTTTCCTTTAAAATGTATTTTAGTCCATATTTACTGCCTATTTCTTCATCGGCAACTAAGACAAGACCAACCTTCCGTGGAAGGGCCTGCTTTAAATCCAAAATAGCCTTCATGGCAAAATAGGAACTGACTATGCCATGCTGGTTATCCTCTACACCCCGGCCAATAATCTTATCCCCTTCCACTCTCATCTTATATGGATCGCCGGTCCATAAACAAAGATTTCCCGGAGGAACGATATCCAGGTGACTAAGTACCCAGATAGCTTTTCCTTCCCTACTTCCCTTCCAGGTAGCCACCAAATTTGGCCTATATCCATTGGCTGCCCTTTCATCCGGGGCATGAATTTCATATAAATTACCAGGTTTAAGGAACAAAAGCTGTTCTTTAACATACTCAGCCTTATCATGCTCCCCGTTTCCACCATTTTCTGGACTCAAGGCAGGCCTGGAGGTAAGCTCCCTCTGCATCTCAATGATCTCAGGCCTGTAGCTCTCAATTTTACTGTATAAGTCTTCGAGTCCACTCATTGCTAAGCCTCAAGTCTATCCTGTCTACATGGCATTATTTATAAGCAAACAGTAAGTAGTAGGCAGTAAGCACTCCACATACCGCAATCTTATTCCTTATTGCTTACTGCATACTATCCTCAATCTCTCTTAATAACGGATAGTCCATTCAGGTATGGTCTTAGTGCCTCTGGAATAACCACGCTTCCGTCAGGTTGCTGATAATTCTCCAGGATTGCCACAAGGGTTCTTCCGACTGCCAGACCAGAGCCGTTAATGGTGTGGGCGAGTTCTGTACCGCTCCCCTTTTTCCTTCTAAAGCGAATATTTGCCCTTCTGGCCTGGAAGTCTGTAAAGTTACTGCAAGAGGATATCTCTCTAAATAGTTGCTGTCCCGGGAGCCAGACCTCAATATCATATGTTTTAGCAGCAGAAAATCCAAGATCACCAGTGCAGAGTGAAACTACTCTGTAGGGAAGCTCCAGACTCTGTAAAATCTCCTCTGCATCGGCAGTTAAGGACTCCAATTCCTGGTCTGAATCTTCAGGGCAGCAGAATTTAACCAGCTCCACTTTGTTAAATTGGTGTTGCCTGATAAGCCCTCTTGTGTCTTTACCGTAAGAGCCTGCCTCTGACCTAAAACATGGGGTATAGGAGACATACTTGATGGGAAGTTCATTAAAAGATAGTATTTCATCCCTGTGTATATTGGTAACCGGTACCTCTGCCGTAGGAATTAGAAAAAGGTCCCAACCGTCCACCTTGAACAGATCCTCTCTAAATTTTGGTAATTGACCTGTTGCTGTCATGCTAACGGAGTTAACAAGAAACGGGGGAAGGGTTTCAGTATAACCATGATTATTGGTATGAATATCAAGCATAAAATTGATCAGTACTCTTTCTAATGTGGCACCTAAGCCAGTTTGAAGAGAAAATCTACTGCCTGCAATCTTGGCTGCCCGGGAAAAGTCAAGGATATTGAGGTTCTCTCCAATCTCCCAATGGGGAAGAGGGTCAAAATCAAAGTCCCTAATCTTGCCCCACCTTCTAATAACCGGATTATCATCAGCATCCTTACCCACAACCACTGATTCATGTGGGATATTAGGGATAACCATTAAAGGCCTATTCAGCTGATCCATTATATCAGGTAGTTCAGCCTCAATCTCCTTTATCTCTTTAGAGACAGCCTTCATCTCAGAGATAAGGGATGATACATCTTCTCCATTCTTTTTCATAACCGCTATCTGGTCAGAAACCTTATTTCGCCTATACCTGAGCTCTTCAAGGCTGGTCAGGATAGATCGCCTCTTCTTATCCAGAGACTGAAATCCGGAAAGATCAAGATCATAACCCCTATCTTTGAGCATATCGTTTATTAGATCAAGGTTAGACCGAACAAACTTTAGATCAAGCATCCCGCCTCCCTTTTGAATTTTAGATTTTCGATTTTCGATTTAAATATTGAATGCACAACTCGGAAATTGATTTTTATAAAAGCTTTTTGGTTGATGCCCGTCCGCCTCTAGAAAGTCGCTAACCGTTGGTCTTAAAATCGCTTGGGCCATTCTTCAGTCGCCGATCCTATAGGGTAAAATCACCTTGTTTGCACCTGCCTGTAGAGGCTTTCTGTCGATAATATTTTCTACTTGATTCTATATAAAATATTAATCTCTCTGGGGAAGAGAACTGGAGTGTCTAAAAATCTGTCGAGTTTAGACATAAGGGTTTTTTGGGTAGCTTACTTTTTAGCAGGTGAAGAACTTATCGCCTCCACAGTAAATTCGCTTATATCTTCGGGTAACTTATCAAAAATAATCACAAAAGGAATGGAAGAGTTAGGAAGGATATTTGTATTCATCTTATTTTTGCCGAATCTATTCATTAGCCGATTATTTATCTCTTCTATGGAAAGGGATTTTAGTTCCTTATCAATTATTGGGTTTCCAGCATAGTTAATTTTGCTTTTAACTACCTTACCTTTGGGATCCAGGATATTGGATCTGAGCCTGATAAAACTCCTTTTATCTGGGTAATTATTTGTTACTAAACCTTTAACCACAAAGAGTTTGCCGAGTTTTTCAGAATTAACAAAAGAACCCTTTAAATCTTTAAAGGATAGTCTTTTGTTTCCCATGTCAAAAGCCTGTTCTTTAGATAGGGGTTTTTTAAAGAAAGGTAAAAATTCCGGCAGGAAATCTGGTTTAAAGAAATTCAAAGCGGCAACAGCTCCGGCAAGGATAAGAATTACTAACAAAATTGTAATCAATAATATTGATCTGCGCCTTTTTTTAATAATCGGGCGTGGCTTGGCTGGTTCTTCTATCTCTTCTTCTCTTTTCATTTTCTTTTCAGTTATAATCTCTTCTTCAACCTTTGCAGCCCTATCCATTGCCTCATCGATATCTACTTTTTCCTCTTCCCCCTCCTCTACAGGGCCTTCCTCTAAACCAGCTAAATCTTCAAAAGAAATTGCTTCTATCTCTCCCTCTTCCTGACCAACCTTTTCCTCAATCTCTTCGGCAAGGGTTTTCTCAAAATCTGAGAGCTGATCCTCCTCTTTAGGAATCTCCTCTGTGGGCATAACCCCCACCTCTTCTAATTTCTGTGGGGGAGCTTCCTCAATCTCAGGCTCTGCTGCAGGCGGGAAGGCTGTGAATACATATTTACAGACGGAGCATCTAACCTTTGAGCCAGTTTCTTTCAGAAGATTTTCGTCAAGGTTAAATTTAGTGTTGCATCTCTCACATTCAATTATCATGTTTATTCTCCTTAAATTAATCCTTCATTTCCAAGTTAAGGATATAAGGCAGATATCGAAATTTTTCATTATAATCCAGGCCATAGCCAACCACAAAGCCTTTTTTTATCTCAAAGCCCCAGTAGTCTATCATTACTTCTTTCTCCCTTCGCTCAAGCTTATTGATTAATACACAGATTTTAACAGATTCAGGTTCCCTTTCCTTGATATGTCTAACCAGATAGGACAACGTTAATCCTGTATCAATAATATCCTCAACAATTATTACAGGATTCCCTTCAATTGGTAACTCAATGTCCTTTGTTAATTTAATTTCACCGCTTGAGACATTTTTTGAGCCGTAACTGGCTAACCTGACAAAATCTATCTTCAATGGTATGGGAATCTCTCTAACAAGGTCAGAGAGAAAAATAAAGACACCATTTAAGATGCCTATCAGAATTGGCTCTCGATTCTGGTATTCCTTAATGATATCCCGGGCAATCTTCTTAACCTGCTGCCGGATTTCTTCCTCTGTAATTTTTTTTAATATTTTATACTGCCCTATCAAGAGACCTTTTTATATCTAAATTATAATCAATTAAAATAGATATTGAATATTCAAGCAAATGTCAACCGATATTCAGCAATTAAGTAATTGTGGAACCTATAAAACATTTTAACATTAACCTCCTATTCTGTATCTCTTACTTTTACCCATAGAGGTCTTCCCTTACAAATACTTGCCTTGACAATGGGGCTCACTTTATATTAAAAGGTGCTCTGATTGTTGAAGCAACCGGTTAAATAGGGGAGAAACAATGAGAGAAGTTCATACTGATGAAATCACAAATGTGGTTAGGGATCTCTTTATGGATGCTAACTGCAATTTAGGAGAGGATGTTCTGGCCGCCTTTGATCATGCAATAGAGAAGGATGAGTCTCCGGTAGCCAGGGAGGTCATGAAAGAATTGAAGGAGAACGCCCGGATTGCTCGAGAAGAAAACTCCCCCATCTGTCAGGATACAGGACTTGCAGTTTTATTTGTTGAACTTGGACAGGATGTTCATATCATTGGAGGTAATTTTAAAGATGCTATCAACGATGGAGTAAGACAAGGATATATGGAAGGTTACTTGAGAAAATCGGCCTGTGATCCTTTTTCAAGGAAAAACACCGGAGATAATACTCCGGCTATCATTCACCTTGAAATTGTGCCCGGTGACAAGATAAAAATTATGGCAGTCCCCAAGGGAGGGGGGGCTGAAAATATGAGCCGTGTGAATATGCTTACTCCCGCTGTAGGGATTGAGGGGGTTAAGGATTTTGTGGTTAATCGAGTAAAGGAATCTGGATCCAATCCCTGTCCACCTACGGTAATTGGCGTAGGAATTGGGGGAACATTTGAGCGATCAGCCCTCTTGGCTAAAAAAGCACTGTTGCGAAAAATAGGTGACAGGAACCCTGACCCGGAGATAGCCAAGGCTGAGGAGGAGGTTCTGGACAGAATTAACAAATTGGGAATCGGTCCGATGGGTTATGGAGGAAATACTACCTCACTTGATATATTTTTTGAGGTCGAACCCTGTCACATAGCAAGTTTGCCCTTGGCGGTAAATATTCAATGTCATGCGTCGAGACATAAGGAGGCTATTATTTAGATGGAGGGAGGGCATGTCAAATAAGATAGAATTAACAACTCCATTGTCAACTGAAGATGTGGAGAAACTAAACATTGGAGATAAGGTTTTTTTAAATGGTATCATTTATACTGGGAGGGATGCTGCCCATAAGAGATTGATTGATCTTCTAAACGAAGGCAAGGAGCTTCCCATTGATGTTAAGGGCCAGATAATCTACTATATGGGGCCTTCTCCGGCCAAGCCAGGGAATCCTATCGGTTCCGCAGGTCCGACTACCAGCTACCGTATGGATGCCTATGCCCCAAAGCTAATTGAACTCGGGATGAAGGGAATGATCGGTAAAGGAAATCGTGCTTTAGAGGTTATTGAAGCCATGAAAAAATATAAGGCAGTATACCTTGGAGCTACCGGGGGAGCCGGCGCTCTTATTGCCAAGAGCATCAAGAAAGCCGAGATTGTTGCCTATGAAGATTTAGGACCTGAGGCTATCCGGAAATTGGAGGTAGAGGATTTTCCCGTAGTAGTAATTAATGACACTAAAGGGAATGATCTCTATGTAGAAGGTGCAAAGAAGTATAGCAAAGAATAACTGAGATATTGATAGGATGGTAGGGATATGGAAAGTTTGGGATATGTTGCCAAGAGAATGGAAGTTATAACCCATGATGTCTTGATTTTTGGTACAGGGTTGGCTGGGCTTCGTGCAGCGGTAGAAATTGCCCGAAAACTTAAGGACTCTGCAAGTATAGGTCTTATATCTAAGGTACAAATACATCGCCCCCATTCCGTTTGTGCTGAAGGAGGTTCTGCGGCAGTACTCCGGGAGGAAGAAGGAGACAGTCTTGACCTTCATGCCTGGGACACTGTTAAGGGTTCTGACTTTCTGGCAGATCAGGATGTGGTAGACCGGTTTGTGGAGTTATGTCCAAAAGAGATGTTACTTCTTGACCACTGGGGTATGCCATGGTCGCGGAATGAAGATGGCAGAATCAAGCAGCGTCCATTCGGTGGTCATAGTTATCCTCGAGCAACGATGGCTGCGGATAAAACCGGCTTTTTCGAGGTTCAGACCCTCTATGATACCCTGATGCAGTATAAGAATTTTTCACGTTATGATGAATTTTTTGTTACCTCTATCCTTACCTCAGATAGAGAGTTTCAAGGACTTACTGCTATTGATATGCCCGGGGGTAAGTTTGTCATCCTGCGGGCAAAGGCGATGATCATTGCTACTGGCGGTCTTGGGACTCTTTACGGTTTTACCACTTATTCGCAAACCGTTAGCGGAGATGGCCAGGCCATAGCATATCGCGCCGGATTGAACCTGGAGGATCCAGAGTTCCTCCAGTTCCATCCTACAGGTCTTGTCCCTTCTGGTATTCTTATGACTGAGGCATGCAGGGGTGAAGGAGGATACCTTAGAAATTCCGAAGGTGAGCGACTAATGGAAAAGTATGCCCCAAAAAAGATGGAATTGGCACCCCGTGACATCGTATCCCGGTCCGAGATGACCGAAATTTTAGAGGGACGTGGTTTCAAAGAACCAAATGGTTTGGATTATATCCATTTGGATCTGACTCACTTAGGAGCGGATAAGATCAATCATGCCTTGCCATTGATCCGGGAAGTATGCATGAAGTTTATTGGTCTTGATCCCATTTTTGAGCCCATACCGGTACGTCCAGTTGCCCATTACAGCATGGGGGGAGTTGAGGGGGATATTAATGGTGCAACAAAGATGGGGGGAGTTTGGGTAGCTGGAGAGGTTGCTTGTAACTCACTGCATGGTGCCAATCGCCTGGGTACGAATTCCACGGCTGAGTGTCTGGTGTGGG
This sequence comes from Desulfobacteraceae bacterium, assembly GCA_030612685.1. Lineage (GTDB taxonomy): Bacteria > Desulfobacterota > DSM-4660 > Desulfatiglandales > B25-G16 > JAUWNK01. Next base: position 35,235 of record JAUWNK010000007.1, read on the forward strand.
GAGGAATAACCGGGGAAGAAGTTGTTAAGTATCTAAATTCCAACCCACCATTGCCCAAACTGGCTATGGATCAAGTAGATGCTGAATTAGGCCGTGTATTTGTTGATTTTCTTCAAAAGAAGGGCATAGAGAATCCATATGAAATCCGGAGTGAGTTGCGGGTGGCAATGGATCAACATGCTGGAGTCTATCGTGATGGAGAAAGTTTAAGTGAAGGACTAAAAAAGATCAAGGCTCTAAAGGCACGATTTGAGGATATATATATTAAGGACACGAATTATGTCTATAATACTAATTTGATAAATGCCTTTGAGACAGAGAATCTTCTTGATCTGGCGGAAGCAATGTTGACAGCGGCCCTGGCGCGAGAAGAGTCCCGGGGAGGGCACGCCCGGACCGATTTTGCAGAGCGTGACGATGAGAAATGGCTCAAGCACACCTTAGTAAGTTTTAGCAAGGATGGACCAAAACTTGACTATAAGCCGGTAGCTATTACCAAATGGAAACCGGTTGAGCGGAAGTATTAACAGGACCACGCCATAGTGAAACATAAGTTATTGATTTTTAAGATTATTGCTGGGTATGGGTATCTTTTTTGCTATGCAGGTGCAGGGGCATGGATACCTCTTTTTTTAGCATGCTCCTTAATATAGGCATCAGCGTGATCCCGATAATCGGGATTTAAATAAGCGGAGCATCTATCAACATTGACAAGTTGCTTCAAATCCCGATTATCGGGATCCTGTGTAGCACCTTGTTTTGGAGCATGGCTAAAAAAAGAGGTATTCAGGCCCTGGACTTTGACGTTACCGTGGAAGTATTAAGGGGGAGAAGATGAGTAATAATGAAAAGATGTATGATAATCGATTGGGCATAATCGGCTGGTTAGGAGGTGGCCGATGGGGCATAGAACGCTATCTATATATTATACACAGGCTAGCAGGAGTTGGTGTGCTTATTTTCTTCATCCTTCACATATTTGAAGGCAATCTTAGGATTTTTGGCCCGGAAATCTGGAATCCTGTGATGAAGGTCATGGAACATCCAGTTTTCAAGGTTGGCGAGCTGTTCATTATTATAGGCTTTGCATTCCATGCCTTAAACGGCATCCGGCTTATTTTAATTGAACTCGGCTGGGCCGTGGGAAAGGCAGAAGAGCCAGTTTATCCATATAAATCATCGCTGAATACCCAGCGGCCCTTAATGGTAATAATGTTCTTATTAGCTACCCTTCTTATTTTAGCAGGGGGATTTGATCTCATGTTTTTAGGGCACTAAGGAGGCAGTTATGAGAGATATGAAAAGTGAAGTGGGGTATTGGACCTTTTTTATCATTGCAGGGATTGTAGTTTTTGTCCTTCTCTTTTTTCATATGATGATTATTCACATGGATGGACTCTTGGGAATCTTTAATCCTGCCGGCGGTTCAGCCCTTGATTGGAAGAATGTAATTTATCGTAGCCATTCTGCTTTTTTCACTACTATTTATATTATCCTGTTAGCAGCAGCTCTTTACCATGGATTCTACGGGCTACGTACCATTCTGTTTGAGTTAGGGTTAAAGAAACGTACCCAGAGTTTTATTACTATTGCTGTGTGGATTATCGGAATTACACTCTTTTCTGTTGGGGTTTTTGCTAACATTGCGGTGCAAACCGTGAAGGCAGCAGGTTAGGAGGGATAGGAGGATGGAGAAAGAAAATCTGCAAAAAAGCGATATTATTTTTCATATTCGTCGTTTTGATCCCGAGCGGGATGATATCCCTCATTGGGAACAATACACTGTTAAAGTAGAATCTGGGATGACCATACTGGATGGATTGCACCAGATTAAGCAAAACCAGGATTCAAGTCTCTCCTGGCGTTTTTCTTGCCGGATGGGAGTATGTGGCTCCTGTGCCATGCTCGTAAGTGGAAAGCCCACGTTAGCATGTAATACCCAGATTCTGGATATAACGGATCGCGCCTTAACATTGGCAGCGTTGCCTAACTTTGATATTATAAGAGATTTGGTACCGGATTTAACTCGCCTCTTCGAAGATCACGTTGCTATTGAGCCTTACATCCAGAGGCAGGATGCTGAAGAGATGGAAAATCCTACAGGGGAGTTCTTCCAAACACCGCATGAACTGGAAAGATATCTTCAGTTTTCATATTGTATTAAGTGCGGTTGTTGCATGACTGCCTGTCCCACCATGGCAACTGACAGGGAGTATTTAGGGCCAATGGCACTTGCTCAAGCCTACCGCTATAACACAGATTCTCGCGATGGAGGTTACGAGAGGCGAAAAAGGATTGTGGGGGCTGCGCACAGTGCTTTCAATTGCCACTATGCCGGAGAGTGCTCCAATGTATGCCCCAAGGGAGTGGACCCAGCCCGGGCGATACAGCTCATGAAAAGAGATTTAGTGCTCGATTATTTAAAACTGAAGAAAAGGAAAAAAGCTTGCCGTGTTATGGGTATTCCTTCTGATGTAGAGCGTAAGCCACCAATACCTTTCCCTCCTTACACGGTAGAGCAAAAGTGAATATATTACTTGTGCCATAAAGTAGTTTACGTTTTTAATTTTTTTTATTGAAGCCAAAATGTTAAAAAATGTAGGGGTTCGACCTGCCCGCCATCCGGCAGGCGGGTTTATCGAACCCACTTTAGGGCTTGATAAATCAAGCCCCTACGTTTGATTAATTAATTCTTATCTGGGGTATAAAGCATAATGAAAAATATAAACAATATTATTCTCTCATTAATAATAAGTAGGCTCATCATAGTACATAGTGCCAGGGTGGACTTTAGCCACTTTAGGCACTTTTACCCGCCAGACTTATGGCGGGTTAAACTTTAGACACTTCTTTCAAGGAGGTAACTATCACCAAAAAACCGCTCGTAAGGATTAACGAGCAAATCAGGGCAAAGACAGTCAGACTAATCTCAGCAG
>JAUWNK010000178.1 GCA_030612685.1 Desulfobacteraceae bacterium
CTGCTGAGATTAGTCTGACTGTCTTTGCCCTGATTTGCTCGTTAATCCTTACGAGCGGTTTTTTGGTGATAGTTACCTCCTTGAAAGAAGTGTCTAAAGTTTAACCCGCCATAAGTCTGGCGGGTAAAAGTGCCTAAAGTGACTAAAGTTAAAAAACGTTTACCGCTATCCGTGCCTGTTGAAGGTTCGAGCGCTCACTTAAGACACTTTAGTTCATCCTCTATCCTCTCTATTAATTCCTTTGGCGACATAGGTGGAAGATTCTGTCCATCCCTTAATCTAATGGTTACATTACCAGATTCCATTTCTTTGTCACCGATAATTATCATGTAAGGAATCTTTTTCGTCTGGGCCTCTCTCACCTTAAAGCTCAGTTTTTCGTTCCTGAAGTCTGGCTCTACCCTGATTCCTGCCCCAAACAACGTCTCAAACAAATCTTCCCCATAAGGTATATTTCGGTCAGTGATTGTAAGAATAATAGCCTGTACCGGCGCCAGCCAGACTGGGAAAGCACCTGCATAATGCTCGATGAGGATGCCAAAAAAGCGCTCCAGGGAACCAAGAAGAGCCCGATGCACCATGTAAGGCCTGTGTTCCTGCCCATCCTTGCCGATGAATGTCATGTCAAAGCGCTCCGGCAGGTTAAAGTCGAACTGGATGGTTGTACACTGCCAGGCGCGACCCAGGGCATCCTTGATCTTTACGTCAATCTTGGGCCCGTAGAAGACCGCCTCGCCTTCTTCACTCTTGTAGGGCAGCTCCCTGCGCTCCAGGGCCTTAACCAGAGACCCCTCTGCCATCTCCCACATATCATCGTCGCCGATGTACTTCTCCTTGCGCTCCAGGTCACGGACGGATAGTATTACATCGTATTCGTGGAAGCCAAAGGAGCGCAGGAGATGGAGGGCCAGGTCCAGGCATCTCAGGACCTCATCCTCAATCTGGTCGGGGCGACAGAAAATGTGGGCGTCGTCCTGCGTGAAACCTCGTACCCGCAGCAGGCCGTGCAAGACGCCAGAACGTTCGTAACGGTAGACCGTGCCCATTTCGGCCCAGCGGAGGGGCAATTCGCGGTAGCTTCGGGTCCGGCTACGGTATATCATGATGTGGAAAGGGCAGTTCATCGGCTTGAGGAAAAAATCCTGGCCATCGATGTCCATGGGTGAGTACATGTTCTCCTGGTAAAAGTCCAGGTGACCACTGGTCTGCCACAGATTCGCCCGGCCTATGTGAGGCGAGTAAACTATCTCGTAGCCAGCCTTGTAATGCTCCTGGCGCCAAAAATTCTCGATGATGGTGCGTATTGTCCCCCCTTTTGGGTGCCACAGGATCAGGCCCGCTCCCAGGTCCTCATGGATGCTGAACAGGTCCAGTTCCCGGCCCAGCCTGCGGTGGTCTCTTTTTTTTGCCTCCTCAAGGTTTTTAAGGTGTGCATCAAGGGATTCCTGGTCAGTAAATGCAATACCATAAATCCTGCTCAACATGGCCTTGGTTTCATCCCCTCTCCAGTATGCACCAGCAACATGGGTTAGATGAAAGGCCTTTATTTTCCCTGTTGTGGGCAGATGAGGACCCCTACACAGATCTGTAAAATTTCCCTGCCTGTATATGCTAACCTTTTCTTCTGAAAGGTCCTCAATCAGCTCGACCTTGTAGGTCTCGCCCTGGGATCTAAAAAACTCAATTGCCTCGCTACTTGTGATCTCAGTCCTGATAAAGGGAAGATCGTCCTCTATTATTTCAGCCATCCTTTTTTCAATACTGTGCAAATCCTTGGCCTCAAATGCCCTCTCATAGTCAAAATCATAATAGAAACCATTCTTTATAGCCGGACCTATTGTCACCTTTGCCTCGGGGAAGAGATCCTTTACCGCCTCTGCCATAACATGGGCGGCACTATGCCTCAGTATTTGCAAACCCTCTTGGGAGTCTATGTAAACAGGCTCAAGTTCTGCTGATGTGGTAATCTCTGTTGAAAGGTCTTTTATTTGATCATTTATCTTGATACCTGCTATCTTTCCCATGCTATCTATTCCCAAGGCCATTAATGCCTGAAAGCCATTTAGGCCTTTAGCAGGGATCTCAATGGAAGTGGAGCCTTTTAAATTCAGTGTTACCTTTTTTTCCATAGCCTAATACATGAGTTGAAAATAAGGCACCTAAGGGGAAAATTACTTAGATGCCTCATTGTGACTGAGCATACATTAGAGGGTATCTATATCATCTTTATTTATTTTGTTGCAAGCGTTTAATGTTACTTATAGATAAATGGTATCGGTTTTAATTTTAAATGTCATGAACCACCCCGCAGTGAGCTGCGAAGTGTCTTTTATCAAATCTCCCCTCCCTTGATGGGAGGGGACAAAGGGGAGGGTGAACGACTGAATATCACCCCCACCTAACCTCCCCCATCCCCGCTCCCTATGAGACCGGGATCTGAGACAAGGGGGAGGAACTGTAAGGAAACCCTGTTGCAAGTACAGGGAATATGCAAGTTTAAAGGCTGATTGGGTATAAAAACTCTTATTTTCGAGGAATTCTTAACTGCCATAGCCTCCTCATATCCATTATTTCCTGTCTTCCAGCTATTCCCCAGATATTGATTGAGGATGGCATTTTTTCCTTCCCCTTCTTATAGGCCTTTTCTTTTTTATCCCTCTTTTCCACCATTGATATACCTCCAGATTTCTATACGCCTGCAAATTTATTTCTCTTCACCCATTACTCCCTGGCCCAGACCTGGCATGCAAGGGCTTAATTATTAGTTCCCGTTTCCCTGATATTAAAGGGCAATAGTTTTCTACAATCACATCGCGCCAGGGCGGGCCACTATTCCATTACTCCTTGGCCCAGACCTGATTTTTAAGCCCGAGCTCCATGACCTCAGCTGCTGAAATATTACAGCGATATATCGTCTTCCATGCAAGTTGCGGGGCGGGCCAATACTCCAGTTGGGGCGAAGCCCCTAAAATCCCCTCCTTTCTCTGGGGTCTAAACCGGAATATTCCCGTGTTTCTTGGCAGGCCTTGTTTCCCTTTTTGTAGTGAGCATCTCGAAGGCATCTATAATCCTGGGCCTGGAATCTCGTGGTAAGATAATTGCATCTACAAATCCCCGTGAGGCAGCAATATATGGATTGGAGAAGAGATTGCGATACTCGTTAATCTTCTCTTCCTTTTTTGCTGTAGGATCAGATGCTCCCTTGATCTCTCTTCGATGAATAATCTCAGCCGCCCCTTCAGCTCCCATGACAGCAATCTCTGCTGTAGGCCAGGCCAACACATAGTCAGCGCCCAAATGCTTACTGCACATAGCAAGATATGATCCCCCATAATCTTTCCTGGTTATCATGGTTACCTTTGGCACAGTAGCCTCACTATAACACCATAGAAGCTTTGCGCCATGCCTTATAATACCTCCCCATTCCTGGTTACTTCCAGGTAAATAACCGGGTACATCGACTAAAGTAAGCATGGGAATATTGAAGGCATCACAGAACCTGATGAACCTGGTTGCTTTATCAGAGGCATTGACATCAAGACAACCGGCCAGGAATCTTGGTTGATTTGCAATGATCCCTACTGTCCTTCCATTGAACCTGGAAAAACAGATAATCATATTCTTGGCATAATACTCATGTGGTTCAAAGATTTGACCTTTATCCACAATAGAGCGAATAATATCTTTCATATCATAATAGGCCTTCGGGTTATCAGGGATGATGGTATCAAGCATTGGATCAGTTCGATAAGGATCATCTCCTGAATCTACCACCGGGGGATCTTCCATATTATTCGATGGCAAATAGCTGAGCAACTCCCTAATCCTTTCTATACATTGGGCATCACTGTCACAGGCAAAATGGGCCACCCCACTTTTGGTGTTGTGGGTCATGGCTCCTCCCAGATCCTCAGGGCTTATCTCCTCACCAATAGTTGCCTTGATTACCGCTGGGCCGGTGATGAACATATAACTGCTTTTCTTTGTCATAAATATCCAGTCGGTCATGGCCGGAGAATAAACTGCTCCTCCAGCAGTGGGTCCCATAATAGCCGAGATTTGAGGAATCACTCCAGAGGCAGAGGAGTTTCTGAAAAATATTTCACCATAGCCAGCAAGGGAATCCACTCCTTCCTGTATCCTGGCCCCTCCTGAATCATTAATACCAACAAGGGGAGCCCCTGTTCTGAGGGCCAGATCCATAACCTTACATATTTTTTTGGCATGCATCTCTCCCAATGTACCGGCTACAGAGGTAAAATCCTGAGAATATGCATACACCAATCTTCCATTTACAGTACCATGGCCAGTGACAACCCCTTCTCCAGGAATAAATGTTTCAGGCATATCAAAGTGAATACAACGATGTCTGATGAACATATCAAGCTCCCGAAAACTGCCAGAATCAAAGAGCAGATCCAGCCTCTCCCTTGCAGTTAGCTTACCTTTTTCATGCTGCTTCTGGATCTGTTTCTCTCCCCCCATAGCGAGCTCTTTTTCTTCCCTCTCTTTTAACTCTTTAATCTTATCTTCAGTAGTTCCCATCAAGTCCTCCTTTCCATAAAACCTAAATCTTTATCTAAAGAATACCAGATAATTTTTTCACAAACAAAACTCAATTTATTTTGAGAAGATTTGAACTTACTTTTGTTTAATCACCCTACCATCCGGGCTATCTCTGAGAAGCCCTGAGGATCGCTGACAGCCATTTCTGCCAGTATCTTTCTGTCTAATTCAATACCTGTCTTTTTAAGTCCCATAATAAGTTTGCTATAAGAAAGCCCGTTTTCTCGAGCAGCTGCATTAATCCTGATTATCCAGAGTCTTCTGAAATCACCTTTTCTCCTTTTCCTGTCTCTGTAGGCATATTGTCTGGATCTCATTACAGCTACTGTGGCGGTCTTTAAGAGCTTGCTTCTGCCGCCTCTATATCCTTTTGCGGCCTTAAGGATCTTT
>JAUWNK010000030.1 GCA_030612685.1 Desulfobacteraceae bacterium
AGACACTTCGTAGCGAGCCTTTGCCTCGTCATATTTTGCCTGAGAGATTGACCGATCCTTTAACAGGTTGCTCATACGCTCAAATGTGATCTTGCAAATGTCCACGTTGGCCTTGGCCTGAGCCAGTGCGGCCTCGGCCTGGTCTATCTTTTCCTTCCTGGTCCCGGCCAGCACTTTAGCAAGGCCAGCCTCCGCAGTGGCAACGGCCGCCTCTGCCTGCTTAACTGCAAGTGAAAGTTCCCTTTGTTCCAGTTTGATCAGGACATCTCCCGCCTTAACAGGTGTGCCTTCCTCAACAAGAACTTTCTTTACTCTTCCCGGGATCTTTGAGGTTATCTTCACCTCCTGTGCAGATAAAAGAGTCCCGGTTAGCGAGAGTATCTCAGCAAGGTTTCCTTTACGGGCAGGGACAACTGCCACCTCTCTCTCGGGATCCGGTGGCTTGCTATTAGTAGAACCTTTCTCTCCGCACCCCGCATTAAACAGGAAAAAGATTAAAAGGGTCATGGCGAGTACCGCCCAATCTTGGTTATTAGGTTTCATTGTTTCCCTTCTTTTCGGCCATCAGGCCGTGAAAGAGGATAGACATCAATTCATCGAGATAACCCTCAATCTGCTCTTCACTTTCCTGAACCAGCCAGTTTAACTCAAATCCCCTCAAGCCATGTGCAATGGCCCTGGCTGTCAAAAGGGTATTATTAGTGTGAACAATACCCTTTTCTACTCCTTCATTTAGAATAGAGAGAATGATATTTACCTCCCGCTCGAAAAGCTCGTTGCGAATGTTCTCTGCACTGGGCAAAAGTTTCTCTATGCCCTCACGATCCAGATTCAAAATATTTATGGCCTGGCGCATATATTGGAACTTGGCTCTGGCAAAGGCAATTAGCTTATCTTCTGGTAAGGACGCTTGAGCTACTGAAGATGAGATCTTTTCAACAACCTCATCCATTTCTCGGCGAAGGACTTCTAAGTAAACACTATCTTTACTCCCGAAATAATTATAGATGGTCGCCTTTGCTACCCTGGCCATGCGGGCCACCTCGTCCAGACTCGTCTTCTGAAGGCCATATCTTGCAAACATCTTCTTGGCGGTATCCAGGATGGATTCTAATTTTTCTGGCTTCATAGCCTGCACTCCTGATATTATATTTTTAGACGTAAAATGTTTTTTAGTATAATTAAATCACAAAAAAACAAATGTCAATACAAAAAGTTAAGAAGAATCATTTCAAAATAATGTAGTTCCCGAGGCAAAACGACTTGACGGGAATAAATAGCCGTGATTGAATCCTTTAGGTTGAGGTCTGAGATTTGGGATTTGCGGATTGTGAATTTAGTGATTTCGGATAGTAGAGAGTAGGCAGTAAGCAGTCAAATGGCAAATGACAATTGACGAATGACAAAGGAGGTGCTTTAGTTCAATTTAGGCACGTTATTACCATGGATATCAGAGTTCTGAAAGATCTTTTATTTATTATCTATAACTTTTACATTTGGAGGAGGGGAAAAAGAAAAAAATCCGTTTCTAAATAGAGCTTTTTCTTTCCAGTCTGTGAGAAGGAATCTGGTCAGTCCACCTATATTGTTATAGACCTCCACCTGTTTAATAGAAAAATCTCCTTTGTGTATGATCAGTTCCAGATGATCGATCTCTTGCCATGGTGGTTCTGGCTTAAGGATAAGGTGATAGGTATTGGTCTCAGGATTTGCCTTAAGGGTGATTTGGAACTTGTCTTTTGTATCTTTTAAGCCTTTAAGAACATCACTGAGAAGGCGCAGTTCCTGGCCAAACTTTTTGGCAGGGTATTTGTAGGCCTCCATTTTGAGGGGAAGATACCACCAGAGTGTCTGTCCATCTGTAAGGAGTAATTCCTCTTGAGGGGCGGCCTGTTCAAGGCGGAGAAAGTGGGGAGGCTCAAAATAAAGCCTTCCTGTGGCCATATCGTGCCTCTCTGCTGCTCCTAATATAGCCATAGTCTTACTGACTGCTTCCCTTGTATACTCAGCGCTCCATCCTTTAGCATTTCCATATCTACTCCCGAGGCCTTCAATAACTGTTGATAGTTTATCATAGGATAATGCCTTTCCAGTAAGAATAGATCCAAAGAGAAGAAAAAAAAGGGGAATTATAAGATAGGATTTAGAATTCAAAATTGTTCCCTCCTCCTCAAGACCTCTCGAGGCTTGCTCCCGTCGGAGGGCCCAACAATTCCTTGCTTTTCCATGGCCTCAATCATCCTGGCAGCCCGGTTATATCCAACCCTGAGTTTCCGCTGAACAAAAGATATTGATGCCTGACCTGTTTGCAAAACTAATTCAACTGCCTCCTGGTATTTTTCGTCCTTTTCTCCTCCCTCCTCTTCTACGTCTTCCTCTGTGCTTATTTCATCAGCTATAGAGCTATCATATTCTGGTTTCATCTGCTCTTTTAAAAAGGAGCTGACCCTTTTCACCTCATCTTCTGACACATATGCGCCATGGATTCTGGTAAGCCTGGCTACACCGGGCGGCATAAACAACATATCTCCATCCCCTAAGAGATGCTCGGCCCCCATTGAATCAAGGATGGTCCTCGAATCCACCCTGGATGATACCTGAAAGGAGATCCTGGTAGGGAAATTGGCCTTAATAATACCTGTCAGAACATCCACTGAGGGCCTCTGGGTGGCAATTATCAGATGAATCCCTGCAGCCCTTGCCATTTGCGCCAGTCTTGTCAGGGACTCCTCTACATCCCTGCTGGAGATCATCATCAGATCCGCCAGCTCATCAATTATGATGACAATATATGGAAGATGCTCATCTATCTTTTTCCCCACATCAGGCTCAACTAAGCCTTTATCTTTTCCAACTTTCCGGTTATAGGCCTCTATATTCCTTACGCCTTTGTCAGAAAGAAGTGTATATCGTCTCTCCATCTCCTCGACAGCCCATCTGAGGGCCTTGGCCGCCTCTTTTGGACGGTTGACAACCGGATGGAGCAAATGGGGAATATCCTGGTAAGGTGCAAGCTCTATTCTTTTTGGATCAATCATAACAAAGCGGACCATTTCCGGAGAGGCCTTGAATAAGATACTGTTTATCATGGCATTAATGGACACACTTTTCCCGGTTCCTGTGGCACCGGCAACTAAGAGATGTGGCATTCTGGTTAGATCTGTGATCACTGGTTGACCTATTATGTCCATTCCCAGGGCAATGGTGATTCTGTAGGGAGAATCCAGAAAGATCTGGCTGGATAGAATTTCCTTTAAGGTAACAAGTTTCCTTTTATTGTTGGGTATCTCTATCCCTATAGCTGATTTTCCCGGGATAGGTGCAACAATCCTGATGTTTGATGCCCTCAGGTTGAGTGCAAGGTCATCTGCCAAAGAGGAAACCTTGCTTATCTTGACACCTGGTGCAGGCTTGAATTCATACATTGTTATTACCGGACCTGGTACGATCTCAACCACCTCGCCCTCGACTCCAAAATCTCTTAGCTTCCCTTCAACCCGGAGGGCGTTCATTCTCAAGCTTTCTTTCTCAATCTCTTTATCAGATGATTTCGGGATCTCATCCAAAAGATCCAATGGGGGGAGCTTGAAATCACCTGCCACATTCATAAAGGGAAAAAATTCCTGTGTTGGTGTAGCCAGTTTTTGTGAAGGGGCCTCAATAATAGTCATCTTCCTTTTTCTTCCCTTATCAACCTTTTTTATTGCCTTCTTTCTTAGTTTTGCCCTTCGCCTTCGTTCTATGTATTTGAGCCATTTTTCTTTCGTATATATGGCGAGATTGGAAAATATTGACCAGATTGTTTTAAAAAGGTTAGCAAAGGAAAACCTGGTAATTACCATAAAGGAGATAATAAAGATGGTGAGAAAAAATGTATATGCCCCAAAATAATTAAATATTCTTGTACTCAAACCAGCGATATGTAATCCAACCAATCCTCCGCTGATCATTGTGCCCCGATAAAGTACACCGTCAGGCATGTAAAGGGACAGTAAGGCAGAAAAAGATATTACCAGGAGAACTAAGCTTATAGATATCCAGATCACCCCGGAAGGGAATCTTCCCCTGAAAAAAGAGAAGGATAGAAATAGGAGAATGGCTATTAGCCAGAATGATGAAAAACCAAGGAGCAGAAAAAGTCCACCGGCAAGATGCGCACCAACGACCCCAAATAGGTTTTTTGCCTGGACTCCAGCCCCCGCCCTTTCCCAGAAAAGAGGATCCTGGGAATGATAGGAGAAGAGACTTCCCGCAAAGATAAGGGTTAAGAGTAAAAAAATTACTCCCCATATCTCCCTTTTTATATGATACTTGGATGATGCTTTAGGCATTTACTCCCTTTCTTTCTATTCTAAAATCCTGCCTGGCAGAATAATGCAAAATCAATGATTTTTTGAAGTCGTTTATAGCCATAGAAATTTTCATTCTTATTCCTGACTCATGGCCCCTGTGGCATTTACTCCACTTTCTTATATTTTATAAAGGAAATAGGAAGAAAAGTAAACATACTTAGATGGCAGTTAACCTTGACTTTTATACATTTATAAAGGGTTACGAGCTTAAAAAAGTAAATAACCGTTGAATCCGAATAGAAGGCGGTTGAAGGTTTTTCTCTTTAACCGCTTTTTCCTTTTTCAAGGTAGGGTGGTGGGGGCTGAAGAAAAATCATTCATTTTTCACGATTATCTCCTTGAGAATTTCATATATATCTTTTCTGTGACCAACATAATGAATCTGGACGGCATTCTCTTTTTGAAGAATCTTGTAGATAATCCTAAATCTTTTTGCGCTTAGGGAGCGATATCCGGAAAGCTCTTTTTCCAGGGCTTTGCCAGTGAAGGGATCATCTTTTAATTCTTGAATTCTTCTTTTGATTACTGGTTTTATCCGTGGATGAAGAGACCTGATCTGATCACGGGAAATCTGAGAATAGACCAGATGATAAGCCATTATTCTTCCCAAACCTCATCATGGTCGAAAACCCTGCCAGAGGCAAAATCCTTTTTTGATTCCTCCAGAGAACGTAGAATTTCCTTATCACCCAAAATTTCAATGGTTTCGAGGAGAGCTTCGTAACGAGACATGCACATCATAACCCCAACAGGCTCACCATTTTTGGTGATAGCGATGGTCTCATCTTCCTCCTCCATGCGTTTGACAATATCGAGGAAATTTCTTTTAGCCTTGGTAATCGGAAATATTTGCTGGAAATCCTCCATAACGCTCTTACCTCCTTTTTGAGAGTTATTATGACCATTTTAATTCTCAAAATCTGATGAGTCAAGAGAAAAGAATGGGAAAAGAATAAACTCCCATTGACACCAGGCATCACCGGGATGATGGCCAGGGGGATAAGGACTTCCGTCTGTCTGATAATCCATCAATCTTGTGTAAGTATGGTATCCCCTGATCCTCCCATATCTTTTGGGTGGCATTTTCTGCGGAATAAGATATAATCCTTTTCCGAATCACATAAAGGACTTTCTCGAACAGTTTCATATTAAGCTGCATATAGGCAGTATAATGTAACGGCTGATTTCTGAAAGGTCTATTTCCAGTTGATAAACCAGCTCAGAGGATAACCTTGCAGTGCCCTGATGAAAGGTAGATATGGAAAAAAAGAAACTGCTGAAGAAACTCCTCTCTGGGTCAAAAAACATCAGGTTTTCTGAGGCGACAACTGTAGCCGAAGCTTTTGGATTCAAATTGGATCGAATATCAGGAAGTCACCACATATTTGTGCACCCCGATGTCCCAGAGTTGGTGAATCTGCAAGAAGTGAAAGGCAAATCGAAACCATACCAGGTGAAACAGTTGATGAAAATCATCGAAAAGCATAACCTCAAAATTGGGGAGGATGAATGAAAGATTATCATATCAATATCTTCTATAGTGAGGATGACGAGGGTTATATCGCTGATATTCCAGATCTAAGTCATTGCTCAGCCTTTGGTGAGACTCCAGAGGAAGCTCTCTCAGAGGTCGTGAAAGCAAAGAAAGCTTGGCTTGAGTCAGCCCATACAAACGGGAAGCCTATACCTGAACCCCACTATTGTCCGGTCATTTACCAGGTTGCTTAACCATCGTTAGCATAACCTGCTGCTGGAAGTGAAATAGGGGTAGCCCCTGAAATATTGAAATTCTCATTATACTTGCTTGACCGAAAGGCGGTTGAAGGTTTTATCTTTCGCCGCCTTTACTTTTTTCAAGGGATGATAGGGCAATAGCCGTCTGATAATCACTCAATCTTATAAGCATGGTATTCCTTGAACTTCCCATATTTTTTGGCTGACGTTTTTTGTGGAATAAGATATAATCCTTTTCCGAATATTACACTCATTATTGGACAACACGTTTTACCTATTGGATAATTAAAATCTGAAATTGGTTTTGCAGTAATATAAAGCTGCATATAGGCAGTATAATCTGAATGTTCGGCCGTGAGAGACTACCCGCTGCGAATTACATGACATTGAATAAACCACAATTTGAATCACTCGATCAGATGGCTGACGCAACGGCCGCGTCTCTGGCGCAGGCCGCCGCGGGTTCCGCATTCCACCTGTTTCACGACAAGCAATTCCGGCGATTGGCAGGCTTCGAGCAGTTGAGTCAGGCCGAGCAGGACAGGATCTTCAATGAGCTGGTTGTTGCGTGTGTTGTCCTAATCATGCTTGTGCTCGAGGCGCCCGATCTCCGGGTTGCCGGGGAGTTCCACGACTATCTCTCTGATCTGAACAAAAGGATCCCCAAGGCACACGTGGACCACCTGAAGACCTTGGGTGTCGAGACCGAGCATCTTCGGGAATGGGAAAAGCTCATCGCCATGCGCTACGAGGAATATGCAAGGGACAGGCATGACGTACGCGCGGCTGCGATGCAGATTGAGTCATCGGAGAAAGGCTTGGATTTAGATGATCTTTCGAAGATCCAAATGCTCGTGCCGGTTCAAGCCGTTGCCATTGGCTGCCACCACCATATCTGTCGTGGCGACACCGAGGGCCAGGATGACCTGTTCAAACTGACGCTGAGATCACTGTCCAGATTCTATGTCGAACTCAGAGTTCGCCTTGAAGGCGGCAGGATCACTCCTCTTACGCGAGTGCGAGTGGCATTGAAGCGAATACTTCGCCGCATGCGTACAGGAAAACAAAGTGAACAGTAGCAATGGAAGACCCGAACAAGGAGCTGAAGGCGACGCGGTAAAACGCCCGCCTTAGCTCCGCCATTAGGGTGCCAGAAGAATCATGAGGAAAGGAATCAGTTTTCAAACCTTGTCGTTTTCATCTTTATCAGCTATATTGGTGATTGAAGTAATTGCCAGGACCATTATTTCAAGATGTGCCAAATAAACGAAGGATAAAACAAAAAAAGAAGAAGGAGGTTAGAGTATGCGTGCAATTGATATTCCAGAGATTTCGCAGTTGAGTACTCCGGAGAAGATTCTTCTTGTTGAGGATTTGTGGGACAGTATCGCATCTGATGACTCTCATATCCCTGTACCTGAAAGCCACAAAGCAGAGCTGGACAGAAGACTTGAGCGGCACATCAATTCCCCCGGTGAACTCCTCTCACTTGAAGAACTCCAGGTGCGGATTGAGACGAGAAAATGACCCATGTTCTGTCATTTCGACCAGAAGTTGAAGAGGATGCTATAGGCGGCTATGGATGGTATCAGGAAAAAGCGACTGGATTAGGTGATGAATTTCTTAGAGTTTTTTACACCTGTGCACAAGAGATACCACGTAATCCGTTCTTATACCGCAAGATTTACAAGGATTTCAGACGCACACTTCTGAGACGATTCCCGTACGCAATCTACTTCAGGATAGAAGATGATAAGGTAGTTGTGTTCGGCTTATTTCATTGCGCAAGAAATCCTGTAATTATTCAAAATATACTTCGAGACCGTCAGCAAGGCGGCCCCTAATGAAGGGGGACGGGCTTAAATGATTCAATAACTCTTAGAGCAGAATAGAAGGCGGTTGAAGGTTTTTCTCTTTAACTGCATTTTTTCTTTTTCAAGGGCGGATGGTTCTGCCATAGGCAGACAGGCAGGGATGGGACATATGTCCATCTCATAATCACCAATGTTATTCAAAAGGTGCAAAAGCCGTGATCCCGATTTTATCGGACACGGCTTTTTTGCTTTTCTCCGATCATACAGCTGGATTATGGATAGGCATTCAGCCAATATTTTACCCATTTCTGTTTGAATCGCTTTTGGTACTGACCATTGAAGAGACCAAAGCCACAGATGAGCTGTGTGCGGCAGATTTTGAAGATGTGCCTTCAGACAGGTACAAACTCCATCTGACCATCAGGAATATATAAGCCGCTTCTGGATAAACTCGGGAATCAACGTTAATGAAGATAATGGTTTTCAAGCTGTTATTATTCTCTCTAAATATAAGCAAAAAAGTAACACAAATTAATTGACAAATAAATTGTATCCAATTATTATACACAAAAATACACATTAGGAGAACACAATGGCATCTATTCGTTTAAACATCAGCCTTCCCGAAGATACTTTTGCAGAACTCTCCAGAGAAGTTGAGTCCAGGAAAAGAAGCCAATTTATCACAACTGCCATCAAAAGCTTCCTTAAGGAGAAAAAGGCACAAAAACTTGCTGCCGAATATAAAGAGGCATCGGAAGATATCCGGAGAATCAACCAGGAACTTGATGGAGTCATATCTGATGGCCTCGATTAAGCGAGGGGAAGTTTTTCTTGTCAACTTCGATCCAACAATAGGGGCTGAAGCAAAGAAAACGCGGCCTGCGGTTGTGGTTTCCAACGACATAAATAATACTCATTCGCCGATAATTTCTATTTCCCCAATAACCTCAAATGTAACCCGTGTCTACTCATTTGAAGTGGAGCTCGCTTCAGGTGCTGGAGGCTTGCGCACTAAATCTAAAGTGATGGTCAATCAGACCAGGGCAGTAGATAAAATCCGTCTTATCGAAAGCCTCGGAAATCTCCCCAAAAAGATCATGGCGCAGGTGGATGAGGCCTTGAAGCTGCATTATGAACTGGAATAAGAGGAGCTTTCGGAAATAAAAAAAGGGGGCGTTGGTTCTGAAACAACTGGCTGTCTGATAATCCCTCAATCTTGTGTAAGCATGGTATCCTCTGATCCTCCTGCATCTTTTGGGATGTCATTTTCTGTGGAATAAGATATAATACCTTTCCAAATATTACACTCATTATTGGACAACACATATTACTTATTGGATAATTGCAATCAGCAATTTATGTTGCAGTGATATAAGGTTTGATATAGGCAGTATAATCTGAGGTTTCAACAATATTTGAAGCTTCTGTGTCTTAAAGCTCTTAGATTGAATCCCCATAGGGGTACACGAAGCGGCTCAGTTCAATCTAAGGTTGTGTGTCCATAAAATCACTCGCAATTACAATTTGCTACCAAAAAACTTACCTTACTCCTTGACAATGATATCAATAATGATACTATATAAATATGACGAAAATTGGTGATATACTCTCACAAATGAAGCGGAATCCCAGGGATATTCGATTCAAAGATTTGTGCAAGGTTTGTGACAATTTCTTTGGGGAACCCCGAAAAAGTAGCAGTAGCCATCGGATTTACAAAACTCCTTGGCAGGGAGACCCAAGAATAAATATCCAAAATCATAAAGGGAAGGCCAAAGCATACCAAGTAAAACAGGTGCTGTTGGCGCTTGAAAAGTTGGAGGTAAATCATGGCATTACAAAATGATCGATACACATACCGGGTGACTTGGTCTGAAGATGATAGTGAATATGTAGGCTTATGTGCTGAATTTCCAAGCTTGAGCTGGCTGGCCTCTACTCCGGAGGCGGCCTTAAAAGGAATCCGAAAATTAGTGGCTGACATTGTTAAGGACATGGACACTAATAGAGAGACAATTCCTGAACCTATTGCTTGTAGACATTATAGCGGAAAATTTATGGTCAGGGTTCTACCAGATGTTCATCGCAATCTTGCCATTCAAGCAGCCGAATCCGGGATTAGCCTAAATCGAATTGTAAGTTTCAAGTTAAGCCAATAGATCAAAGTCCACACAACCTTAAATCGGGACATCCTTAAATAATTCAATATGAAATCGAGTTAAAGGCGGTTGAGATTTTTCTCTTTAACCGCCTTTTCTTTTTTTCAAGGGTAGGTTGCTGGGGTTTTTGGATTTCCGTCTGTCTGATAATCACTCAATCTTATGTAAGCATGGTATGCCCTGAACCTCCCATATCTTTTGGGTGGCATTTTCTACGGAATAAGATATAATTCTTTTTTGGATATTACACTGATTATTGGGCAACGCATTTTACTTATTGGATAATTGTAATATGAAATTGGTTTTGCAGTAATATAAAGCTGCAGAGGCAGTGTAATCTTTAATGATGGGCATACAGAAATATAGCTCACCTCTGCCTTAAAAAGACTTGACTTGTATATTCTTGTCATATACTTTTGTAATTAATGGAAAACGAATTTGAACATTTTTTAGGTTTCCAGTGGGACCAAGGGAATGTTGATAAAAACCTCATCAACCATAAGGTCGAAAACTGGGAGTGTGAGCAGGTATTTTTTAACAAACCGCTTCTTGTTATCGACGATCCAAAACATTCTATATCTGAAAAACGGTGGGCTGCATTTGGCAAAACGGATGCAGATCGTTTTCTCATCGTGGTATTCACAAGGAGAGGCGACCTGATTAGAGTAATTTCCGGCAGGGATATGAATAAAAGAGAAAGGGAGTTTTATGATGAAAAAGGATAAAAAAACTATTCCTAAATTTAAAAACGAAGACGAAGAACGAGAATTCTGGGCTACTCATTCTCCGCTTGATTATTTTGATACAAAAGATTTCAAAAGGGCTTCTTTTCCCAAATTAAAGCCATCGTTAAAATCAATCTCAATTCGCCTCCCGGAAGGTATGCTTGCTGAACTAAAAACCCTCGCAAACAAGAAAGATGTGCCTTACCAGAGTCTGGCAAAAATCTATCTTGCCAGACAAATTTCCTTAGAGCGTGGATCTTTCCGCACTGCTCCTTGAAGAGAAATGGTCGCATCTTAAATATTAAATATTGGTTTTCCAAACTACTTTTCCTAACGTATTTTTTTCTTACAATTTTTAGATACAAATGCTCAACGATGGGGGAAAGGTAAAGATAAAAATTTCTCGAATACCCTCCTCTTCTTTTAAATCATCATGATGTTTTTTTCTTTTGAATAAGATATACTGCCTTATCCCGTTAACATGTGCTTTTCAGTATCTTTCGATTTAAACATTATGATTTTTTTGGCCAACATCTTTTATTTATTCGATAATTGCTATCTGAAATTTGTGTTGCAATAGTATAAAATGCATACAGGCAGTACAATCTAAGGTTGGGCAAAGCACAATTGAAAAATCAAATAGCTGCAAATCTTCATGCATTTTGAGATAATAGGTGAAATCGAGAATATCGAGACGGTAGCCGTTGGTGGAAGGATCCGCAAGGTTGAAATCCACTGGTATGTAGCCCACGGCATTGGAAAAAAGAAAATGAAAATCAAAAAATTATTGGATTAATATCATTGTAAAAGAAAACAAAGAACAGGCATTTGCGCTTTGCACAGAGAACAAGGACTGTGAGGATTTAGAAAAGCGTAAGATTTATCAAGTTCTACCTGATGATGATGCAGAAAAAGAAGGTTATCTCAGGGTCATTGATGAATCAGGTGAAGATTATCTCTATCCCGAATCCTATTTTGTCCTTGTCCAACTTCCCCATAAGGCTAAAGAAGCACTGCGAGTAGCAATCTAATCATTTGGTTTTCGCCCAACATGCTGCTTAACCAGACGCGCTAAAATCGTGCATTGGTGAGCAGCCCGGTAGGCATTATTGAGAAAAAAAACTTTCTAATTTAAATTAGCTTTTTGATGTTAGGAGTTGCTTCATATGAAAATTTTTATAAGTTGGTCAGGTAAAAAAAGCAAAAAGATAGCGGTATCTTTGCGGGAATGGTTACCGAATGTAATTCAAGCTTTAGAGCCTTGGATGTCATCTGAGGATATTGATAAGGGAACACGTTGGTATATTGATGTGATATCTGAACTTGAAAAATCGCATTTTGGTATTATTTGCTTAACTTCTGATAATATAGAGTCTTCTTGGATACATTTTGAAGCAGGGGCTTTATCAAAAAGTTTAGATCAATCTTTAGTTTGCCCATATCTTTTTGAAATTGAACATTCAATGATCAAAGGACCTCTTGTACAATTTCAAGCGGCCAAGTCTACAAAAGAAGATACAAATAAGCTTCTTCATAGTATAAATCGAGCCATGGCTGACAAGGCACTTTTGCCTGAAAAATTGGATATCACTTTTGAGCGTTGGTGGCCTGATTTAGATGAAAAATTTAAACAAATATCAAGTACTGTTGAAAGTCAACCGACTATAAGGAAAGACAGGGAATTAATTGAGGAAATATTAGAACTCGCCCGTTCTCTTTCAAGGCATATTATTCCCGGAAAACCTGAACTAATGGATAAAGAAGGTTTTTTGAGATCACCTGAATTTATTAAAATTCTAGAAGACATTGGAAAATCTTACCAAAATTTGACCAAAGAGGATCTATATAAAATCAGAAAATATGGCGCTCTAGAGTAGAAATAAAATCAAATAGAATATATTGTGAAAATGTGAGATGTCTAACCCGACCGGTGACTTCATCGGTTAGGTATAACCTTATTTTGAAAACGCTGGGTAGTCCTGACATTGAACAAAATAAATATCCGGCCTTAATAATTAACCTTATTTCGAGCGTTACTATCAAGGATCTGATTCATCAAGATAAGAGGAACTCGAGGCTGGTTTCTCCACCCAGGCTTATGGCGGACCACGCCTTTATTTTGATACGCTTTCAAAAGTTATGAAAAAGATGTATAATTAAATATAAAAGAAAGATTTAACCCAAAATTAAAATTTTTATGATGTGGGGGGTGAAAGATGATACTTGTAGATGAGGAAATCAAGGAAGCTGTGAATAACGGCGAGATTGAGGAGTTCACCAACTTTTCTGAGGAGTGTCTCCAACCTGCAAGCTACGACCTTCGGGTTGGGGAAGAAGGGTTCACAACATCTGCTGGAATAGTGATCAATATTAAAAATGAAGGAGAATTGAAGATTCAGCCTGGTGATTTCGCACTTGTTATGACACATGAAAAACTGAAGCTACCTGCTAACATGCTTGGCAGGTTTGGGCTTCGTTCGGCATATGCGCGAAGGGGTCTATTGGCAACTGTCGGTCCGCAGGTTGACCCTGGTTTTGAAGGCAAGCTGGTAATTGGCATAGTTAATTTCAGCTCTCAACTGATCAAACTACCTTATCTGACCCCTTTCTGTACCTTAGAATTTCATAGGCTGAAGAGAAGCGCTGGCACTCCTTATAAGGGCCCATATCAGGGGCAAGAACATCTCACTAATGAAATCATTGATAGTATTCCTAAAGACCCCCATCCCCTTGCCGTTATGTTGATTCGTCAACTCGTAGCTATGTCACCGTCATTAGGACCTGAAGAAGTGCCAATTTTGCATCGAAGAGAGCCTCCGAAAAGTCCTTTGCCTTTCCAACAAGAGAAACGAGCGTTTGAACGTATTAAGCCAGAACTAATGAAGACAAATCGTGGACAATACGTGGTTATTCGAGAAGAAAAACCGGTTCTGTTTGGTCATAAAAAAACTGAATTGGCTAAACAGGCTTACAAAGACTTTGGATATGGGCCCCTTTATATTGGTTTGCTGGAAGAAGAGCCTGAAGTGGTACATCTTTCTACACCCAGATTTCCTAGGAGGATGACATGAATTATCCATATGACAATAATAATTATAATCCTCCAGCTCCGGTTTTACCAATCACTATACGTGTTCCAGGTGATAGCATTAACCAGATAACTATTGATGCATTGGTGGATACAGGAGCAGACATTACATGCCTTCCAAGAGCACTTATTAAAGCCCTTCATGCTGAGTGTGCGAGTAGCTATGATGTCTTGGGTATAAATGGAGTGCCAATTGGTCCTGCTGATAGCTATTTTTTGGAGTTCGAAATAGCATCAACAAAATTAATGTCTGAGGTTATCGCAGTTGGTGATGAACCAATTCTGGGTCGTAATCTTATTAACGAATTTACACTTAATCTCCATGGACCCAATAAAAAATTGGTGATCACATAGAACGTAGTGAAATTGGTTCCAGACTCTGACATAGAACAAATTGAATATTTGGCCTAACCAGTCAATTCATCGGACGCGGTAGACCGCTGATCTCTATCGGCAAAGCTTCTTTGTCATAAGAATATGGAGTCTGCTGATGTTAAGAACATTTTCTCCACCATACGAAACTGGAGCAATAGACTATTCATGGGATCAGTTGACTCTTGGTATCAACGCATTCAATTCATATCCTGACATTATCGAAGAACTCTGGCCGAAAATTGTTGGTATACTTGCCCTAGTAAGAGATATTGAAATCCAAAATCCTGAAGACGAAATACGAACACGCTCTTAAATAATTCAATAACCCATCCAGGATTAATAAAGGCGGTTGAAGGTTTTTCTCTTTAACCGCCTTTTTCCTTTTCAATCAGGTGGTAAGGGTATTTGGTTTATGGCCGTCTGATAATCACTCAATCTTACGTAAGCATGGTGACCCCGGAACCTCCTATATCTTTTGGGTGGCATTTTTATCGGAATAAGATATGATCCTTGCCCGAATATTACACTCATTATTGGACAACACATTCTACTTATTGGATAATTGAGATCTAAAATTTGTGTTGAAGTGATATAAACTGCATATAGGCTGTATACTCTAAGGTTGGAATACAAATTATATATGGGAGAACCAATAATGGCTTATCAATCAGTTGTATTTCAAGTGATGATAGCTTCTCCTGGAGATGTCGCAAAGGAGAGGCAGATTATAAAAGATGTATTGAATGAATGGGATTATATACACCCACTCGATAAACATATTTTTCTGATGCCAGTTGGCTGGGAAACTCATTCTGCTCCTCTCATGGGCGAACGCCCCCAAGCAATAATAAATAAACAAATATTCTGAGATAAAAGAAAGACAGCAAAAAGGAAGTTCAGCAGCACACCAAAAGAAAATAAGAGCCGAAAATGAGCAGGAAAAAAATTGACCATCTAACAAAATTTAATGCAAAAGAATTCTTTGAAAATATCACAGAATTCAGAGGGTATATTGTTAATAGAAAAAGGCATGCAAAGCTCAATCCTGATAAGCTTGTTAACCTCCTTTACGTATATTTCCACTCAGTCTTGTTATACCCGTCACCTGACATGCGCAAATATTATCTGACCGGCCCGGATGGAAAATTATATCAGATTGAATTCCCCGGCCATAATAAGGCAGGTGAAAGAAGGTCGGTGAGCCTTGGAGAAATGTCCAATACATTACTCGCTGAAGTATGTTCAGATTTATTGAAAAGCGCACATATAACCCACATCATTAGTCTTGTCGAGTTATTCACAAAAGCAATCGCAACCCCGAACCTTGACAAACACCATAAGTTCAACATCCTTAATGCTGAAAACACGGTATTAAAAGAAAAATTCACTGATGCGATTCGGATTATGCCTGAAAAGAAAGCAAAAGAGGCGCTTGATATAAGAGAAAGCCTGGCATTTTCTGAACTGCAGGCATTGGAACAGGCTGAAGACAAATCAGATGCTGAAAATGAAAAAAACAGGGAATCGCTCTACAATATCCTTACCAAATATATCCGGTGCAGGATTGATGTGCTGATAGCAAACAACAAGTTTATCGATATCTTTCAGTTCCTGTATGAAGAGCTTGAGAAAAATGATGATAAACTGATAATAACCGCCTTATTAAACAATCTGGTGATCTATAATAACCTGTTTTTATTAGAGCGAAAAGAAGCCATACGGGAGACGATAGCAGGGTACCGCAGTCTGATTGGTGAAAAAAAATATGCCCAGATGGATGAGATGTTGAATTTTTCCCCAGAAAAAGTCGATCTCATGAATTTCTCGCTTGAGCCGGTCGAACTTGATAAAGAAAACATAAAATTTGAAAATGTTGATTATCAAAAGGTTAAGACCATAATCTCATTTGTGATCCACTATAAATCCCAGAAGGATTATATTAAATTTGAGTATCCTGATAAATATACAGTCGAATTCATAAGACTTCGGAACCTGTTTGATGACCCAATATTTCTGTTTCTCAATAACATGCAGCAAAACATAAACGGCATGCCGACCACAATATTTTCTGATGCAGTCGGCAACATAGACCATTCCACTGTTGTGCGCATCACCATGCAGGAGTTTTTTCATCCAGACTTTGATTTAGTTGACGATAGAATTACATACATCGATTTTGAGGAAAAAGAGGCAAAATTAGGGCGGAAATATTACCCACATAAAGACTGGATCGTTGAAATACTGCGAAAGCTGCATAGCGACCACACCGGACAGATCCCTTTTGACATGAAAAGAGAAGAAATCAACATTAACCTGATTTCAAACCATCTCATAAATTACATTGATGAAAATAATAACAGCATTTTTCATAAAGTCCACACGATCACGAATTTAGACAGTTACCTGAAAGTCAAAAATAGATATTTAGAAAAAATTGCTGAACTGAACCTTTCAGATGAATTCCTGGATATCCGGGAATTGCTGTTTGAGACTGATATTGTCACTTCCGGCTCTTTAAGGGAATTCATCAGTCGGGCGCTTGATTTAACAGTAAAAAAATCAATTGAGCTTCGCAGCATATACAAATTCCTGTGGAAAGACAGCAAACTAGAAGAGCCACTCAACGAGCCTGATATCCAGCCTATGATAAAGACGCATCTTCAGCCTATCCTTGAAGCGAAAGGCATACAGATCAGCAGGGAAATTGTTGCGGCCAACGGAAGTCTTGATTTTCTCTGCACATACACCCGCAACGGAAGCCTGTTTAAAGTCGGAATAGAACTAAAGAAAGCGCACCATGAAAACCTGCTGAACGGATTGACACAGCAGCTGCCCCAATACCTGAAAGATGAGGGGACGAAACACGGCATCTTCCTGGTGCTCTGGTTCAAGAATGATAATTTTAGGCAGCCTTCAAAGTATGATTCCATACCTGCCTTGATAAAAGATTTAGAGCCAAACATTCCGAAAAAATACCAATTCAAAATTATGGTGATTAACTGCACGGAACAGCCATCTCCTTCGAAGATGAAGAATATTAGAAAATTGTGAACTGATATCACTTGAGTGGAAATTGGGGACAAATATCAGTTTATAAGTTCAAGCAGTTTTTTATGATTTATCTATATGGATCTTATAATCAAGTCAACGTCTCTTAGATTTCACTTGAGGATATGGAAATTATCGATGGTTCAGGTGCCTTATGAGATTTGAGAGTCTAAGTCTCCAAAAAATGCTAACGATGCGGGTCTGGGGCGGCGTTTACGCCGTCCCTAGAACCCGCTGGTTATTTGTAGATTTGCGAGCCCTTTTCTATGACGTCTGTAGTTAGGCCATAATAGGATTGTTCTTTTTGCGATGACGACCAGTAGTCACTCACAGCTTTAATACGTAGATTTTCTTTCATCCCTCGGCACCATGAGCCCTAGACCTCGTTGACGATAAGGCCCTTTGAATAGAACAAAAACTCTTCAGAACAAAGATTGAAATAGTCATCAAGTGTCTTTTTAGCATCGTCTCCTGTTTTTGATCCGCTTGCTATATCAACTATTTTGTCATTGAGCTTATCATATCGCAAATTGAACTCAGTGAAGAGATCTTTAAATACTCTAAGCTCTTCTAGGTTTTGCTTATGGAAGAAGAAGAGGAGGGAGAGATAAATGCCTGTTAATGAAACAATGATCGGCGAAGCTGAATTTTTTAGTACTAGGATTACCAATATAGTTAGATAAATCGGTGTAAAATACCAGAAGTAATACTTCTTAATATGTCTTCTTAGCATATCAATACCTTGGCAAATAACGAAAAAATCAGCCGGAGCGTAGCGATCGGCTGCATTGATCTTGTTAGATTATTTTTCAATTATACTTATTATGCCCATTCTCTCATCCCTAATGTGAATTTTATATACTTAGCGGCAACCAAATCTTGATCTAGCCAAATTTTAAGTGTTGGATTAGATTTGTCGGCTTTTGTTATTGCGAACAATGGTGGTAACCAGAGTTCAATAAACAGGCAAATAAAGTCTTGGATGAACTCAATACAATTACAATATGTATTTTTTAGAAAATGATGTGGATATACATCTAATATTTTAGGTAAAAGCACACTTGTTTCGCCATTTTTTTCTTCAAACGCATATTCCCTTAGATTAAAACTACCTCTAAAGTGAGAAATAGTATCTCTTGAATCTATAGCCTTGCCTAGCCAGATAGTTTTATCGTTTTGTAAGAGTTCTATTAAATTGTCTATTGTTTCATTTCTGTATTTGATAGCAAGTTGTAAGCGTTCTTTCTGATCGATAACATTTACCAACTGTTTCGGTATTTTTTTTCTGTACTCTTCTAAATTTTTGATGAGTTTTGAACCTTTATCACTAAATGTGCCGACTTTAAATGTCTTCGGGAAAAGATGTTCTAGTATTTTTATTGTAATATCTAGAACACTTTTTGTTTGAAACAAAAAAGCTTCAAATTCAAAGAATAATTCATCCGGTACACTGGCTTTGTCTTTATCCTCTTCTATTGCTGTTTTGATTACATGATCTTCAATTTCTAAGAATCTATCTTTGTGATAGAGCATCGATCGAAGTTTATATTGAACATGGAAAACAAGAATTGAAACAACGTTAGATAGGTCTTGGTTGTTGCCCTGCGGAAGAATCAACAGTGTTTGAAGATAAATCCTTCCATCAATTTCAGAAAATTCTTCTGGATAATCCATAATCTATATCTCGACGATCTAACGCCGCGCTTCACCCGCCGGGCGGGGCATAGCAACAGGCTTTAAAAAGTTGTCAAAAATCAGCAAACAAAACACTTTGAAGAAGCGCCGCTGTAGCCCGGTCGGTTGTGAAAGCGCTTGTTAGGCTTCGTTTTTTATTGCACGAGAGATTTTTTCCGCTTCACCACGCAAAAAAGGGATATTATTGGCATTTTTCATTGACATAGCCCAAGTCCCATCAGGGCGAATAAGCCACTCACCTGCACCATTTCCAAGACGCTGTTTCGATACATGGAAAAGATAGATGCAACCACCAACCAGCAGTCTATAAAATCTGCCTAACTTAGTACGTACCCAGTCTGGCTCAAGAATCCAATCTTCAAGTATAGTTCCATTAAATAAAGGGATTATTGATAGAAAGCTATATTTCCATTGTGTGCCTGGATTTTCTGTAAAGATCATATCTCGAATAATTTCTTCATGTTGTCCAAGATTAACATTCTCCCAGATTTTATGTTCTGAAGCTACACTCATTCTCCAAATAAGAGAGAGAAAGAAAAGACGGACTTTTGCGTAATCCAATCCAGAGAGGATTATTCGGTCATTGAATTTTTTTATATATATTTCAGTCCCACAAAACAGCACTTCACAAACATATTTTTCGTATACACTTAGTTGGCTTTCACAGCTTTTACAAAGGAGTTTTTCTCGGATTCCTTTTTGGAGAGGCTTGGTTTTTACTATAGAACCACTCTTACGTAAATATAGACGATGTTTCACACCATAAATCGGTCTATACATAAACTCGGGTATGATATGTGAATTTCGCAGAGGCCCCTTGTTTTTACATAATGCGCATGTATTATTAATTGTTTTCGTCACTTATAAGCCTGCTTATAGCGATAAGAATTATGCCTGGAATAGCATAGTAAGGAATTTTAACAGGAAGCAACAAAATTAATCCAAAAACTTTTTTTGATAATTGTGGGTGCTCTATAACACGGGAAAATGCCATTGGGAGCATTTCAACTTCAATACAAATTATAACGGCAAGCCCAATGTATAACAAAATATTTGCCATATGATTCCTGATTTTTCCCTTTAATCGGCTTTCTTTTTGATGAACGAGAAACACTCTTATATCTTTATAAAAGTGAATTACAATTGATGATAAAATGTATATCATTCCGATTATTCCAGAAATAACACCTATGGATAAATTGTTTTGAAAGGCATTTTTGTTGAGAACCAAATACGACCCCACCCATAGACCTCCCACACCAACAAGAAGCAAGTATATTGATAAAAGCCATTTTGACCAAGAAAAACCCTTTAATAAAAAATTAAATAAAACAAATAATATTGACATCCGTATTAGCGAAAACAACAGAGGTACATCGTCCATTATATTTGTTAATATTTGGAGGAGGACTATTATCACGATTACACCAAATAAATATTTGTGTCCTCTCTGCATTGAATCTTCCACTGGTACTCTCCTTACAGCCATTATGAAGGCCTAACGGTGGAACTCATCTGCCTGGAAAGGGCGCAGCCCTGACAGTTCAGGTGCAGTAACGGGTTATGTGAATCTCTATAGCGACATGCAGTGACTCAAGTCATATCATTATCATATTCTTCAATAACCCTCTTAAGGTCAGCCTGGCTGCTGTCTATGTTGTCAATGAAACCATCACTACTCGCTCTTTCAAGGTAACGACGGGCCTCTTCATAGTGTGGAATGTGCAGTCGCCTAATAATCTCAGCAAGCTCCTTTGGTGTGCCTAGATTTCTTTCAAAAAATGACAGTAGAATAGCTAACCCATCAATTGTCGAGAAAAAATCCAAATGCATATCGCTAATATCACTGCTTTCTGGATAATAGCAATTCTTGCCACCGGTTCTCCGTAGTGACGCACCAGAAGCATGGACGATTCTGAAGCCGTGGATGGGATTCTTGCAATCATCAATCCATTCAAGCCATCCATCTTCAAGCTTTTCAATAAGCTCACCACACTCATCACAAATGAATTGCTCTAAAGGGCTTAGTTTCATTGACACCCTCCTTTAGTTAGGTCTTAGTGTCCACTTTATTTGGGTAAGTTCTAGGTCGGCCTTAATGCGGTTGTTATACAAATTTTTAGATTCATAGGAGGCAGAAAAGATGGCATGTTTTTTCGATAGACCGGAATTGGAAGAGTCCTACAAAAGATAACTTCTACATATAATGCCAGACATAAAGAAAAGTCGTCATTGTGAGTTATGCTTATCGTCTATCTCCTATGAAGTTGAGCCTCTTTATTGTCCTTATCTCAAGGAGCTTTTTGAAGGAATTTCGTGTTTAGATTTTGACAAGAATCCCATCTTTTTTGATAAAGATAAAGGCTTCCCATGATGACTTATTATGAATGTCCCAGGCCCATTGGCAATTTTCTGGTGTTCCAAGAAGAATTTGATTTACCTCAACTTGACTTTTTAGTTGGTTTGGAACAGAGATTTTTATTTCATAATCCGGCTTATGCGTTTTGGTATCAAACGGCCCGGCAACATGCCGTGATTTTGAGTTTGGGGATAAAGAAAATGTATAGTCTTTTTCGTCATTCATTTTTTATTCCTTTGTATAATGCTATGGATAACCTGCACAAAACGCATGAGCGTTTTGTGTCAGTGTTGATCCGATTGTCAGGCGCTTTTCCACATCATGGATTATCTGAGATTGTAAAGGTATAAAAAAGAAGCCCATCCACTTGGCACCATAGTGGGGGGATATTCCAGTTCATGGCCATATTTTACTGCCATTTCCAAAAAATAACGTGCATGGAAAA
>JAUWNK010000059.1 GCA_030612685.1 Desulfobacteraceae bacterium
CGCAACTTGACTCGTAAAGTGTATCGTCTAACAAATAATTCAGGGTTTGCGAAGGACTATGGACTGAAGAGGCAGACACAAGAAACTTTTCAGGTTCACAGTTGCACGGTTCAAGATTAGAAAACGATGAACATAGACTAGCATGAAGATAAGGCAACCAACCGTGAACCTTGAACCTGATAACCTGGGTAGTTACTAAGATTTTATCACTAATTAATTTATTATTAGAATTTATTTAATGTATCTCCCTGCAACAACCTATAGAGTATCAGAATGCAAAAAACCTGTTTCCCTGTCATTGCGAGGAGCGGAAGCGACGAAGCAATCTTCTCCTTTCCTCTTGAGATTGCTTCGCTACGCTCGCAATGACTGTGTAAACCTTGCAGCAAGCTGCAGGGAATTACCAAGTTAAACTAATGGATAAAGAACCTAAATCGCTGGCACCTTCTCTTTCAAGAGGGCTTGATGTGATAGAAATTCTGGCTAAAGATAGCGAGGAATTAAGCTTTACTGAAATATTACAGGGCCTAAAGATTCCCGCCTCTTCCTTATGGAGAGTATTACAGATACTTAGGGAGAGGGACTATGTGCATTTTGATGAACGGAGGCGTACTTATCGGGTTGGGTTTCAATTTCTCTATATGGGCAACATACTGATAAATGGATTTGGATATAGATCCCTCGCAAGAGAATATTTGAAAAGGCTTTCAGAAGAAAGTGGCGAGACGACTGAGCTTGATGTGAGGATACGGGATCAATTGGTACTCATTGACATGGTAGAAGGGGCAGAAGCAGTTCGTCTCTATTCTCATCCTGGAAGTGTGATTCCCTATTTCCATGCCACGGCCCCAGGAAAGGTATATCTTGCCCATATGAAAAGGGAGACCCTTCGAAGAGGTGTCCAGAAATTGGGCCTGCCACGTCTGACTATCCATACTATACATGACATTGAGCAACTGGAAAAGGAGATTGATGATGTAAAGTTAAGGGGGTATGCATATGACTTTGAGGAACTCAGGGAGGGAGTCTGCAGGATATCTGCACCAATTTATGATAGAGAAAACAAGGTATTAGGCTGTTTCACCATTGCCTGCCCTTCTTTTCGGCTGGATAAGAATGGAGCTAAAAAAGATGATTTAGGCCTCTTGCTCAAAAAGATTGCCTTTGAATTTTCTAAGGAACATGGGAGACTTTAATGACTATGATTGAATTAGAAGAAGACCAAAGGATGATTTTACAAAGTGTAGAAAAGATATCTAAAGAAAGGATAGCCCCTTTAGCGGCAGAGATTGACAGGGAAGGTGTCTTTCGATGGGATATTGCTCGCCTTTTTGGTGAAATGGGTCTTCTCCAGATATTTCTTCCACCATCTTATGGTGGACTTGAAGAGGATAAAACTCTTATGTTTTGCTTATGTGTTGAGGAGGTGGCAAAGGCATGCGCCTCTTCAGCATTGACGCTTATTATTCAGGCAGTTGGAAGTTATCCAATAATAGTCGCAGCAAACCAGAGCCAGAGAGATCGCTTTTTCCCTCGCCTTGCGAAAGGAGAAGAACTCTTAGGTTATCTGGTAACAGAACCTTATGCAGGTTCTGATGTAGCAGGTATTAAGGGTACAGCACGGAAGAAGGGGGATGAGTATATCTTAAATTCTCGCAAATGTTTTGCCACAAATGGGGGAGTAGCATCTCTATATACTGTTTTAGTTAAGACTGGGGAAAAAGAATTTACATTTTTTATAGTCGAGAGGGATCAGGAAGGTGTATCTATTGGAAAAACAGAGGATAAACTTGGATTCAGAGGGAGCAATACAACAGAGGTTATTCTGGAGGATGTAAGGGTTCATGAAGACAATAGGCTTGGGGAAGAAGGAGAGGGATTTCTCATTGCCATGAAGGACTTTGATATGTCCAGACCAGGTATTGCCGCTATTGCTCTGGGGATAGCAGAGGCAGCCCTTGATATCTCTCTCAAGTATGCATGTGAGAGGGAAACATTCGGACTTCCCTTGATTAAACACCAGGCCATAAGTTTTATGTTAGCTGATGCGGCTACGGAGATAGAGGCGGGCAGGGGTCTTATGGTAGAGGCTGCCAAACAGCACGATAGAAATACACCAAATGCAAAAATAGCATCTATGGCTAAATGTTTTTGCGGTGATATTGCTATGAAGATCACAACAGATGCTGTTCAAATCTTTGGAGGATATGGTTACACAAAGGACTATCCTGTAGAGAGGCTTTTTAGGGATGCGAAACTTACACAGATTTTTGAAGGTACCAATCAGGTTCAGAGGATGGTTATTGCCAGGGAGATGATAGAGGAGATGGGATAGGGTGCTTTTTTTAGATTTTTTGAGTTGACAATTTAAGTAGCTATAATGTAGTTGTAATATGGCTATAAATTGACTATAGGGTGTTTAATTTTATGTGGAGGAAGACGTGAGACTCAAAGGAAAGACAGCGTTAATAACCGGGAGTAGCAGGGGAGTCGGAAGGGCTATTGCTTTGGCCTATGCCAAAGAGGAAGCCAATGTTGTGGTTAATTATACATCCAATAAGGATGCGGCTGAGGAGGTGGTTGCAGCAATCGAAGAAATGGGAAGCAGGGCCATACTTTTTAAGGCTGATGTGGCTAAAGGGGCTGAGGCTGAAGCATTGGTGCAAAAGGGAATTGAGGAGTTCGGTGGCTTAGATATTCTTGTCAATAATGCGGGATTTACGCGTCCTTCGATGATGCTCAAAATGACAGAGGAGCAATGGGATCAGGTGGTAGACATTCATTTGAAGGGCGCATTTCTCTGCTCCCAGGCGGCTGGGCGTCAGATGAAAGAGCAAAACGGTGGCAAGATCATAAATGTAACTTCCGTTGCCGGACTGGTCGGTACGGTTGGCCAGATTAATTACAGTGCAGCAAAGGGAGGCATTCTCAGTATGACAAAATCCATTGCCCGAGAACTTGCTCGATATAATGTCTGTGCCAATGTGATATCCATAGGTATTCTGGCCATGGGTATGTCAGAACTGATAACGACTGATGAAAAGCTCAAAGAGATCTATATGAACAGAATTCTTCTGAAACGATTTGGTCAAGCAGAAGATGTTGCGCCTGCCTTTGTTTTTCTGGCCTCGGATGAAAGCAACTATATTACCGGTCAGCTTCTGTGCGTTGATGGTGGTTACGGGATGATTTAACAGGAAGAAGTGCCCGCCCGCCTCGCCTGAGCGCTCGCGATGGCGGGCAGGCCTAAAGTTAAAACCAGTAATGAGTAACAAGTAACTGGAACATAAAACTAAGGAGGATTAAAATGGCAGAAGTACCGGATAAGATCCAGACATGGCAGATGGTTCAACCAACATCAAGGAACAAAGAAACAGGAGAGGTAATTCCGGGCAAATTAGAAAAAACTACTATACCTGTGCCTGAATTAAGGGAAGGTGAAGTATTGGTAGAGATAGCAGGATGTGGAGTTTGTCACACTGACCTGGGATTCTTTTATGATGGCGTCCCTAATGTTTCGAAACCCCCTTTAACCTTAGGTCATGAAATTGCAGGGACCGTGGTGGCTGGAGATGAAAAATGGGTAGGGAAAGAGGTGTTAATTCCC
Organism: Desulfobacteraceae bacterium; assembly: GCA_030612685.1. Lineage (GTDB taxonomy): Bacteria > Desulfobacterota > DSM-4660 > Desulfatiglandales > B25-G16 > JAUWNK01. Next base: position 3,608 of record JAUWNK010000059.1, read on the forward strand.
GCTGTGATGCCCTGCAGGCAGTGTTACCTCTGTAAGACTGGCCGAGGAAACCGCTGCCTGAATCAGAAGATGCCAGGTAACAGTATGGGAATTTATGGAGGATTTTCCAGCCATATTCCTGTACCGAGCATTGACTTATGTGAGATCAAAAACCGGGGAGATATACCCCTCTCTCACCTGGCTGTGGTAGCAGACGCCACCACTACACCTTACCAGGCAGCCAAGAGGGCTGCTCTTGAAAACGGCGATAACGTGGTCGTGATAGGTGTTGGGGGAGTCGGCCAATACATGGTCCAGGAAGCTAAAGCCTTGGGGGCCAGCACCGTCATTGCCATTGATATCGTTGAGGAACGCCTTAAAAAGATGCTTTCTTATGGTGCTGATTTTGTGATTAACTCATCAGGAAAGGGACCCAAGGATATATCTGAAGAATTAAGGGCAATCCGAAAACAACATCAGCTTCCCAATTATGGCTGGAAAATCTTTGAAGTCTCAGGCACTAAGCCTGGCCAAGAAATTGGGTTGAATTTGCTCGGTTTTACCGGAAAACTAATTATTGTCGGCTTTGGCATGCAAAAATTAGAATACTCCATTAGCAGGCTCATGGCATTTGATGCTGAGATGATCGGGACCTGGGCATGTCTACCGGAGTATTATCCGCAAATCCTGGAAATGGTCCTTTCCAAAAAGGTTGAAATAGAACCCTTTGTACAGACTCGTCCAATGAGCACGATTGTGGAAACCTTTGAGGAGGCTCATAAGGTTGCGCCGGACAAAAGAATAGTGTTAACACCCGATTTTTAAGCAGCAATATAATAAGAAAAAGGAAAGGGGGAAATAAATTATGGCTTTAGAATGGATGCCAAGAGACAACGAAAAGAAAGATCATTTATTACATACGGACGTTCACTGGGGCACGGAGCCCCCATGTGTGGTTCACGAAAAGCGCCCTCTTAAGGACCCTGACGGGAATGTGGTGGATGGGCTTTTTGTGTCATGGATCAGGTTAAACAATCCCAAACAATACAACTCTTACACCACAGAGATGGTCAAGGGCGTGATTGCAGGTTTTGAAAATGCATCATTGGATAGGAGCGTTGTGGCTGCTGTCTTTACTGGCACTGGCCCTTACTCATTTTGCACCGGAGGCAATACAGCAGAATACAGTGAATTCTACAGCTTGAGACCGGATGAATACGGCCAGTACATGGATCTATTTAATCATATGGTGGACTCCATCCTTGCCTGTAAAAAACCGGTCGTCTGCAGGGTGAACGGCATGAGAGTGGCAGGCGGCCAGGAAATCGGAATGGCCTGCGATCTTGCCGTTGCCTCTGATCTGGCTATTTTTGGACAGGCCGGACCCAGGCACGGTTCTGCTCCTGACGGCGGCTCATCTGACTTTCTCCCCTGGTTTCTCGGTATGGAGGATGCCATGTGGAACTGTGTATCCTGTGAGATGTGGTCTGCCTATAAGATGAAGATGAAAACCCTAATCAGCAAAGTCGTACCGGTCTTGAAGGTAGATGGGAAATGGGTTCGAAACCCCATGATCATTACCGACAAATACGTCGAAGATGGAGAAATCGTCTATGGCGAGTTCAAGACTGGGGCAGAGGGCAAAGAGGCGAGAGCTTTCGTCAAGGAGAATCAACCCAATGCGGACTTTGAACTGCTGGACAAAGAAGTTGATAAGATTATGTGGACCTTTGCAAACCTCTTCCCTGCATGCCTGATCAAGTCCATTGACAGTGTTCGTGCTAAAAAGAAGTTCTTCTGGGATTACTCCAAGAACTACAACAGGCACTGGCTGGCTGCTAATATGAGCGGTGAGGCCTTCTTAGGCTTTGGGGCCTTCAACACCAAGAGGATCACCGGTAAAGATACCATCGACTTTATCAAATTCCGCCAGAACATCGCTGATATGAAAACCTGGGATATGGATATGTTCGCGGAAGTGCTTGGAAAGCCACAAGAATAAGTAAAAAAATAAATAGCAAAAATGTGAAAGGAAAAAATCCAGAAGGCAACTTCTGGGTTTTTCTTTGGGAATAGGGGGGTTAAATCGATTTTTAGCAGTTTTTATATATCAAGTTGATATAGCTTGCAATTTTAAGTATAAGGATAGTTACTTTTCCCAAAAAAAGAGTTACTTAAAAAGCGTAGTAGATTAAACAATAAGGTTTAATTAGGAAAACAGATAATTTAGAAAGGAGAAAAAGATGAAATATATTAATGCCCAAATTGAAGGGGGACTCGGTACGATTACCTTGAATAGGCCTCCTGTGAATGTTCTCAATATTGAAATGATGAATGAAATAAATGATATACTCAAGGACTGGATAGGAAATAAGGATCTCAAGGTAGTTCTCTTTAATGCAAATGGTAAGTGTTTCTCGGCCGGTGTGGATGTAGGAGAACATATGGGTGATCTGGTACTAAAGATGATCGAGAGTTTCCATGGCATGTTTCGATTGATGGACAAATTAGGTGCGGTTACAGTATCATCTGTTTATGGGTCCTGCTTAGGAGGTGGGTGTGAGCTGGCGATCTTCTGTGACCTGGTAATTGCAGATGATACAGCCAAATTTGGCCAGCCGGAGATACAGGTGGGAGTGCTGCCGCCAATTGCTGCCCAGATTATGCCAAGAATTATTGGAAGAAAGGCGACTATGGATTTGATTCTGTCAGGGCGGATTGTCTCTGCACAGGAGGCGATGGGTATGGGCCTAATAAATAAGGTAGTTGCAAAAGCTGATTTATCCAATGAAACTGATAAATTCGTACAACCTTATCTATCTCTTAGTGCTGAGGTTATAAGGCTTACTAAAAAGACTATTAAGGCTGGCTTGATAGATGATCTTGAACCCTCACTAAAGATTATTGAAGATATATATCTGAATGAATTGATGAAGACAACTGATGCTCAGGAAGGATTGAAGGCATTTTTGGAGAAGAGAAAACCTGAGTGGAAGAACTGTTGAGTGCTTGAAACTAGAAACTCGAAACTTGTAACTAATATCCAGTATCAAGTATCCAGTGAACCATGAAAAAATTTATTTATTTTCTTCTTATTGTAGGGATTTTTGGTTGTGGTGTTAGTAAGCAGCAGATAAGGGTTTCCAGTTATAAAAAACCGGCTATAGTATTGCCAGAAACAATCAAACCCTATTCGGTAAATGGGGTATTATATTATCCTCTTCCTAACGGGGAAGGCTTTGTCCAGGAAGGTATAGCCTCCTGGTATGGGAAGAAATTTCATGGGAAGAGAAGTGCCAGTGGTGAGATTTACAATATGTATGATAAGACTGCTGCCCATAAAACATTACCTTTTGGAACCTATGTGAAGGTGAAAAATCTATCTAATCTGAGAGAGGCTATAGTTAGGATTAACGACAGGGGGCCTTTTGTTAAAGGGAGGATTATTGACCTGTCTTATAGTGCTGCGAGGGGGATAGGATTGGTTGGTCCTGGGGTGGCAAGGGTACGCGTGGTTGCCTTATCAAAGGAGGTTGGCAAGATCAAGTCTGGTAATAAGTATAAGCCCCTTGTTGAAGCAAAGGATTTTAAGAAGGGGGAATTTACTATTCAGGTTGGAGCCTTTGAAGGTGAAGATAATGCCAGAAGGTTGGCAGACCGCCTCAGGGTTATCTTTGATCATGTTACTATAACAACTTATGTACCATATGAAGGGGGAACCTTTTATCGGGTCAGGGTTTCTCTTTCTGAAGATTTAACTGAGGCAAGCCAGATAGTTAAGAAATTGGAATATCTCGGATTTTCAGAGAACTTTATCGTGGCGCTTTAGCCTAAATGTCATGATTGATTTTTCTCCGGAGAACACCAGAGGTCCTAAAAGCAATAACTCTCCTCGCTCTTAACTGTAGGTCTTTTTTGGTTTGAGGGTTTCTCCCCCTTCGCGCAGCTTTATCTTTGACAACGAATTTCCCAAAACCGCTTATAAGGAGACTTTCTTCTTTTTCAAGGGTCTGCTTGATGATTTCTAATATACTCCCTGCAACCCTTCTCGCCTGGTTTTTGCTTAGACCCACTTGATTGTAAATACTATCTATAATCTTTTCTTTAGTTAGTGCCATGTATCATTCCTCCTTAGTTATCCGGTTTACCATGTTAGAATATCCCATGTGGAAGCCCAAGAATATTACCCTAAATAGTATTCTCCTTTTTCACATGTGGTATAATGTCCCGTGTAAAATCTAACAGGGTTTATTATTAGTAACCAAACTTTTCTTTTAGCCTCTGGCAGACGATTTCAGGGACAAGACCCTTAATATCTCCCCCTAAGCTAGCCGCCTCTTTTATTATAGTAGAACTGGTATATAGCCATTTGTAGTCTGTCATCATAAAGATCGTTTGAATATTTTTGTTTAACTTCCTGTTCATCAAAGACATCTGAAATTCATATTCAAAGTCTGAGAGGGCCCTCATTCCTCTTAAAATTATATTGGTCTTTTGGTTCACCACATAATCAACAAGCAGACCACTAAAGGAGTCGATGAAAACCTTATCATCGTCTTTAATTGATTTCCGTATCATCTCCGTCCTCTCCTCCAATGTAAAAAGGGGCTTTTTTATAGGATTGGAGGCAACAGCTATAGTAACAGAATCAAACATGGTAAGTGCCCTTCTTAAAATACTGACATGGCCGTTGGTTATGGGATCAAAGGAGCCGGGATAAATGACTATTTTCCCCATTCTATCTTTCCTCATAATTAAAGTAAAGACCTATCAATGTTGATCCATAAGACCTTGTTGGTTTAAGCTGAAGGTTAAGAACCTTAGAAGGTAATGGATCGTTGGCTTCTGTGGTTGATTCAACAACTACTCTGCTGTTTTTACCCAATAGATCACACTCTTTTAGTTTATAAATGGTGGATTTAATATATCCCTTTCCATAGGGAGGATCAATAAAGACCAAATCGAATTGAGCGCACCCCAGATCCTGGATATGGGCCAATCCATTCGGCAACTCCTCTCTTATAATCATTGAAAGCGCATTATACCCACAAATAGTAAGGTTTTTTTTGATTATAGCAAGGGCCCTGCTTGATTTGTCGATAAAGACAGCCTTTTTGGCTCCCCTGCTAAGGGATTCGATTCCCAAACTCCCTGTGCCGGCGAATAGATCCAGTATAGCAAGCCCGGTCATTGTCTGGCCCAGTATGTTGAAGATAGAAGCCCTCACCATATCTGAGGTAGGCCGGATATTAAGTCCTTTAAAATTTACCAGCCGGCGGCCCTTTACCATACCCCCAGTTATTCTCATGATGATTTTACAGAATAATAACTGCCCCCAGCCTTGGACAAGTTTTTACTGACAACTGAAAACGGACACTATCAGGATCTTTATAATTCATTTTTTAACCCCTTTTCTCTTTTCTCAGGATAGGAATCGATCATAGAGGGAGCTGTCTTTGCAGATCTACGTGCGAGGTGATAGAGCGTTATTGCAGGACCTGAAATAACATACATGGTAGAGAAAAGGAATAACATCAAGACTGGTTTATAAGCCACAACAATAAACAGAAGGATGGTGGCTACCAGGACATTGAAGGGTTTTTTCTTAAAAAGCTCAAGCTCTTTAAAACTAAGATAGTCAATTGTGCTAACCATAAGAAATGAAAGGGGATAAATGGTACATATAATAATGAGATATCTGTTTTCAGTAAGGCCGCCAAAAGAATTGATAAAGAGCACGAGGGTGGCTATAAAGATAGCTGCTCCAGGGATTGGTAATCCCTTAAAGTGGCGAGATTCGAGATTACTTTTTTGAATATTGAACCTGGCAAGCCTCAATGCACCGCAGATAATATACAAAAAGACAGCTAACCAACCAAGCCTTCCAAATGGTTTCAGGGACCACTCAAAGGCCAGCAGTCCAGGAGCAACACCAAAGGCAACCAGATCTGATAGAGAATCATATTCGGCACCGAATTTACTGGTTGTATTGGTGAAACGGGCAATTTTTCCATCCAATCCGTCGAATATAAAAGAGATAAGGATGGCAATGGCTGCAGGGTCATATCTGCCTTGGATAGCAGCAATAATGGCATAGAATCCACAAAATAGGCTGCAGGAGGTAAATAGATTAGGGAGGATGAATATTCCCTTTTTATTCCTCTTTTTAGATCTATTTCTGGTTTTCACTCTCACTAAGATATCCTATAATTGTATGACCAGCTTTAACTTTCTCCCCTTTATTAATCGTGATTGTAGTATCAGGTGGAAGATAGACTTCAAGCCTTGAGCCAAACCTGATTAGGCCAAATCTTTGACCGGTTTCCACATAATCTCCCCTTTTGACCCAACAGGCGATCCTCCTGGCAATGAGACCGGCTATCTGAATAAAGACAATCTTTTTCCTATTATCGGTTTCTAAGGTTACAATATTATGTTCATTGTAGAGAGAGGCCTTATCCTTATTTGCTGAAAAGAATTTGCCCGGGTGATAGGATAGTTGAGCAATGTTGCCTCTTATGGGGATCCTGTTAATATGGGAGTTAAAGATGGACATGAATATGCTTATCTTTATCGCCTTATCTTTAAAGTGATTATCTCCATGATTTAGTTTTTCTATTGATAGTACCTTTCCGTCTGCTGGCGTAAGAACCGCCCTTTCTTCATTTGCCTGGTTTCTCTCCGGGTCTCGAAAAAAATAGATGGTAAGCAAGGTTAACACTGCCATTGGAATGGCAAAAAATTCCCATTTTAGAATTAAAGAGACAGATGTCAATCCTGCTCCAATAATTATAAAAGGAATTCCTTCCCAGGCAATAGGCAGCTTATTGTTTATCCTTTTTTGGTCCAATCTAAGTCCTTGTAAGATTTGATTTTATCTTTTTTAGCGTTTAGTATAAATTTAATTATTTGTCAATATGACATTTAAGAATTGCCTAAAGTTAATAAGTGCCTAAAATGCCTAAAGTTAACAAATAAACTTCTAAACCAACCTTTAACTCCTAACTTTTTTAACTCACCTTCTTTGGTAAGCGTATATCTGCTTCTCTAAGATAGATTGGAACCAGTTCGCTTAAACTATCTGAGCCCCCTTTTTTTAGCCTTTCTAACCCTATAGTACCTACGGATGAGGCCTTAAGATTCCAGAGATTTGCAGGTGCTAATACTTTTTTTTCTCCCAATTGTTGTTTTATGATCGGGACTTGATTAGAAAAATCATTTCCTATAAAGATTGTATTGTTTCCAGTTATGTAACTAAGGTCTCTAATTCTTAAACATGTGTCTTCTTTAAGCCTCGATAAGTGGCCATCAGAACCCCATCTGAAAAGTGCAGTAAACACCTCCCCTTTCCGTGAAGTCACAAGAGGGCAGATATCTTCATGTAAATAAGGAAGCTGATTGGCCATAGCTATTAAGGTGGGAACGCCAATTATTGGTATATCAAGGCATTGAGAGAGACCTTTAGCAACAGCCAGACCTATTCTAATACCGGTAAAGCTCCCTGGTCCTAATGCAATTGTTAAGCCATCCAGTTTTTGAGGCCTTAAGTCCACCTTTTTGAGCAAGTCATCAATGGACGGCATAAGATCGCCAAAGTGACTTGACCCGGAAGGAAGGATATATTCACCTAAAAGAATCTCACCCTTCATTACTGCCAGGCTGTACTGGTTGGTTGATGTATTTATAGAAAGGATATTCAATTGTCGATTTTCGATTGACTATTTTCTATTGAAAATTTCCAATCTTCACTTACTTAGTTATTATTCTTACAAGATCATTGTAAAAGACGATTACCATTAATAGGATAAGAAGGAAAAAACCTATTTTCTGGGCCATCTCCCTTTTTTTAATACTTATTGGTTTTCTTATTATAAACTCTATCAAACAGAAAAGGATCATGCCGCCATCCAGAACTGGTACTGGAAGAAGATTTAAGATGGCGAGATTGATACTTATAACAGCCATAAAGGGGAAAAGGTAACCTAAATTTTCCCTTGCTATATCCCCTGCCAGCTGTCCGATCATGATAGGCCCACCAACTGTCTTAAGAGGAACAACACCTTGAAATAGCTTTACAATTACCAAGATTGTTAAGGATGTCACTTCCCATGTCTTTTTCCCTCCCTCCTTAATTGCCTGTAAAGGAGTTAATTTTAATTTCTTTATGTTTCCACTAGTTACAATTCCTATTAATGCTGATTTAATCTCTTCGCCAAAGATGTTTTTAACAATCTCCTCTTCTGGAAAAACAATTGTTGAGATCCTTTTATCCCCCCTCATGATTACCATTCTTAAGCCCCTGTCAGGACTCTTTTCTACGAATTCTTTTATATCCCTCCATTTATTGATTTTTTTGCCCTCAATATATTCGATAATGTCACCTTTTAGTATTCCAGCCTTATGGGCAGGGGAGTTGGGTCTAACTTGCCCAACTTCTGCAGTAATGATAGGGTAGCCTGATATTAAGTAAATGACACAAAAAAGAAGGAAGGCTAAGAGAAAATTAAAGATAGGGCCAGCGGCTGCAATAGCAATCCTATTTAGTACAGGCTGCCTGTAAAAGGATCGATGGGCCTCTTCTGGGGTTATTTCTTCATCGTCTTCTTCACCAAACATCTTAACGTAACCGCCAAGAGGAAAGGCTGAGATTACATATTCGGTTTCTCCTATCTTTTTCCCTATCATCTTAGGGCCAAAGCCAAGTGAAAATTTAAGAACCTTAACATTGAATAACTTGGCCAAGAGAAAGTGCCCCAACTCATGGAAAAAGATCAAGACACCAAGGACAATGATAAATGGAATTATATAATAAAGAATAGTACTCATAATTTAAAGTTAGCTCTGCTTTGCTCCGCAATGGGAATGATGGAATGCTGGAATGATGGAGTATTGGGCCAAAAGACATTTTCTTTTACAACATTCCAACATTCCAATATTCCATTACTCCATATGTGAGCCAATAGACTAAAGCTTCAAACAAACTATTAATATCAAAGAGTTGTAGGAATTTACAGACGTTTATTTACCCACCATCTTTTCCAAAATTTTCTTAGCCATGGATTGAGCCCATTGATCTGCCTCGATAGCTTGCTCGATGCTATTTATCGGAATAGCTTCGTGTTTCTCCATAGTTTTTTCAATAATTTGGGGGATCTGCAAGAAACCTATCTTTCCTTCCAAAAAGGCATTAACAGCTATTTCATTGGCCCCGTTTAATATAGCCGGCATACTTTCCCCTATTTTACCTGCATCAAGGGCTAAGTCCAGACATCTGAACCTCTTTTTATCAGGTTTTCCAAAACTCAATTTTCCAATATCTAAAAGATCTAATGGTGGCAATTCCCCTTTAAGATGTCTGGGGTAAGACAGGGCATAAGATATTGGTATTCTCATGTCCGTGGGGGCCAGTTGTGCAATAATGGAGCCATCCATATACTCAACCATTGAATGGATAATGCTTTGCGGATGGAGAAGAATATCTATTTGATCCATTTCTACATTAAAAAGCCATTTTGCCTCGATTGCCTCCATCCCCTTATTCATCATAGTTGCTGAATCTATAGTTATTTTCCGACCCATACTCCAATTTGGGTGTTTTAATGCCTCTTCAGGAGTAACCTTGGATAAGCTTTCTATAGAGAGATCCATGAATGGTCCACCAGATCCTGTCAGGATGATCCTTTTCAGGTCTTCTCTACTGTGTCCTTGGATAGATTGCTGTATTGCGCTGTGTTCGCTGTCAATAGGGAATATGTTTATACCCATCTTTCTTGATTCGCTCATCAACAAAGATCCTGCTATTACCAATGTCTCTTTATTGGCTAAGGCAACATCCTTGCCTGCAGTTATGGCTGAAAATGTCGGAAGTAAACCAGAGGACCCGGTCATTGCTGCTATAGTTATATCTACATCTGAAAGGGTCGCTATCTTTATATAACCTTCCGTTCCATATAAAATCTCCGTGTTTGAAGTGTGGTTTAGCCTACTTTTCAGCTCATTGGCAAGATCAGAATTAATAACCACTGCAAAACGTGGTTTAAATTCCTTTATCTGATTTAAAAGGAGATCAATGTTTTTTCCTGCACCAAGTGCTACGATTCGGTATCTCTCCTGGTTATCCTTGATAACCCTGAGCGAATTAATTCCTATATAGCCAGTAGAGCCAAGTAGGCATATATTTTTCAAGGCAAATAAGCTCCCTTTATATCTAAATTAGGTGAACTCAGTTTAAGTACGAGTGATAAATCCTAAATTCAAATGTTCTAAACCGTGAACTTGGTAATGTTTTGTATTTTGAATTTTATTTCCGAATTCCGAGTTTCTGAATACGGAACCCGGAAGCATTTGAGATTGTTTAGTATTTAGAATTTTACCTTTTATGTCATCTTATTTATGATGTCCACAATAGTTTTGGTCTTACTACATTTGCTGATAGCTAAGATATATGTATAGAATAGGGATTGCAAAAAGCAGACTGTCTATTCTGTCTAATATCCCTCCATGTCCTGGTAAAATCCTACCACTATCCTTTATATTTGACATTCTCTTTAGCATAGATTCTGCTAAGTCGCCAACCTGTCCGCTGATCCCTATTGCTACACCTAATACCATAATAGAGCTAGCAGATAAAGAGGGAAAGAACAAGTAAGCGAAGATACCGGCACTAACTACGTTTGCTATTAAACCCCCTAAGGTACCTTCCCAGGTTTTTCCGGGACTTATCTGGGTTAGTTTATGTTTTCCAAAAAGCTTTCCAAAATAGAAGGAACCAGTGTCGCCAGCAAAGATAACAGCCAGGATGAAGAAAATCCACATCTGGCCCTCATCTAGTGTTCTGATTGTCGCCAGGAAGGACAATGGAAGACAGATATAAAAAGGCCCCATAATAAGCTTGCCGATATCAACCATTTTGGGATGACTTTTCGGATACCTGAATATAAAGAAGGCTAATGGGAAAATAACAAAAAGGGGAAATATTGCTATATAGAATGGGCCCTTACATATGATAGAGAAAAAAAGCAAGGCGGTTAAGAGATAATTAAAAAAGACAGTCTTTTCCGCTCCTTTAAGTCTTATCAGTGCATAAAATTCATTCAAGCTAATTAGCCCCACAAACAGGATTAGAATGGTAAAGACCCAGGCAGGGGCAAAATAAATAATTCCAAATAGAAAAGGTATGGCTATAAAGGCTGTTATTACCCTCTTTATATGTATTTTCATATATTCTGTCATTTTTCTTACGTGGAGTGGATTATCTGTTCTCCAGTGGACCCGAAACGTCTTTCACGTTTCTGGTAATCGAGAAGGGCTTCAATGTATCGTTCTCTGTGGAAATCTGGCCAGAGGGTAGGGGTAGTGAAGATCTCTGTATAGGCTATCTGCCACAAAAGAAAGTTGCTTATCCTATACTCCCCACTTGTTCTTATAAGCAAATCCGGATCTGGGATGTCAGATGTATAAAGATATTTAGATAAACGCTCTTCTGTAATCTGTTTAACATTTAATGTACCTTTTTCAATGTCTTTGAGCATATTTTTTACTGCTCCGACAATTTCCTGTCTTCCCCCGTAACTCAAGGCAAGGGTTAGGGTCATCTCTTTATTGTGTGCAGTTTTTTCAATTGTTTGCCAAAGGGTTCTTTGAACTGCTTGTGGAAGTTTTTCTGTTTGCCCAATACATGCCAGCCTAATCCCATTATCGAGCATTTCCTTTAGCTCACCCTTAAGATAGCGGTTTAGGAGCTCCATCAAGGCCTTTACCTCATATTTAGGCCTTTTCCAGTTTTCTTCACTAAAGGCATAAAGAGTAAGCCATTTTATACCTAATTCCCTGCTAGTTCTGACAACATCCCTTACAGATTCTATACCCTTTTTATGGCCGACAATCCTTGTAAGGCCTCTTTTTTTTGCCCATCGCCCGTTACCATCCATTATAATAGCGACGTGCCGAGGTAATTTATTTGGGTTCAATTGTTCCATCTGAAGGGATTCATTAAATAGCTTATTGAGTTTTTTGTGTTCTTTGGGTTTGTTATGTTCACAATGTACAACCGGAAGTCAGTTGTCTGTGGACAGTTGTACGTTGCAAAAAATAACAGATAACAGATAACAAACATTATTCTTAGATTTAAAATGTGAGAGGTTAATTGGATTATTTAATTAATTGAAAATTGACAATTGAAGATTTTAGTCCGAAAATAGAATTAACTGTAATAGTTCATGGTGTTCAGTTCATAGGGATCATTAAATAGATTGAATTCATTAAGGTATTTGCATTTAAAGCCAAAAGCATGTAGAGGAAGGCTTTAGCCTTC
>JAUWNK010000122.1 GCA_030612685.1 Desulfobacteraceae bacterium
GTTATTCTATTGACAATCTGGCCCTATTAATTATAATCAAAAGCCAATGCCGGAGTGGTGAAACTGGTAGACGCAGAGGACTCAAAATCCTCCGGGCCTTGTGTCCGTGTCGGTTCAATTCCGACCTCCGGCATCCAATACGGTAATCACCTAACTATAGCATCAAGCCTACTTCGTTAAGCCGCGGTGGATGATGCTGAAGATGTAGTTTTCCCCTGCCAAAAAATCTACCCTTTCTCCTTGACATTTTGCTGTTAAAAGATAATAAGATTCGAGTTGAAAAATGTAGCTTATAATAAATCATAGCAAATGGAGTAAGTGATTATGAAAATTCACGAATTTCAGGCAAAGGATCTATTTCAGGCTTTTGGGATACCAGTTCCATCTGGCAAATTAGCAACTTCACCAAGTCAGGCAGTGGATATTGCAAAGGGCTTGACTGGTCCTCCCTGGGTAGTTAAGGCTCAGATCCATGCTGGCGGGCGGGGAAAAGGTGGGGGAGTAAGATTGACGAATAGTTTTGAGGAGGTGGAGAGAGCAGTTGATGAGATTCTCTCTAATCCCCTGATCACACCTCAGACCGGTCCTTCTGGTCAAAAGGTTCGGCAATTATTAATAGAGGAAGGCCTGGATATTGATAAGGAGTTCTATCTTGGTATTGTTATTGATCGAAGGTTGGAATGTCCTGCTATGATATTCAGCCAGGCCGGAGGAATGGAGATTGAAGAGGTCTCTGCTAAGCATCCGGAATTAGTTTTAATTGAAGCCATAGATATTATCCATGGATTTATGCCCTATCAGGCAAGAAATTTCTTCTATGCTATTGAACCAATGCCAGACAAAGCAATTTCCAGAGAGTTTTCAGCAATAATGACCAGGCTCTACAAATTATTTATTTCCAAGGACTGTTCATTGGTTGAAATAAATCCCTTAGTCATTACCAAATCAGGCAAAGTGGTAGCCTTGGATGCAAAGATCAATTTTGATGATAACGCCCTATTCAGGCAAAAAGACACTGCCCAACTCCATGATCCATATGAGATGGATGAATTGGAGGCTCAAGCATCAAAGTATAATCTGAACTATATTAGACTGGATGGTAATATTGGCGCAATGGTAAATGGGGCCGGTTTAGCAATGGCCACTATGGATGTGATTAAGCTGGCCGGTGCTGAACCAGCTAATTTCTTGGATGTTGGCGGTGGTGCAAGTGAGGAAATGGTTACCAACGGGATTAAAATTATTCTCAGTGACAAGAGGGTCAAGGCAATCCTGATCAATATATTCGGTGGCATAATGAGATGTGATGTTCTGGCAAGGGGTGTAGTAAAGGCTGCCGAAGAGGTAGAAATAAAGGCCCCCCTGATCGTTAGATTAGAAGGAACAAATGTCGAGGAAGGGAGAGAGATCTTAAAAAATTCAAATCTTGATTTCTCAGTGGCTAAAGATATGGAAGAAGCTGCCAGAATGGTGGCGCAGCAAGTGAGCTAATCTAAGAGTATTAAAAAATGGAGTAGTCGTATGGGTATCCTGGTTGATGAGAATACAAAGGTTGTTGTCCAAGGCATTACAGGTAAAGAGGGAACATTCCACACAAGACAAATGGTGGCTTATGGCACCAATATTGTAGCCGGTGTAACACCTGGTAAAGGTGGAGAAAAGGTTGAGGGTATAGCGGTTTTAAACAGGGTAAAGGATGCTGTGGATATTTTTGGTGCTAATGCCTCATGTATCTTTGTGCCACCTGCATTTGCCTCTGATGCCATGATCGAGGCCGCAGATGCAGGCATAGGTGTCATTGTCTGTATTACCGAGGGGATTCCCACCCTTGATATGATTAAGACAGTTCATTTTATTAGAAAGTGCGGTGCTGTCCTGATAGGCCCAAACACTCCCGGGATTATTTCCCCGGGAAAGACAAAGGTGGGAATAATGCCAGGCCAGGTTCACAAACAGGGAGGTATAGGGGTGATTTCCAGGAGTGGAACCCTGACCTATGAGGTTGTGGACCAGTTAACAAGGGTTGGATTAGGGCAATCAACCTGTATCGGGTTGGGTGGAGATCCAATTGCTGGAGCCTCCTTTATAGATCATTTAAGGAGGTTCAAAGAGGATGAGGAAACAGAAGGTGTCGTCCTTATTGGGGAGATAGGTGGCACGGCCGAGGAAGAGGCTGCAGAGTATATAGAGGAAGAATTTAATAAGCCTACAATGGCATTTATTGCTGGACAGACAGCGCCACCTGGAAGACGGATGGGTCATGCTGGGGCTATAATTTCGGGAGGTAAGGGGAAGGCTGAGGATAAGATAAATGCCCTTAAAGCTCATGGCATAACTGTGGTCCTAAATCTTGGGCAATTGGGAAAAACAGCCTTGCATGTATTTAAGTGATATCAGTGATCCAACTGACACCACCAAAGATTAATTGACTTATGTAAACAGAATTATTATAAAGAAATAAATAAGTCAATTATTAAAGAGGTGTATAAATGTTTGGTCTTGGTATGCCAGAGTTGCTAATAATTCTGGTCATTATCCTGATAATTTTCGGAGCCGGAAAGCTCCCTCAAATCGGTAGAGGTCTCGGTCAGGGGATAAAGAACTTTAAGGAGGCAACTACCAAAAAGCATGAAGAAATACCCCCAGCTACCGGTGATAACAAGAAGGAATCCGAAGGACTTGATGATTAGTCCACCGCAGATTATCTAAAATGGAATATCGTCTTCAGGTGCCTCTGGGTCCGTCGGAGGCATGGCTTCTGCTGGCTCTTCAGTTGGAAAACGTTCCTCGACAGATGCAGCCTCTCCTGATTTTCCTCCCCTGTCCAGCATCTGCATTCTCCAGGCAATAATCTCTGTGGTCCACCTTTTATTTCCATCCCGATCCTCCCAATCCCTCGTCTGTAAACTCCCCTCTATATAAACAAGGCTCCCTTTATGCAGATATTCACCACAGATCTCTCCCAGCCTTCTCCAGGCTACGATCTTATGCCATTCTGTTCTTTCTTGTTTTTCCCCTTCTTTACTTGTCCATTGATCTTTTGTTGCCATTCTAAAGTTAGCAACAGCCGCACCGCTTGGTGTGTACCGTATCTCTGGATCAGCACCAAGGTTACCTATTAACATTACCTTGTTTAAACTCGCCATAGCTATCTCCCCCTTATCCTAAATTTACAAGTTAGAATTTATCACAACAGATAAAATTTTCAACTCAAATCCCCCTTATCTTAGAAGAAATTAAAGCTCATGATGAGCAACACAGGCCAGTAAAGCTTCCAGATGTTGACCTAAAGGTTAACAGAGTCTGATTATTGGATCTCGATGCGTTACTCTTCGCAAGCGTATTATACTTATTATTTATTAGACAAGGAGTTACAGATTATTCGAACTTCTCCTTTGCCGCAGATAGCCTGTCTACCCATATCCTGTATAGCAGAAAAGCCCTTAAAAAACGTTATCAAGGTCTAAACTTGGCTTCGCTGGAGAACTCCATAGGCAACACGGTAAAAAAAGAGATCCTGAAGCACCTGAGAGAATGTGGATTTTTGAGTGAATAGAACGATTCAGGTACTTGCCCTCATCCACATCTTTGGGCAGATTCGACTCTCTTACGTTTTATCTAACAGGACTTTTTTGACGAAAGATCTAATGGCCAAGGTAATTTGAGACTGGGCAAGGCGGTAATAGTATGAGGACTTGCCGAATGGATCAACAACATCGTCTACATTTTGGCCTTCTGAAATATACTTGCCAAGGAGTTCCACTTTGCCTTTAACCTTGGGCCAGAATCTTTCTATCTCTCTTGCATGGTCTCTCTCCATCACCAAGATAATATCAGCCCAGTCCACGTCCTCCTTTATAATCTGTCTTGCCTGATGGCTTTTTATGGGAATTCTCATTTTTAACAGGTATTCAACCATCTTGGGGTCAGGAGGATTGCCCGGGAAAACAAAAAGACCTGCAGATGAGATTGATATGTTATCTAACTTGAGCGCCTCAATCTCATTTTTAAGCAATATTTCGGCTAAAAAACTTCTGCTAATATTTCCACTGCATACAAAAAGAATATTCATATATTTTTATTTTAAGATTTGGGATGCTTGCAATTTCAGCGGCTATTTCATGGATAAACTGCTTTTATTTTACCTGACATATTATCCGAATAACTATCTTTCCCCATGAGAGTTAAGAACTCTTTTTTTGAACGGAGACAAGGATAGGGGAAAAGAGCTTGTGTGTCAATGGCAAAGGCAAACCCTGGCCCAGACCTGGCATGCAATGGCTGAATTTTATAGCTACAGTTCGCTTAGTGTTAAACAAGCAATAGCTTTTTATGATCACATCGCACCAGGGTGGGCTTGACATAAATCCGCCGTAAGTCTTGCGGATAAATTTCAAGATCATGAGCCATGAAGACATCTATGAAGAATATAAGAGGGCCTTAGATTATTATAACAGAGGCCTTAAAAGCATTGAAGAATGCTCTCAAGTTTTCAGAGAGAGTTTTTCCGGGCTGATTTCAGAGTCTAGAGGGCAGATACTTGAAGCAATGGGTGTAAATCAAGTACGGAAGGCTGGTTGCAGCGGATGGAATAAGGAAGGTTGACCTTAAGAAAATCCAGGCAATAGCCCTACTTAGAAAATTGAAGGAACAAAAACAAATTTAAGTTATTTATGAAATGAAAGACAAGGGAAGGGTCTTAATCCTTGACATCTTATATCCAACTCTATAACTTTGGACGTTATCAGGCAGGTTATTTGGTTTGAACCTAAATTTTTTAGAGGGAGGAGAGATATGACTGACAGTACATACAAAATTATTGAACTGGTGGGAACCAGTAATACATCCTGGGAAGAAGCCGCCAGAACTGCTGTGGAAGAGGCGGGAAAGAGCCTTAAAGATTTAAGAATTGCCGAGATCATTCAACTGGATATGACCATCGATAATGGAAAGGTTACGGCTTACCGGGCCAGGATCAACGTTTCATTTAAGTACGTGAAAGAAGAGGATTAATTCCGCAAAAAAGACTTCAAGTCCCCATTATATAGATCCATAAAATATAAAGTTCAGGGATAGGTCTCAGCCTATGACGTAGAAGGAGTGTTATTTCAGAATCCCGTATTCGATGGATAGCTTTTCATCATAGACTGCCCTTCTTGAGGGGCAGTCTTTTTGCGGGCACAGTTGACAGCTATAAAATGGAATTTCTGTGGGAAAGTAGATGCCAGATAACGACTTACCTGGAGTCATAAGAAGACTTTCGTTCAACCTTACACCAATAGAGGCTTCCACATCTCCCAGTATTGAAAACAGAGGCCTTTGGTTTTCAATGGCCCAATCCTTCAAGGACCCTGGACTCATATAGGACATTCCATCGAGGGCATATCTGGAGCGCAAGTAATCCTTTAAGTAATTTCGAGTAGTTAACAGGGCTAAATTTCCAATGGTATCGAGATAGTATTGTTGCACCAGATCTATGGATGCCCTGGTCTCTTCTTCTAATTTGCTGCCGATGGTAACTACAAAGGGGAACACCCGCCCAACATTATCCAGATTCTTCCGCAAAACCATACTCGTCAGGCTGATCCCATCTATCCTTATTGTATCTTCAATCTTTTCCTCGATGTAGCAAACCTTGTAAACTGCCCTCGCTTTGATGAGTAGTTGGGCGGCCTCAATAAGGGTTTGAACCTGGCTCCAATCCTCTCTCCGTTCCATGTAGAGTCTTCTCTTGATTTGCCCAGGGTCCAAGCTTACGGGTATGTGTTTTAGGGTTTCCATCGGAATATAAAATAGTAAGAAAAGAGATAAGGGTTTTTGGTCAAGGAAGTATATTGAAGAGGGAGTGGTGCGTCAAGCAGGAAAAGGCTATGGGTAGTAATTCGTCTTGACATAGATGAGCCCATTTTCTACGTTCTTTTTAGAATAGACATTTCAGAGAAAATCCAGGTTGTTTATCCTGAAGTGATTTTGAATGAGAGCAGGGTAGACATGCAGGCCAAAAATTTAGAGTTAGAGAAACGGATCTCTTCAACCAATAAGGTCTTGAGAAAGATCCGGCTGAATTAGAAAGGAGAAACTGAGATGGACAGGAAAACATTTCGGAAGTATGGACATGCCATAGTAGACTGGATTGCAGACTACATGGACCATATCGAGAAATATCCGGTTCTTGCGCAGGTTGAACCAGGCGAAATTGCAGATCGGCTTCCAAAAGCACCGCCCGAGGAACCTGAGGAGATGGAGGCTATTTTTAACGATTTTAAGGGAATTGTTTTGCCAGGGATGACCCATTGGCAACATCCCTCCTTCTTTGCCTATTTTCCGGCAAATACCAGCGAGCCATCTATTTTAGCCGAGTTCATCACAGCTGCCCTGGGTGCTCAATGCATGGTATGGCAAACTTCTCCGGCGGCTACCGAACTGGAAGAGGTTGTGATGGATTGGCTTCGACAAATGCTGAGGCTTCCGGAGGGCTTTAGCGGGGTGATTCAAGACACGGCCTCCACCTCTACGCTCTGTGCCCTTCTGTGCGCAAGGGAAAGGGCAACGAGCTTTGCCATTAACGAACACGGTTTCAGGGATGGAAGTAGTCAAAGGCTTGTTGTCTATACTTCAGAAGAGGCACATTCTTCCGTTGAGAAAGGGGTAAAGATCGCTGGGTTTGGGAAAGACAACCTATGCTTCATTCCTTCAGGAGCTGACTTTGCCATGATTCCAGAGGAGCTGGAAAAGGCTATAGATGCTGACAGGAAAGATGGACACACACCCTGTTGTGTAGTTGCAACTGTGGGCACCACCTCTTCAACCAGCATGGATCCATTGAGGCCTATCGGTGAGATCTGTGATCATTATGGACTTTGGCTCCATGTGGATGCGGCTATGGCAGGAACCGCAGCAATGCTACCAGAGATGCGTCATATCCTTGACGGAATCGAGTTTGCGGATTCGTTTGTTTTCAATCCGCATAAGTGGCTGTTTACGAATTTCGATTGTTCAGCCTATTTTTGCAAGGACCCAAAGGCACTGACATCAACCTTCGAGATACTTCCCGAGTATTTGAAAACGGATGCTGATCGCCAAGTCAAGAATTTCCGCGATTGGGGAATACCTCTGGGACGTCGTTTCAGAGCCCTCAAGCTGTGGTTCGTGATACGCTCTTTCGGAATCAGGGGAATCCAACAAAAGGTTCGAGCCCACATCAAGCTTGCAAAAGAATTCGCGTCATGGATCCGGGAAGACCCACACTTTGAGGTGATGGCGCCAGTAACAATCAACCTGGTTTGTTTCCGGTATCATCCTTCCCACCGCACCCTTAGCGAAGAGGGACTCGAACAGATCAATAAAGCTCTGATGGATGAACTCAACCGTTCGGGAAAGATGTTTATCACCCACACTAAGCTGAAAGGAAAGTTCTCGTTGCGTCTCTGTATTGGTCAGACTAACACTACTCGAGAGCATGTACAAAGGGCCTGGGAACAACTTCAAGCTTATGCTGCCCATTTGTGAGCCTGTTATTCCAAAAATTGGGAAATATCATGACCGATGTTTCCACAATTCATTAGCACTAAGCGAGGAAGTGATTGACCTATAAAGAGTTCTCTCAAAGAGCAGCAATCATGGCAATAAATTTCTCTCTGCTTATCCTTAGATAGTCCCTGTCTTTTGAGAAGACCTCAAAGGTTACTGTCTCGTCGTATCGGATTTGCTTGAGGGCCTTGATGATCTTTAGGAAATCGATTGTCCCGGTTCCTATAGGGAGATGATTGTCCTCTTTGCCGAAGTTATCGTTTGCATGGATATGGCCAATTCGATCATAAAACCTTTCTATAAAATCGAGGGTTTTTTTACTGCCTTTGCTCTTTATATGTGCGTGCCCTGTATCAAGGGTAAGTTTGAGTGTTGGAAATCTCTTGAAGACCTCGACAAAGTCCTCTGGATCGACAAGCGAATGGGATTGGGGGAACATGTTCTCGATACAAAGGCAGAGTCCAAGGTGGTCTGCCTTTTCTACAATGGCCCCGAGACTTTTCAGGGCATATTGTTTTGCCTGATCCATCACAAAGACGCTGAGTCCTCTAATAGTGCTCGGATGTAGGACAACCTTCAGGGGCCGAAGATCTGCGGCGACCTTGAGGGATTCGAGCACCTCATTCAGGGATGTTTCTCTCAGGCTATCGGTAAGATCAGCCGTGGAGACAAAGGTCGGAAGGTGACAAATGAGCCCCATCTTAAAGTGATCTAAGGCCCTCAATAGCTCTTCCCTCTGTTGATGTATTATCTTATAGTGTGCCTGAGGGGGGTCCATGGCCAGCTCCAGGTAGTCAAACCCA
This sequence comes from Desulfobacteraceae bacterium, assembly GCA_030612685.1. Taxonomy (GTDB): domain Bacteria; phylum Desulfobacterota; class DSM-4660; order Desulfatiglandales; family B25-G16; genus JAUWNK01. Next base: position 8,334 of record JAUWNK010000122.1, read on the forward strand.
AGTCCTGAAATTATATCGAGCTCTTTAAGGAGAGGCCTGATGGGAAAATTCATGGCCCCATACAGCATCGGTATTATCACCTCCTTTCAGGGTTTCCATATCATACACTTTCCTTGCAAACAATCATAATCTGTCGATTTGATTGAACATAGAAATCTCTGATCTTGCACACTACTTTTCAAATAGATGCATATTTTATTTTTTTTGGCTGAAATAGGGCAAAATCTAAGTATGAAATGGATGCCAAATGAAGACCAAAATGAAAAAAGGGTTACTATATCCTGTAACCCTTTGATTTTTACATGGTGGGCGGTGCGGGATTTGAACCCGCGACTTCCACCGTGTGAAGATGGCACTCTCCCGCTGAGTTAACCGCCCTATGATATTTATTGATACTACAGTAAAAAATTATTTGCAAATTAATTTAACAGTATAGGAATTTCCTTTTTAAGTCCTTGTAGGGGCGGCATTTATGACGACCGTCATTGCGGCCCGCCCTGGCGCGACATTGTTGGATCATAATGTGGTCGTTGTAGTATTTCACAAGCAAAGTCTATATTTACATGCTTTGCAATCCAGGTCTGGGCCAGGGGTTCGACCCGCCCGCCTCGCCTTGCGGA
>JAUWNK010000154.1 GCA_030612685.1 Desulfobacteraceae bacterium
CATATCCATCTGGCACCTTTAAGATCTCTTTTGCCTTATCTTGATCAAAGAGACCAACAATGACTGTCCCCAGGTTTAGGTAATGGGCAGTCAGGCAAAGGTTTTGTGTAGCGATCCCAAGGTCGAACATAAACCAATCCCCAAATTTGGTCGCAGCTTGGTCTTTTTTATAGCCTGCACTCTGAAGTTTACCGCAGAGGGCAATCACCACAGGTGCTTCCCCTATGGCCTTCGTGCTTGGATTTCCTGTGGCCATAGTCTCCTGTAGTTTCTGTTTGATTTCTGAATCTTTAATCACAATCACTTCACAGCACTGGGTGTTGGCCCAGGAAGGTGACCACCTTATTGCTTCAAGTACTTTATTGAGCTGTTCTTCTGTGATCTCCCGTTCTTGATATCTCCTGATGCTGCGTCTTCCTTTGATGATTTCCATAAAATTTGCCATGCTATCACCTCCATAAAATTAAATTTTTTGTAACACTTTAGCTCTTTGAAAATTTAGCACTCCCGGCCTTTTCCTTAGGCTAAGTATTTATCATTAGCAAGAACAAATGAGCATGGGGATCTTTTTTTCAACGAACCAGATGTCCTCATAAGGCAACTTCTTAACAAATGTGTCAAGCCCGCCCTGGCGCGACATATTCTGATCATCCTGCCAAGTCGATGAAGAGTTGCGTGTTCGGACCATCCTATTAATCCAATAAACCAGGTCTGGGCCAGGGTCTTAAAAGGAGCATGGGTATCTCTTTTCAGGTATGAAAAAGCGGATACGTGTAAGCCAGCTAATGGCACGGGTAAAGGCGGGCGGGAAGGCCCGCCTGCCATCGCCGTTATACCTAATCTTTTCTGCTGGGTCACTTTTTTTTCTATCTAAGTTATTTAAAGCATTCTGCCCATTAAGGCATTGGCGGGCAGGCCTTAGAGAACTTACCCGTCACCTCTCCCTCGAGAGTCCAAGACTTAGATGGCCGCCCGCCTGGAGCATCGGTAATGGACGAGCAGAAGTTATTACCCAGTTCATTACCTGAAAAGAGATACCCATGCTCCCCTATAAGGGGCTCAGTGAATAAATTGACCATTTGCCCATAAGGGATTATGCTCTTCACACCTTGTCGGTTTGAGGCACAGCTTTGTTAGGAATATGCTTTTAGCTGGCTCTTTCCCGACCAGCCCGCCTCGCCTGAGCGAGAGCGATGGCGGGCAGGTGATCCCGGCCTCCGGCTCGTAGAGCCTACGCCTCGGAGAGCGGGCGACCATCCAAGGATGAGATATCCACATGCAGGGAAGAGGGCAGTCTTCTCAGGGGCAGCGCGCCCGCCTTAATATGGAGCATAAGCAAGCATTACAGCATGGGATCTTTCGTTGATAAAAAAAGATCCCCATGCTCATTAACCTATTAGTTTCAAAGAGCTAAAGTGTTACAATTTTATCAATTTGAGAATGAATATGTTAAATTTTGTTTTTTTTGTAAACCAATTTAATCTTAGAATATGCTTTATAAGTTTGACTTGTTATGAAGTGCTCATCACCTTTCACATATCTGCTTGACTTAAGAACTTTTTCTTTCTGTATGATCATTAGAATAAGTTATCATGTTAAATCATAATGGTGTCTTAGTAAATAAATCTTCTTTTTACATCAAGGTATTATAATGTTATCCTTTTAAAAAGCCAAAATAGAAAAGAATTAATTAAGACAAGGAGAATCTTATGAAATTGAGGCTCCTTTTTGTGCTTGTTATAGTGCTTTTCTCTTTATCTAATACTTATGGTGAGGAGTTCAAAGGAGTGCCTTTCCCTTCCCTGATCTCTTCTCTTAAGCCCTCTGCTCCTCTTGAGTTCTGTGACGAAAGAGTCCCGACTGAGATCCAGGAAATTAGGGAGAGGCTTGAAAAGGAGCTCCTTCTTGCCCTCTGGGATCGTCCCCAGGTGATCCTCTGGTTAAAGAGGTCCCGTCGATATCTGCCTTATATTGAAAAGATGCTTAAAGAAAGTAATATACCGGACGATATCAAATATATTGCTATTGCTGAGAGCGCTCTTAGGCCTCATGCACGCTCGAGAAAGAGAGCAGTAGGGTTCTGGCAGTTTATGATACAAACGGGCCGAAAATACGGCCTCATTATCAATGAACACATTGATGAGAGACGAAACATATTTGCCTCTACCCAAGCAGCGATTCGGTATTTAAAGGATCTTTACGAGATTATGGGATCATGGACCCTGTCGGCTGCTGCCTACAATATGGGTGAAAATCGTGTTAAGGCGGAGATCCTGGAGCAGGGAACCGATAATTATTACCAGCTTTATCTCCACAATGAAACCCAAAGATTTATCTTTCGGATTCTTTCCATAAAGCTGATATTCTCCAACCCGGCAAAATACGGCTTCTACCTCTCTGAAGAAGATTACTACCCGCCATTGGAATTTGACTGGATTCAAATAAACTGCCTTCAGGATACCCCGATAAGGATTATCGCCCAGGCAGCTAAAACCCATTTTAAGGCAATCAAGGACTTGAATCCAGAAATTCGGGGTCATTACTCAGTAAAGGGAAATCATACCATTCTGATCCCAAAAGGTTCAGCAAAAGGTTTTCAATGCCGATATCAAGATCTCTTTAAAAGGTGGGTGGAAACCAAGAAAGAGAGCGTCTATATTGTCAAAAAAGGGGACAACCTCTCTTTAATTGCAGATCGGTTCAATGTGCCCTTAGTGGCCCTCCTTATCTGGAATAAGCTCGATCTGAAGGCACCAATCCATCCGGGTGATAGGCTGATCATTTATAGGAAAGGAAAGAATTGAAGCAAATGGAAACTAAGGGAGGGTGAAGAAAAACCTATAACTTTTCCAGGAAAACATCATTACCAAATTTTTCCTCTAAGGCCCTATTTAATGTTTCATAATCCTCTTCTGATTCCACCTCCACAACCAGATCTTGCTCACCCAGCACCTTCATGTATCCATGGGGTTTGATGGCCTCAATCACCTGCTTTACATCCTTTGTAACCCAGCCTTTCATCCTTAGGACCAGCTCTTCACCGGTAAATGCCCGTTCAATAGTGAGTTCAACCTCTCTTTTCTTTGCCTTCCACCCCAGAACCGCCGGTTTGACGATAATAGGTGTTACCGGGTCAAACATAGCAGCACACGTAAACCAGAGTTTTGCCCTGATCATATTAACCTCTTATCTAAGTTTATTATGTTTCTTGTGTTTGTTGGGCTCATAGGTGTTTAACACAGCAAACTCAGCAAACTCAACAAACTTTTTTAATCCTTGACAAAAAGTAATCCTCTTTCTTATTTTAACCCTGTCGGAAATAAAGTCTAACCATGTTTAAAGACCCGTTTTGACTTTCTGACAGGGCTTTATTAGGAAACTATTACTGAGAGAGCATCAAATAGTTTACGGTGTCGGGAAGGGGCATGAGGTCTTTTTTGATGTAACTGGCGGGAGGCCGCTGTTCTTTTCACGATTTATCAGTGGGGGAAACCGCAGCCCCCGACTTGTCGGGGGAATGCGGAGAGGGCAAGACTCCCCTGCAGATAAGTCGTAGAAAAGACCAGGCCGGGAGCCTCGGAACAGAAGAAAAGACCTCATGACCATCATAGACCCTTCTCGGTTATGTACAATGCAGACAATAAAATGCCCTGTTTAGTAACTGGAGATCAGCTTATGGAACTTGAAAAGATTATAACCGAGCGTCACAGCACAAGGGCATTCCTTGACAAGCCGGTCCCTCGAGAGACAATCGAAAAATTGCTTTTCCTTTCCACCCAAGCCCCTTCAGCGATCAATCTTCAGCCCTGGGAGTTTACAGTTGTTATGGGAGAGGAACGCCGGCGTTTAAGCAGGGCTCTGGTAAAGAGCATGCATGAAAGGAACATCTCCTGCGGTCCTGGTGCAGTAAAACCCTTGCCAGAGTACTTCATGGATCGCCAGCGGAAACTTATGGATTGTATCCTGCCCGCCTTAGAAAAGGGGGTCTCCTTTCAGGATTTCATAAATGAGGGATCATGCAATTTTTACGGTGCTCCTGCAGCCATTATAGTCACCATTGACCAGGTTTTTTCAAAGTCCAGATTGGTTGATCTGGGTATTGCTATAGGCTATATGGTTCTTACAGCCCATAACATGGGTTTAGGAACATGCCCAATCGGGCTCATAAGTGCCTTTGCTGATGAGATTAAGGAGATGTTAAATATGGCTGATGAAAAGGATGTTGTTATGGGTATAGGTGTTGGATATCCCGATCCTGATTCCCGGATTAACCAGGCCATCTCCAACCGCGCGCCCATTCATGAAGTGGCGCGATTTTATTAGGTAAGAAGCACCTTTATATTTTTTTTCAATTTTTCCCGTCCTGTCCTTTCAAATGCAGTCTTTCCAAAGGTTCTTTTAAAATCTAACTCGGTCATTCCAAGGATAGTATCTGTGGATGGAATAGAAACAACGGGAAGATTACTTCTATTAAAAGGACAAACCTCCTGGCAGACATCACAGCCAAAAAAGGTATTTCCCATTTTTCCGGCTGTCAACTTATCGATATCATCCTTTGACTCAATAGTTAGATAGGAGAGACATTTGCAAACATCAATGTAAAATGGGGCCTTAAGGGCCCCTGTAGGGCAATTGTCAATACATTCGGTGCATGAACCACACATGTTTCCTGTTTCCTTAAAAGAAGGGACAGGAAATTGGGCCGTAGTAAATATTTCGGCCAGAAAACAGTATGAGCCATGACCTGGAACAATCAACATATTGTTCTTGCCGATAAAACCAATTCCACTTGTTACAGCAAAGCTCCTTTCAAGAATGGGGCCTGAATCGACAAATACCCTGGAGTGGCTTTCAGGAAATATATCGTTAATGAATTTGCATAGTTGTTTTCCTGACCTCCTCAATCGGATATGGTAATCTTCTTCGGTGGGTGTGCTATATCTCGATGCAGTGTATCCGTCAGGGGTTGATGGTTTGCTTGCCGGATATGGGTATGCAAGAGAGATAATTGTGTTTAATCCATCAAGGAGTCTTTTAGGGTTTCTCCGAAAATCGATGTTTCTTTTTAAATAAGCCACATCCCCTATTTCGACCTCTTTAAGCCAGTTAAGAAAGAAATCAAAGTAGATGGGTGTATCTGGTTTAGAAAAGCCTATAGCAATAAAGCCAAGTTCTTTGGCCTTTTCTATGAAAGCCTGGTTAATCATACGTTTAAGTGTCTAAAATTAAAAAGCGTCTAAAGTGCCTAAAATAAGTTGCAACCGGCAACCCATAACTTAACTTGATAGTATAGGAATTTCCTTTTTAAGTCCTTGTAGGGGCGGCATTTATGACGCCCGTCATTGCGGGTTCGATAAATCGAACCCCTACAGGTCCGCATCGAAGGGGCTATATGTTCTTACTGCCTACTGCTTACTTGCTTAGTCCAGCCCTTCAAGGAAATCCTTTACCCAGGGTGGATTGTATATTATAACATAAGCAAGAAAAAATGCTGTCAGGGGCAAAAAGAAGATAACCAGATCAATTAAAAAGATACCTATGACTAAAAGAATACGTTTTTGTAGGCTCATATTTATATATTTATCATAACCCTTATCTTTGATCAAATCTGGAGAAAAATTTGTTAGAATATTTAACCTAAATTGAGCGATTCTTGCATGCCAAGATGGCCAAACAACGGTAGGACAGCCGTCCCCGCCTGCCATCGCTATGCTCAGGCATTAGCGGGCAGGTCGTCTACCCTTGGATTTCGCATCTTAAGACCCCGCTCTGCGGGATGCTACTGGTTTAAATATCAGAATAGCTCAAGTTAGGTTTAAATGAACTTGACTTATGAAAATAGCCTTTGGTAGGAAGTAACCATGAATATTCTTGATTTTATCATCCTTGGACTGATAACCTTCTTCATTATTAAGGGTATTTTCAGGGGCTTTTTCAGGGAAATATCCTCCCTTGCCGGTATCATTTTTGGACTCTTGATTAGCAATCACTATCATCCCCAGATGGCCAATTTTCTAAAGGCCTACATCCCCTTCGAGAAATTCCTTCCTCTTATCAGTTTTATCATTCTGTTCATATTGGTGGTTATTTTCTTCAATCTGTCTGGAATCCTTTTGCACCATCTTTTTAAAAAATTGTTAATTGGCTGGCTTGATAGAGGACTTGGTATTGGCCTTGCCTTGATTAAGGGGATTATTATCTCCTATCTCCTGATTGTGCTCCTTACCTTTTTTATGCCCTCCGGGAGCCCACTTATTGTCAAATCAAAGGCAGCTCGTATGGTAATTGTCACGTATCAATCTATGTCAAGGCTCATATCACCAGATATTTACAAGACATGGAAGAAAAGAATTTATAAAGAATCGGAAAAAATAGGTAAGATAATCTCTGAGGGGAAAGAGGCGATTAAAAAAATCCCACAGGTCCTCCCTGATAAAAAAGAATGAACATTTACCGCAGAGACGCAGAGAGCGCTGACCCGCCCGCCTCGCCTGAGCTCGCGATGGCGGGCAGGGGTTTAGTTATTTTTTTATTTTCCGCTGACCCCAGTTAA
>JAUWNK010000140.1 GCA_030612685.1 Desulfobacteraceae bacterium
GTTATTCTTTAAAATCAGATTTAATGATCGTCTTCTTAAATCCTAAATCCCTGGCCCAGACCCCTGGCCCAGACCTGGCTTTGCAAGGCATGTGTCAAAGGAGTCCAATTCCGAGATAATGCGGAACCAGTTATGTACCCCAAGCATGTCGCGCCTCCCGATCCCGTCCCGGTCTCGGGACGGGGAGGGCGGGCCGCCCCTACAATTATTTAAAAAGGAAATTCCTATACTATGAACATAACGCACCTTCGGTGCGGACTTGTAGTGCAGAGCTTTAGCTCTGCCATTGAGATGCAGGGCTGACCTGCCCGCCATGCGAGACGCAAGGCGAGGCGGGCGGGAGCCCTGCGCTACATTTAACAAAAGGAACTTCCTATACTATGAATTTAATTTAAGAACTACTTCTTTGTAAAGTAATTTCTTAATCTAATCAATTTCAAAAAAAACCAAAATTTTCTGCGTATTTTATTAAGATTTTTCCTGATGTATTACAATATATTGTGGTAATGCTAAAAATTAACACTATATATATATAAATTGTGGTAATTTTATTTAATTTATTAAAAATACTTGACAAATTAATCTATATATGCATTAATATGAAAAACTTTTCTTATTTTTCAATTAAATTTTTTTCTCGGAGGAATCTATGGTGAGCCAATATACAAATACAGTTAAGAAAATAAGAGAAGAACTTCTTTTAAGTAAGGCTGAGCTGGCCAGAAAAGCTAGTGTATCTCCGCTAACAATTGACAGGATTGAGAAAGGTAAAGATTGCAGGATGGAAACAAAAAGAAAAATTATTCTGGCCCTCGGCTACAAGCTAAGCGACAAGGATAAGATTTTTTTTAATGAAGAATAAATCTTATTAAAGGTATTAATCCTTAGATGCCTATATCAAAGAAAAATCAACTAATTGGGATCGATGTTGGATCCCATTCTATCAAGATTGTCGAGATTCAAGACACTAAAAAAGGAATGGTGTTGAAAAACTTCGGCATAATAGGGCTCCCTCAAGAGGCTATAGTGGAAGGCTCTATAAAGGAGATGGAAATAGTCTCTGCCGCCCTAAAAAATCTCCTTAAAAATCTAAAGATCAAAAACAAAAATGTAGCCACATCTATCTCTGGCTATTCGGTTATTGTCAAAAAGATTACAGTCCCCAAAAAAGAAAGGGCAGACTTAGAACAAAGTATCCAGGGTGAAGCAGAACAATACATTCCTTTTGACATAAGTGACGTAAATTTGGATTTTCAGATCCTTACACCGGGAAAAGAAGAAGAGGAAGAGCAAGAGGAAGAGGAAAAGGAAGAGTTTATGGATGTTCTCTTAGTGGCTGCAAAGAAAGATATAGTAGAAGAATACATAAGTCTTCTTCACTTATCAGAGATCAATCCTCTTGTTCTTGATATAGATGCCTTCGCCCTACAAAATGCCTTCGAGATCAGCGATCACGAACAATCTGGCTGCCACGCCCTGGTCAATATCGGTGCTCAACAACTAACTATAAACGTTATTGATTATGGTGTGTCAATATTTACCAGAGACTCTGCATACGGTGGTGCCCAGATCACAAGTGAGATACAAAAAAAATTAAATATCTCTTATCAGGAAGCAGAAAATATAAAATTGGGCGCCAAACCAATAGAAAATGAAAAACGCCCTATAATTGAAGACATCTTTACCACTGGGGTTAGTAACTGGTGCCAGGAGATAAAGCGTGCCTTAGATTTTGTTAGATCAACCTCTCCAAATATTAAAATTGAAAATATCCTACTAAGCGGAGGTTCCTCTCTAATGCCGGGATTTAGTAAATATCTTGGTTTGGAAACAGATCTAAAGGTAGAGATGTTAGATCCTTTTCCTAATATCGAGATTAGGGAAAAGACATTTGATATATCATATCTAAAGTATATGGCACCTCAGGCCGCCGTCTCTATCGGACTGGCATTGAGATACATAGGTGACAAATGATAAAAATAAACCTCTTCCCATATAGAGCAGCGAGGATAAAAGAGAATATAAGAAGACAGGTAAGTATTTACGGCCTCTCTATTCTATTCTTAATCCTGGCTATGGGCTATTATTATCTTAATTTCAATAGAGAGATAAATATCTTAAAGCAAGAAAAAACTGCCAAACAGAAGGAGCTGGACTCCTTTAAAGATATAACTGCCAAGATAAAGACCATAAAAAAAACTATAGCTGAAATCGAGCCCAAATTAAAGACGATAAAAGAATTAGAAAAGTTAAAGACAGGGCCAGTTCGTCTCTTAGACGAAATAGCCATGAGCACTCCTAAAGACAAGTTATGGCTCACCAGCCTTAAAGAAAGTAAGGGATCTCTTTCCTTAGAGGGAACAGCTATGGATAACGAGACAGTTGCAGATTTTATGAGTAGCTTGCAAAGTAAAGAGAGTATACAGTCCGTTGAATTAGTCAGAACAAAACAAAAGAAGATTGAAAAGCTTAATCTAAACCTCAAAGATTTTACCCTGACCTGTAAGACATATGCCTTTAAAGAAAAACCACCTCCTGAAACAAAGAAAAGGAAAGGAAGAAGGTAGGCATGGCATTCGATCTAAGCGCCTATTTTGATAAGATATCCAAATTGAAGATGGTATTCAGGATAATAATCTTTGCAGCGACTCTTATTCTCCTTATAGGCCTATATATCTGGCTTGTATACATGCCGAAAACAGGTGAAATAGCTAAGACAAAAACCGAAATAGATAGGTTAGAAAGGGATATCAGGCTTGCCAGAGTCAGGGCCAGAAATTTAAATAAACTTGAAATGAATCTGGCTAAGACACAGGAACAACTCAAATTCGCCCTCACACTCTTGCCCACTAAGAGTGAAATCCCCAATCTCTTGAAGAGTATTACCAAAGTTGGAAATGATTCTAATTTAGACTTTCTCTTATTCGGTCCTGAGAAAGAGGTTCCCAAGGGATTTTATGTGGAGATACCTATAAGTATTAAGGTCCTGGGTAATTATCACAATGTCGCCACATTCTTTGATAAGGTGGGAAAATTGGATAGGATCGTTAACGTTGCCAATGTCAGCATGATTCCTATTAAAGAGTATAGTGCCATTCTTAACACTAACTGTAGAGCATTAACCTACAGGTTTAAAGAGAAAAAAGAAGTTAAAGATGTGGGTAAAAAAAAGAAAAAAAAGAGATAGCCGGATCTTAGATTCGCTGTTAACTTTTGCAGTTATCCTTATTTTTTTAGGGGTAAATACCGCTCAGGCCGGGGAAAAGACTGTCTTTAAGATTCAAAAAGATAAAAAAAAGGTTACCGAACCATCCAAAAAACCTGTAGAAGAAAAGATTAAAACTGACAGTATCGAAGAAATCAAGGCTAAAAAAGATAGGGAAAAAGCGGCCTATTCTTACGATCCCACTAATAAAATAGATCCTTTCAAATCCTTTATTATCGTGAAAAAGGAGTTAGAGGAAAAGGAAAGGGCAAAAACATATCTTGAAACCCTTGACATTTCCCAGTTGACCATCTCGGCAATTGTATTAGGTAGTAAGGGAAACTGGGCCCTTGTTCGGGATTCCAAAGGTGATGGTCATGTAATTAAAACAGGGACCCTTATAGGAAAAAAAAGTGGGCAAGTAATTAAGATCCTGGAGAAGGAGGTTGTTGTTAGGGAATCTTATAAGGATATTAGAGGGCGTGAAGCAATAAGGGATGTTTCTATGAAGCTCCAATTATTAGATTAACCAGAGGAATTGAAAATTATCAATTTAAAATTATCGATTGAAAAAGGAGAGCTGGCATGTTTGATAAAATAAGCCTGAGAAAAGGAAATATTATTTTTCTATGGATCACATTCGGCTTAATCTATCTTATCTTTAGTTGCGCCCCAGCACCCACAAAGAGAAAGACAACAGATATTGCAGAAGAGGCGCCGCCTAAGATCGAATCAATAAACGTGACTTCTGATCCTCATGCTAAAGAGACAATAATTGAGATAACCAGCTCAAAACTTATCTCCTATGCTGCCTTTAAGCTTGTTCAACCATTACGTATCATAGTGGATATAAATGCACTCCCGGCTGAAGGATTGACTGGGCCAGCTGTTTACAATGGCAAGATCATAAAAGCCATCAATCTTGAAAGAATTAAAGATAAGCCCATATCTACCCGCCTTGTTGCCACTTTAACCCAGGATGTAGAATACGACGTTCAGGAACAGGATAGAAAGATAAAACTTTTGCTTTCTCTGAAAAAATCTGCTGAAAAAAAGGAAAAGGGGGAAGTTACTATTACTGCTATCAAAGAGGAGAAAGTGGAACCGAAAGAACCTCGCTCGTTCTTTTCGCCAGGTAAAACAAAACTGAACCAGGTACTTGGAGTTGATTTTTTCATGCTACCCAAAGGCAAATCAATGGTTACTGTCACCACCAGCAAAAAGGCGGAATATGAATTAAGCTGGAAGAACTCCCGTACCTTGCTTTTAGAGATAAAGGGGTCTTCCATTCCTCCTGAACTTTCTCGATATATAGATTCCTCTCAATTTAAAGGGGTAGTCAACCGGATTACACCTATTGTAAAAGTTGCGGAAAGACAGGTTAATCTGGAAATAGAGTTAAAGGAAATGGTCCCCTATCATGTGGTGCAGGCTGAGAAAGAAATAAGGTTAGATTTTAATAAAACCTCTATCAAACCCCCTGCCAAAAAGATAACTAAGGCCAAGCTAACTAAGGCCCCTTCAAAACCAAAAAAGATGCCCAATGAACCTAAACCGGCTATTATTAGTCCCCTTCATCCCTCCAGAGGTAAAGCAGCCAGGATAACCCTCGATTTTGCCAAGGCCGATATACGAAACATCCTAAAACTGATAGGGGAGGTAAGCAACCTGAATATAGTGTGGGGACCCGAGGTAAAGGGTACAGTCTCTATGAGATTAAAAAATGTCCCCTGGGATCAGGCCCTGGATATAGTGCTTGAGACAAATAATCTCGGCACAAGAATACAGGGAAATATCATCTGGGTAACAACCAAAAAAAAGATAGCCAAGTTAGAAAAAGAAAAAGAAGCAAAACGAAGAGCTGAACTGGAAAAGATAAGAACAGCCAAAGCAGCAGAGAAGGAGGCTAAAGCAGCAGAGCCACTTATTACCGCATACATTCCGGTTGATTTTGCCAAGGCCAAAGAGATTAAGGAACATATAGTCTTAAGTGAACGTGGCAAAACAAGTGTAGATGAAAGAACTAATACCGTTATTATTACGGATATCGCCTCCAAAATTGAAGAGGCCAAAAAGATTGTCAGACAATTTGACGCCCCTGTTAAACAGATCATGATTGAGGCCAGGATAGTTGAAGCTTCAACAGGATTTAGCCGTGATCTGGGTGTTCAATGGGCTTCTCTGGATGGGACTCAGTCAGGTTTTGAGAGACGCTGGCAAGAAAGACCGGGTATGAACTGGGGGACAGATCCAACCCAATTCACATCGGATGATGACAAATCTTTTTACGGGTCTTTTTCGAGCAATGCTCCGTGGGCTTGGACGCCTAATATTGGCCTGACACTTGCCACTCTAACTCAAGGTGGCGCAGGCGCCCTGTCCTTAAATGCATCACTCGCACTTGCTGAAACCGAGGACAAAATAACCATTATTTCCGCTCCCAAGGTCATAGCCAGTAACGGCAAAACGGCAAAAATCGAAAAGGGTGACACCTTTTACCTTCCAGTAGCCGAGAATGTGCCGGCTAAAGAGGTGAAGGCAAAGTTAACTTTGGAGGTCACGCCAACAGTTAGTTATAATAATTACGTGACAGTTGATCTAAAGGTTATAGATGAGAGACGCACAATGACGGATGAAAAGCGTGGAAAGGAAATCCAAACCACCCTGATAGTCAAAAGTGGTGACACTGTTGTTATTGGTGGTATTTACAATGAAGAGAAAGGGGAGTGGGAAGATGGAATTCCAGGGTTGTCAAAAATCCCCTTCTTAGGCTGGTTATTCAAAGCCCAGTCAAAGTCACTTGCTAGAAATGAACTTTTAATATTCTTGACACCAACCGTACTCAGTCATGTTTATGAAGCCCAGAAATAAAAAAGGTATTATAACAATTATTTTCCTCTCGATCCTGCTGATAGGATGTGCCGGGAACAGGTCATTGGTAAAGAAAAAATCTCAGGCACTGGAAAACCTGGGGAATTCTCTTATCCAGCAGGGAGATCTGAGAGGCGGCCTTGAAAAACTAATAGAAGCGAGTAAGTTAGACCCAGAAAACGCCAATATACATAATGAGTTAGGCCTGGTTTACAGGGATTTGGGGGCATATCAAGACTCCCTTTTTCATTTCAAAAAGGCCCTGGCCCTCAGGTCAAAGTTCTCAGAAGCCCAAAACAACCTGGGCACCCTTTATCTGTTGGAAAAAAAATGGGATTTGGCTATTGAGTGTTTCCAAAAAGCTGTGAGCGATATTTTATATAAGACCCCACATTATGCATACAATAATATGGGATTGGCTTACTACAGAAAGGGAAATTATCAAACGGCGATAGAAAATTACCAAAAGGCCTTAAGGTTGTTCCCCTCCTATAGCCGTTGCTATGAAAATTTAGCTCGCACCTATGAGGCCATAAACAGATGGGAATCAGCCATTGAGGCCTACAAAAAATCCATCGATTACGCACCTGATTATCCAACACCCCATCTTAATCTGGCAAGACTCTATCTCAAGCTTAACCGAAGTGATGAGGCAGCCAAAGAATTAAATCAAACTATAGAGATTGATCCTAAAGGGCGTTATGGAAACGAGGCAAAACAATTAATAAAAGGTATGGAATAGTAGAAACTGTAAGTAGAGGAATTAAATGTATCGGAAATTCTACAACTTTTTGAAATTAAAGGCATTTTTTGAGGCTTGAGGTTAGGCCTCGCAGATGGAGTAATGGAATGGTGGAATATTGGAATGTTGATTTTAATTCTCATTTATTAACCTTCATGTCAAGAATAACTTTGCCAATAAACCAGTATCCCATTCCCCCGGAACCCATTATTCCATCATTCCAGTATTCCAGTATTCCCCCCGCTGTTTCAGCGAGGATGAGCAAAGTGAACTAAGTTCATTAGAAAGGAAAGGGATTTAAGTATAGAAGATCCTGACTATAAGATTAGTTTACACTTGTTAAGCAATTTTATAGCAATCATTAACAAAAACTATCTATCATTATAGGCTCAGAGAATAGAGACATTAAAAAAAAGGCCATTCTTTTAATAATAACAGGGAAATAAATCACACTCTTGATGATAAGAGATCTTTGAAAAATTATCTTACAGGTCATTGCGAGGATAAGCCGAAGCCGCGAGTGAAACATGGCGGGAAGCGACGTGGCAATCCTTTATATTCTCAATAAGTTAGAGATTGCTTCATCCCGC
>JAUWNK010000176.1 GCA_030612685.1 Desulfobacteraceae bacterium
CCCAAAATCCGAGATTGATTTTTACAAATCTGTGTGTCTTGTTATTTCAGTCTGAAAAAACAATTCAGAGATCAAAAATTGATGTCACTTTCAAGCCATTGTTGCTCATCTCCCTATTTTTATCACTATTGAGCCTTTTAACCCATCCTTATAGCATACCAGTCCATATGGATCCTTTAAATAAGCCTGGGGCTTATAAAACCTGTTTTCCTGCAATATATTCTAAGCAGTGGAAAACTCCCATATCCTTAAGCGAATATCAGCAAAGAGCTGGGAAAAGTGTCGTCTGACTTTGAGAAAAACCTGTCCCCCATGGAATACAATTTTACCGGCTATCTGATACAGTCTCCATCGTACAGTCTGAACCTGATGTCTATGCCATGCGGTAGAGAGGGTTTTCAAAATAAATAACCGAAAAAGATTATAGGCTAAGATACCAATTCTGAAAAAGACGGCATTGGCCTCAAATTGCCCGCATGGCATCCTTTCCATGCCAAAACCTATCTTTAACTCCTTTATCCGGTTCTCACTACAGTCTCCTCGCTGATTGTACCATGTTACAACCTCTTCAGATGATTCAATCTTGTTGGTGGCTATAACAGTGTATTTTACACTCACATCTTGTTCAGAAAAGATAGTGCTTTGATAGGGCCTGCGGATCACAATAAGACGGAATGCCTCTTTTGTCTTGTTCATTGAGTGAACTGTATCGGCAATATACCCATTCTTATACGTCTTCCAATCCTTATCAGGTATTGCCTTTATAGCATTTAACACTGCTTCATCAAGATCAGCTCCTATGGCAAACTCAATACCCTCACTTTCACAGTAGTTTATAATATCAGCCTGATATGTTGCGCTATCAGCTCTTAAGGCCTTGATTCCCTTCCCTTTCGGCATCTGTCTTTCACAGTATTTAATAAATTCAAGGTTCCTTGCAGCAGGGGCCTCATTGCCTTCTCTGAATTCATCCCCCAGAACCAGACCATTTTCTGCGATATGTCCAACAATTGGCATATAGCCCTTAAATCCCTTATAGGTCATCTTTGCTGATTGTTTCTCAGCAACAATGCCTGTGGCATCAATGTCCAAGGTGTAGCCCTTTACTCCATCATGTTTCATCCCCCGTTTCAGCAGGCTTCTATTTACCTTCTCAAGGCCATAAAGACCACCATTGATACCCATGCTCCGAAGCCAATCCCCAAAGGCATCCGATGAAGGGATTTTCTTTAAAGGCAAGATCTCTTTTAATCCATCATCTGCCCTTATCTGGCGTGTGTCTTCTAAGCTCCGACCACCACCATTGAGGATTAAAATGAGTGGGAAAATGTACTCAGATGGGTTGTACCCAGCACCACTGCCAGGCTTGGGTAAATATCTGTCTACTGACTGTAAGAATCCGAGCCCTACTGCAAATTCACCCAGTAAGGCTAAACCTGCATGGGGAGTTATCAGGTCTCTGGTCATTTCTACCTTGAAAGGAAGTATTGTTTGTCGTATCATTGTATTCTCACCTCGTTGGTTACGGTTTGATTTGTTTTTGAACACACGTATCTTACCGAATCAACGAGGTTTTTTCAACTCTTTTGATGTAAATCTTAGCTTTAATGGCGGTATTGGGGGTGTCGCAAGATATTGAAGTTTAAAAGATCAGGAATAATATATACCCATGGTGCGTTCAGGGTATCTATAGAGATAATCCTCAGAGGGTGGGGCCTGAGAGCCTGAAGTTCTAAATCCTATTCCCAAAGTCTTTTTCGACAATAATTACTATACTCTATCCTCGGCATTTATTATTCTACAGGGCAAGAATGAGGTTGTATTAATATCCTAAAAATATATTGCAAAAAAATAAAATCTGATATACTTATTGCCCATGTATAAATAGCTATTTTCTTGAAATATTAAGATTCTCTCTACATTTTAATAATTCTAATAATGATCTTCCCCAAGGAATTAATGGCTTAATGAAAAATGGATTAACCTTACAACGTTATTTGTACATACACTTTTAAAAGAAGGACTCCATCCAAGTAGAAAGGAAATATTGTGGCGAGGTGATCTAAACATAAAACTTTATGCCTTAGAGTAGAACAAAATATAATGGAGATTGACAAAGAAAGGAGGTGAAAAAGTATTTAGCAATAAAGAGGTGTTTAACTTTTCCTTAACCAAGTATGAGGAGGTATAAGAGATGAAAAAGAATATTTTTTTGAGATTGGTTGGACTTGCAGTAGTGGCGTTATTTATTGGCAGCCTGCTGCCGGTATCCACAATGGCTGCCCCCATAAAACTAAATTATGCAAACTTTCCACCAGCCCCAACATTTCCCTGTGTTCAAATGGAGAGGTGGAAAAAAGAGGTTGAGAAAAGGACCGGTGGAAAGGTTGCCATTAAAACCTTTCCTGGTGGAACATTGCTTGGTGCAAAGAATATGATGGATGGGGTTATAGCAGGAACCGCAGATATTGGCTGCCTGTGTATGGCCTATCAGCCAGGCAGGTTTATAGTAACCAATGCTACCTCATTACCTGTTGGCTTTCCAAATGCAACAGTGGCCAGCCTGACTCTGTGGGATATTTACAATAAACACAAGCCCAAGGCATTTGCCAAGGTAAAGGTCCTTACCATGTTTACCTGTGCGCCCGCAAACATTATGTCCAAAAAACCGGTAAGAAATTTAGAAGACCTTAAGGGTTTGGAACTGAGGGCCTCTGGAGGGACTGCCCAGGCTTTGAAGGCATTAGGAGCAACTCCGGTTGCTGTGCCCAAGCCAGAGATTTCCGCGGCCTTGCAAAAGGGAGTTGTCAAGGGCGACGTATCCTCCCTTGAGTGCCTTATGGACTTCAAATATGCAGAAATGTGCAGGTATGTGACGATGTTTAATGGACCGGTTTATCCCTTTGCAGTTGTCATGAACATGGACAAATGGAACTCCCTACCAAAAGATGTACAGGCGGTTATGGATGGTTTAGGAGTAGAACAGGCCTTCTGGACAGGCAACTATATGGATAAGCATGTGGATGAATCCCTTGAATGGTCTAAGAAGAATTATAATATTGAGATTATTAAATTAACCAAAAAAGAGCTGGCTAAGTGGAATAAATTGCTCAAACCGCTACCTGATAAATGGAGTAAACAGGCTAAGGCTAAGGGATTGCCAGCGAGAACCATTTTAAAAGACATAAAAGTGGCTAAAGAGTATCATTCTCGATTCTAAATTATAGCTTGGTTGAATAGTCAAATGGTTGAGTGGTTGAGTGGTTTTACGTACTCAACAACTCAACCAACCCAACCAATTGATTGGAAGGCAGATATGGAACTCCTGGATAAGATAAGCCGTGTTTTGAACGAGATACTTATCTGGTTGGCTGGCGTCTTTCTGGTGACAATGATCCTTTTGACATGCGCAAACATATTCATGCGCCTTGTCTGGACGCCAGTCAAGGGTACTTTTGAACTCATGGGATTTTTTGGGGCCATTGTCACTGCCTTTGCCCTTGGTTATACGCAGATTAAGAGGGGTCATATAGGAATAGATTTAGTGGTAAATCGATTCTCTGCAAAGGCCCAGAGAATCCTAAATGGTACCAATTATTTCATCTGTATGATCTTCTTTGCTATTGCAGGCTGGCAAATAGGTAGATGGGCTACAACTCTCAGGCAAACAGGTGAGGTCACGGAAACACTAAGAATCATCTCCTATCCCTTCACCTATGGGGTTGCCCTTGCTTGTATCATTCTTGCTTTTGTATTATTGGTTGACCTTTTGAAAGTGCTTATTGAAGGAAAAAGGTAACTATTCAGCCACCAAGGCACAAAGACCCAAAGAAGAGATGAATATAAATTGAATAACGCAGTTTTCTCATTAATGAGCCTTAGGCTCATTAATTTCAATGTGCCACTCATTAAGAAGACTATAATAAAGAATAATTCTATAATCTTGGTGCCTTGGTGCCTTTGTGGCAAGATACCTGAGTAATTACTGTTTTTTTATCATTGCTCAGGGAGGAGGGCAGGATGAAATATAGCCTATTCTTGGGATGCACCATTCCAGCTCGCTCCAGAAATTATGAATTATCCGCGAGGGCCATAGCCTTGCGCCTGGGTCTTGAATTTATAGATATCGAAGAGTTTTCCTGTTGCGGCTTCCCTCTTGAGGCATCTGATGAAATAGGGGCAATTCTCCTTGCTGCAAGAAATCTATGTTTAGCAGAAGAAAAGGGGTTGGATATATGTGCCCTTTGTAGTGCCTGTGCATCCATGCTCACCAAAACAGCCTTTCATTTAAACAATAATCAGAACTTGAGAGAGCAAATAAATAAGGAACTGTCAAAGATAGGTAAAGAATACAAAGGAACAATAAATGTCAGGCATTTTGCAAGGATATTATTGGAAGATATCGGGTTAAAGAGGATTAGAGAAGAAATTAAACGGGATCTGAAGGGGCTGAAGGTAGCTACCCACTATGGATGCCACTATCTAAAGCCCTCATATATCTATGAAAGCTTTGATGATCCCCAATACCCCCAAACCCTTGAACTAATTCTCGATGCAGTAGGCGTCACTAATATCCAATATAGAAGAAAAAAGGATTGCTGTGGGGGACCTGTTCTTCTTTCAGATGAGTCAGTAGCCCTTACTGTAGCGCAAGAGAAGCTAAAATATGTCAAAGAGGCTGGGACTGATTGCATGAATTTGGTTTGCCCTTTCTGCAGTTTAATGTTCGATGCCAATCAGAAAGGGATAGAAACTAAATTTGAAAGTGAATTTAATATCCCAGTCCTATATTTGCCTCAGATAGTGGGTCTGGCCATGGGTTTTGGTCGCAAGGAGCTCGGTCTTAATCTTAACTCCGTCAGTACCAAGGAATTGACAGCTAAGTTAGGGGTGTAAAGTTTAAAGTTATAAATGCCTAAAGTGCCTAAAGTTTAAAGTTATGGTTCTTCTCCGAATTAGTTGAAGAAAGCCTGGTAAATTTTAAGTGTAAAGTATCGCAAGTCATGAAAACCATAGGCTTTACGTTTAATGACTTTTATTTTGTTATTCACCCCTTCCAGTTTGCCAGTATGGACTGGAT
>JAUWNK010000079.1 GCA_030612685.1 Desulfobacteraceae bacterium
GAATGCTATAGATCAGGCCTCAAAAAAGGTTAAATTTGAGATCTTTGGTGAGGAGATGCTTGAAAAAGAGGTTAAACTGAGCGGTAATAGCGGCCGCATATATCTTCCACCAGATTGGGTCGGCAAGCATGTAAAGATAATCAGGATTGATTAGGCACTGAATTTTAAAGGGATTATTAGATTGGGAAAGCTGCTCATAAGAAGGTTAGAGGAACGTGATTCAGAAGATATCTCCAGAATCCAGGCAGCAATTACAAAGGAACCTGGCACAATAGATTACCGTAAGGTTATTGAAGAAGAGGTAAAGAAAGACAATAGGGTCAGCTTTGTGGCAGAGCTTGATGGTAGGGTGGTAGGATTTATAATTACCTATATCCTCTATGGTGGGTTTGGTCTGCAAAAGAGTGCATGGATCGGGCTTTTTGGTGTTGAGCCAAAATATATGGGAAGTGGAATCGGAAAAAGGATGGCCAAGGAGGTGTTTGATGAACTGACGAAAATTAATATAAAAAATATTTTTACATCAGTTAAGTGGGACTCAGTTGACCTATTGTCCTTTTTTAAGTCCCTTGGATTTGATAGATCTAACTTTATTAACTTAGAAAAGATCCTTGATTAAGAGTTTGTTATAAGTGGAAAGGAGAAGGCTATCAGCAAACAAGATAAGGGGTGATGTCCATTAATTTGTCTAAAAAATTGGAACAGAAAGAGTAATTTTTTGATTCAGTATTAAAGGCTTAATAGCCCCTGAACTCATGGCATAGATTTTGATAGAATGACTTAAGCAATTTCAACCTTCACCCGACGGGTGAAGGCCGTTTTGAGTTAAGTGCCTGTAACCCATGATTAATCAAAAAGTATGTCACGGATTCAGGTAATTTAGAAGGGGAAAAAAATGAGGTACGCAGAGACAGGGTTTAATTTAGAAATTGATCTAACCCGGGGAAACATTGAGAGGGTAGAAACCGACCCAATAGAAACCGAGCTTTATCTTGGGGGGCTGGGTACTAACGCCAAGATATTGTGGGATAGGGTTCCGCCTGAAGTTGAACCCTTTTCTCCTGATAATCTACTAATATTTGCCACTGGTCTTTTATGTGGCACACCTGCTACTGGTTGTAATCGTACCATTGTTACTACCTATTCTCCTCAGACTTTGTTAATGGCATATTCAATGATGGGGGGATTTTGGGCGCCAGAATTGAAGTATGCCGGTTATGACAAAGTGATCATTCGCGGCAAGTCCCCCAATCTGGTTTATTTGTGGATAAACAATGACAAAGTAGAAATACGTGATGCCTCTCATTTGCAGGGTAAAGGCGCTATTGAAACTGCAGAACTTATTAAAGAGGAGTTGAAGGAGCCGAAAGCCCAGGTGGCTGGTATCGGCCTGGCCGGTGAAAACAGGGTCTATATGGCTTCCATCGAGCAGGGCAGGTCCAGTGCCAGCCGACTAGGAATAGGCGCCGTTATGGGAGACAAAGGGATAAAGGCGATAGCTGTTCGTGGTACAAAGGACGTCAATATTGCCCGACCAGCTGAATTTATTGAGCTTTGCAACGAAGTGCTGGAATATATAAAAGCCCGAGAAGATAAGCCAATTCCGGGGGTAATGCCCATTTTAGCAGGGCTTGGGTCACCGCAGGAGATGAAAGTCCATGATGAGAAGTGGCACACCGAGAATTTCATGTGGGGAAATTCTCGCACTCGGAGAAGAGATTATTGGACCGAGGAAATCGAAAAGGACTGGAAGGAGACTATGGAAAATGCGCGGACGCGGTTAATAAGTTGCTATAACTGTCCGATGAAATGCGGGGCAACAATTTCCATGTCAGGACTTCCAACATACATGATGAAATGCTTCTCGAAACTTACTTATACACTGGCGGCCTATTCAGACCTGGATTTTGGTTTAAAAATCGCTCAACGTGCTACGGAATATGGGGTGGACAGTTACTCAACCCCGCAAGTTATGGCCTTCGGCCTTGAGCTTTATGAGGCCGGCATTTTGACGGACCAGGACATGGCGGGAATGCCGTCCGATAACGAGGGGAGATTTTACTGGTTACTTGACAGAATTGTTCGGCGGGAAGGGATAGGAGATGTTTTGGCCAATGGCACTCATTGGGCGGCCCAACAGATTGGTAAGGGCGCGGAAGAATATGCTCATAATAACATTAAGAAACATGAGCAGCTGCCTCTCAAGCTTGGAATGCTGAATCCCGTTTATTTCCTTATGTATTCTACCGGCGAGAAGATAAACATTACCCAGATTGAAGGGCAGTTCCCCCAGGCGCCTGTTGCTACGATGGAGGAGAGACAAGACTTTGTAAAGGATTGGATCCAGGTTCCTGATGAAAAGTTTAAACAATATCTTCTGGATTGGGAATTCCGCGGAGAATACTCAAATCCATATTACCCAACTGTTGAAATGTCCTGTGAAATTGTTGACTGGCAAGAGAGGATGCACTACATTGATGACGCCCTCGGCATGTGCGCCGGTTTGTCATCATTTCCCCTGAAGCCTCCGTATCATATACACAATTACCCGTCTTTTATCTCATCAGGGGCCGGGATCGATATGGATGAAGCCGGACTAACGCAAGCAGCCAGGAGGAGCCGAGATTTAGTTAGAGCCATTAATATCAGAAGAGGCATGAGGAGAGCTGATGAGAAGCCTCCTGAGGACCATTGGAAGAAGAGATTTCCCGAGCTTGAAAAGAAGCTCTTAGATACGTATTACAAATTTAAGGGATGGAATAATCAGGGTATTCCTACTAAAGAGTCTTTACATGAATTGGCTTTGGATTACGTGAGCGAAGACTTCGTAGAGAGGGGGATCTTGACAGATAATGAAGGTACTCCTTCCAAGGAGACTTCGACGGAAACAGAGAAGAAATAGAGTGAAGAGGTGGTAACCGTCATGGGTGAGAAAAAAAAGAAAATAATTAAAACAATAAAAGTTGATGTTGATAAATGCAATGGTTGCCGGGCATGTGAGGTAATCTGCTCCGCCTTTCACGCTACGCCGAAATATAGCAGCAATAATCCGGCGAGGTCTCGTATTCGGGTGATTCATGACCCACTTAAAGACGTATATGTTCCTGTATACGCGGGTGAGTATACTGCAGCCGAATGTATGGGCAGAGACAAATACACGATTGACGGAAAGGAATACGACGAGTGTGCCTTTTGCAGGGCTTCCTGCCCATCCAGGGACATTTTCAAAGAACCCGATTCCGGTCTCCCTCTGAAATGCGATATGTGTGAAAGCGATCCGCCTTTAGAAGAGCCCTTGTGTGTTCAGTGGTGCTTAAATGATGCCCTGACGTACGAAGAAAGGGAAGAGGAAGTAGAAGAAGAAGAGCCGTGGGAAGACTTGGAGATAGGATTGGAATCATTGGCAGACAAATATGGATTGCAGGAGATAATGGATACCTTTGCCCGAATGTCAATGTCAAAGAAGGGCTAAATCATTAAGGCGAAATAAAGAGGATTAAGAAAGACCGTGGAGACTGTAGCCCCTTACAAAGAGATCATAGATGTCATAAAAGAGAGCGGTGGAGAAGCCTTCAAATTATGCTTTCAATGCGGATTATGCGATGCTGTTTGTCCGTGGAATAGGGTTATAAACTTTAGTATGCGCAAGTTAGTACGAGAGGCTACGTTCGGTTTGACTGATATTGAAAGTGAAGAGATGTGGCGTTGTACTACCTGCGGAAAATGCCCTCAGCAGTGCCCCAGGGACGTAAAACAGATAGAATCCGGGGTAGCCTTACGCAGGATTGCCACGGAATATGGGGTTTTTCCTACGGCTGTCAAGCCTATCCGCACCATAAGTGGAAGTCTCGTTGGCGAAGGTAACCCCTTGAGTGAAGAACGAGCAAAGAGGGCGAATTGGGCAGAAGGTCTTTCTGTAAAAACGTTCACCGAGGGGATGGAAGTTTTATATTTCCCTGGCTGCTACCTCAGCTATGACCCAAGATTAAAAAAGGTAGCTGTTGCCACAGCCAATATCCTCAACTTGGCAGGGGTGGATTTCGGGATACTGGGCGCCAAGGAGAATTGCTGTGGAGAAAGCATCCGCAAGACGGGCGATGAGGATGTATTCAAACTCTTGGCCAGGGAAAATATCAAAACTTTTATCGATAATGGGGTGAAGAAAATCCTTGTTTCTTCCCCTCATTGCTATCATACCTTTAAAAACGAGTATCCCGAATTTATGGTTAAATTTGAGGTGATTCATATTTCCCAATATTTATTCGAGCTTATTAATGAGGGAAGGCTTGAGCTCACCAAGGAGTATGGAAAGAAAGTTACTTGGCATGACCCATGTTACCTGGGTCGACATAACGGCATCTATGACGAGCCCCGAGAGGTCTTAAAGAAGATATCTGGTTTAGAGTTGAATGAGATGCCTGAGTCGCGCGAAGATAGTCTCTGTTGCGGAGGGGGAGGAGGCAGGATCTGGATGGAAACTCCAAAGGGTGAAAGATTCTCCGACCTAAGATTAGAACAAGCTGTCGGGATCGGGGCTGAGGTGTTGGTTACTTCCTGCCCATATTGCATCACCAATTTTGAGGATAGCAAATTAACCCTGGATGTTGGTGAAGGCATAGAGATTAAGGACATCACGGAAATTATCCAAGAATCGATTTAGGGAACCGAAGAAACCTGATAAGGAAATAGAGAAGTGGAAAAAGAACAAATTGGACAGCTTTGTAAAAGTTTCGCGGACAGTAATTTTGGAGACGTAATGGTTGTCGGTGGAGGGATCAGCGGTATTCAAGCCTCTCTTGATCTTGCCACTGCTGGTTTTAAGGTTTACCTTGTTGAGAGATCACCTTCCATGGGCGGCCATATGGCCCAGCTTGACAAGACCTTTCCTACAAATGACTGCTCCATGTGAATACTCTCGCCCAAACTGGTCGAGGTCGGCCGGCATCCCAATATAGAGGTCCTGACCTATACTGAAGTTGAAGGTGTAGAAGGGGAAGCAGGAGACTTCAGGGTAACCCTGATTAAAAAGCCCAGATATATTATAGAGGACAAATGCACGGGTTGTACTACCTGTGTGGAATACTGCCCGGTCGTGTACCCTGATCAATATAATCAAGAGATATCGAAGAATAAAGCCGTCCATATATACTTCTCTCAAGCTGTTCCCCTTGTCACTTATATTGATGAAAGCTGTCTTTACCTTAAAGAGAAGAAATGCACTATTTGCTTAGGCGTCTGTAAGAATGACGCTATAGATTTTAGTCAAGAGGCGGAGAAGATAGAAATAAAAGTAGGGGCGATAATTCTGTCTCCTGGCCTTGAGCCATTTGATCCTAAGGTGAGTGATGAATATGGCTACGGAAAGATGGAGAACGTGGTAACCAGTATGGACTATGAACGGCTGTTATGTGCCACCGGGCCATTCGAAGGTGAGATACTGCGTGCTTCCGACAAGAAGCATCCCCATAAAATAGCCTGGATTCAATGCGTCGGTTCCAGACGGGTTACCCCGGGCAATAACAGCTATTGTTCAGCCGTATGCTGCACCTATACCCAGAAACAGGTAATTTTGACAAAAGATCATGACGCAGAGGCAGAGTGTACGATATTCCATAACGATATTCGTTCCTATGGCAAGGATTTTGAACTATACTACCAAAGAGCAGAGAACCTTCCCGGAGTTCGATTTATAAGAAGCTACGTATCAATAGGAAAAGAGATCCCGGAAACCAAGAATGTAACTCTAAGATATGCTACTGCCGAGGACGGAGTAAAGGAGGAAGAATTCGATATGGTGGTATTATCCGTTGGATTGAACCCTCCTGCTGAAGTGGAAGAATTGGCAGATAAGTTCGGAATCGAGCTCAATTCACACGGATTCTGTAAAGCAATTCCTTCCAATCCTATGGAGACCACCAGGCCTGGGATCTTTGTAAGCGGAGCCTTCCAGGGTCCTATGGATATCCCCGAGTCGGTTTTTACCGCCAGTGGGGCTGGTTCCCTTTGTGGTCAAACCCTTGATTACCGGCGAGGGAAGCTGTCCAAAGAAAGGATATATCCGCCGGAAAGGGATGTCTCCAAAGAGGAGCCAAGGATAGGAGTCTTTGTGTGTCATTGTGGAGCTAATATCGGAAGAGTGGTGGATGTTCCTTCCACAGTTGAATATGCCTTAACCTTACCCAATGTTGTCTACGCTCAGGAACAGCTATTTTCATGTGCTACTAATTCTGCCAAGGAAATAACAGACTTGGCAAAGGAAAAGGGGCTGAATCGAGTGGTTATCGGCGCCTGCTCCCCCAGGACCCTTGAACCGTTATTCCGGGACACCCTTCGGGAAGCGGGAATTAATCAATATTACTGTGATATGGCAAATATTAGGGAGCATTGCTCCTGGGTCCACTCTAAAGAAAAGGAAGAGGCCACCGAAAAGGCACAGGATACAATCCGGATGTCGGTAGCACGAGCTTGCCATTTGGAGCCATTACAGGAAATTGATCTGCCGGTAAACAAGACGGCGTTAGTGGTTGGTGGAGGTATAGCCGGCATGACTTGTGCTCTCTCCATAGCCAACCAGGGACATGAGGTTTGCCTGGTGGAAAAGGATACAGACCTGGGGGGAATGGCACGAAGAATTCATTACACCCTGGAAGGAGTGGATGTTCAAGCATATTTGGGTGATGTTATACGCAAGGTTTATCAGCACCCCTTAATCCATGTATATACTGATGCTACCATCACAGAGGCTACCGGTTATATTGGGAATTTTGTAACCAGGGTGAAGTCTGAAAGAGGGGTCACAGAGATAAAACATGGAGCAGCCATCCTCGCTATTGGTGCCGAAGAATATAAACCCACCGAATACCTTTATGGAGAAGATGACAGGGTATTGACCCAGCTTGAGTTGGAGGACCAAATCGCCAGAGGAGAGGAAAGGCTGATCAACTCCCAGAGTCTGGTGATGATCCAATGTGTAGGCTGCAGAAATGAAGACAGAAATTACTGCAGTCGGGTATGTTGCAGCCAGGCTATAAAGAACGCCTTGAAACTGAAAGAGATAAATCCCGAGATGGATATCTACATTCTCTTTCGGGATATGAGAACGTATGGGCTTATGGAGGACTATTACCGGGAAGCGTCAAATAAAGATGTAAAGTTCATCCACTATGAGCCGGATGATAAACCTCAGGTGGAAGCTGTTGAGGAGGAAGGCCGGCCTGTTTTAAGGGTTACCGCGACCGATCCTATTTTAGGTAAGCGGCTTGCTATAGATGCCGATTACCTCACTTTGTCTGCCGCCGTTATTCCCCCCGCAGGAAACAGGGAAATATCTCAATTATTCAAGGTCTCTTTGGGACCGGATGATTTTTTCAAAGAAGCCCATGTCAAATTAAGACCTGTTGACTTTGCCGCAGACGGCGTTTTCCTGTGTGGGACAGCTCACTATCCTAAGCATATACCGGAAGCGATTAACCAGGCTTATGGAGCTGCAGGTCGGGCTTTAACCCTTCTCTCACATGATATAGTCACAGTCTCAGGTTCTGTTTGCGAGGTAAATGAGAGTGAGTGTGTATCGTGTGGGGCATGTATCTCAGCCTGTACGTATGGCGCCATAGAGTTTCATGATACACGACAAGGCAAAAAGGCCAGGGTTAATCCTATTATCTGTAAAGGAGATGGTCTCTGTAATGTAAAGTGTCCAACAGGGGCTATTTCACTAAAACACTTTACCGATGAAGAGATCTTGAGCCAAATTGATGCGGCGGTTCCAGAGGAAGAGATCATACAACAAATGGATGCGGCGGTTGGAGATGTGTAGAAATATACGAATGAATAAAGCCGGGATTACTAACAAAAGAGGTGAGAATGAATGAGTACAGGACTTAAATTTAAACCAAGGATATTAGGTTTTGTATGCCATTGGTGAGCATACGGCGCTGCTGACATGGCTGGAGTTTCCAGACTGCAATATACAACTGAAACCAGGCTTATTCGCGTCATGTGTTCCGGCAGGGTCGACATGGCATTTATACTCCGAGCCTTCTCAAATGGAATGGATGGGGTGTTTATTGGTGGTTGCCGTCTTAATGAATGTAATTATATTACTCATGGAAATTACGATGCATTAAGCATGGTGCATCTATGCAGAAAAATAATGGAACACATAGGGCTGAACCCAGAAAGGTTAAGGGTTGAATTTATGTCTTCCGGTGAAGGAATCCTTTTTACTGAAGTTATTAATGATTTTGGCAAGAAGGTGAAGGAGTTAGGACCACTTGGCAAAGGCGAAGGAGTGGACGAAAATGAATTAAAGTCCAAACTTGAAGCAGTTACAAAGCTAATCCCTTACATTAAGCTGGTGGAAAGGGAGAGGCTGAGAGTACCTGTTAAATCGGAAGAAGCGTATAATAAATTTTTCACCAGTGACGAGGTAAACAGGTTATTTAATGAATTAATTGTAGATAAATTGGCAATAAGCCAAATTATGTTACTCCTGCGAGAAAAACCCCTTTCAACTGGAGAAATCTCTGAGATTTTAGGCCTAAACCAGTCTGAAGTATCAAGACACATGAATAGTTCATCAAGGCAAGGATTAGTCAGGTACGATGAAACCCGGAAGTGCTTTGCTCTCGCATAAGGTGAAAGAGCAGGCAGTGGATTAGGGGAAAGAAGAAGGTTAGACAGCGGATATGGATAACGATAAAATCGGTCAGATTATTGATAAACATCAGGGCAAAGCCAGTTCACTAATTCAAGTATTACTGGAGATTCAGAGCGAAAATCATTGGCTTCCTAAGGAAGCATTAGAGAGGGTCAGCGAAAAATTACAAGTTCCATTAACCCGGATACTGCATATAGCTACCTTTTATAAAGCCTTTAGTTTAGTTCCTAAAGGACGTCATGAAATTCACATTTGTGTGGGTACCGCCTGTCATGTTCGTGGTGCGACGCGTGTCCTCGAAACGGTGCAAGACCTGACTGGAATTAAACCTGGCGAAACGGACTCGGATTCAAAGTTCAGCCTGGAAACTGTTAACTGCCTCGGCTGCTGTGCTTTAGGACCAGAGATAGTAGTCGATGGGAAGCATCACGGCAGGATAACACCAGCCAAGGCTGAAGATGTGTTGAAAAAGTATGAGTAAGGAAAGATTATGCCAAGGATAAATTCACCTGCTGAATTGGAAGAACTCAGGAAGGGTATCTTATCGAAAAGAGATCCCGATAAGCCTTGTATTGCGATATGTGCGGGAATTAGCTGTCTCGCTCTCGGTAACGACAGGGTTATCAGCGCCTTTGAAGAAGAAATCAAGAAACAATCTTTAGAGGCTAAAGTTGATATTAGAGCAACCGGCTGCCATGGCTTTTGTGAAAAAGGACCTAACGTCGTTATCTATCCTGAAGAAATCTGCTATATCGAGGTAACACCGGAGGACGTCCCGGAAATTGTCTCTCAAACTGTGATTGGGAAGAAAGTGATTGACCGCCTGATTTATGCTGACCCAAATACCGGCGAAAAAGCAGCACATCAGTCTGAAATACCTTTTTACAAGAACCAGACGCGGCATCTTATTAGCAATAACACTAAGATTGATCCCAAGAGCATCGATGACTATCTGGCGCTTGGTGGTTATTCTGCGTTATCCAAAGCGCTTTTTGAGATGACCACTGAGCAAGTCCTTGAAGAAATAAAGAAAGCCAACTTGCGCGGCCGGGGCGGTGGCGGATTCCCTGCCGGTTTGAAGTGGGAGACTGCCCGTAATGCGCCCGGGGAAGAAAAGTATGTTATCGTCAACGCTCACGAAGGGGAGCCCGGGGCGTTTATGGATAGGGCCCTCTTTACGGGAAATCCCCATAACGTGCTGGAAGGCTTGATAATCGGTGCCTATGCTATCGGCTCACATCAGGGATTTATCTACACCCGTCATGACACTCCTCAATTAAGAGATAATATTGATATTGCTCTCACTCAGGCGGAGGAATACGGGCTTTTAGGTGAAAACATCCTTGGCTCTGGCTTCAACTTTAATGTTGAGGTTCACCTTGATATAGGGATATTTGTTTCCGGCGAGTCCAGCGCGTTAATGAGGTCAATAGAAGGGAAGACACCGGAACCAAGACCCAAATATATCCGCACTTCGGTAAGTGGTATTTGGGGAAAGCCGAGTAACCTGAACAATGTAGAAACCTGGGCTAACGTGCCTCAGATAATCAATAAGGGCTCTGAATGGTATACCAGTATCGGGACAGAGCGGAGTAAGGGGACAAAACTTATATCCTTATCAGGTAATATATGTAATACAGGGGTCGTAGAAGTTCCTATGGGTACCTCGCTCAGAGAGATTGTCTACGACATTGGTGGTGGAATTCCAAATGGAAAGAAACTTAAAGCGATTCACTTTGGAGGACCTATGGGAGGTTCTATTCCCGAGAGTCTCCTCGACACCCCACTGGATTTTGATGAGCTTGCAAAACTGGGAGCTCCAATGGGAGCAGGCGGCATGCTCGTAATGGATGAAGATACCAATATGGTCGATGTAGCCAGGTTTTTCCTCAACTTCCTCACTGATGAATCGTGCGGCAAATGCGTACCATGCCGCGAAGGCATCAGGCAGATGCTTAAGATTTTGACTAATATTAGTGAAGGAAAGGGAAAAGAGGGCGACATCGAGCTTTTGGAGGAGTTATCCGAGGTAATGGGAGAGGCCTCACTGTGTGCTTTAGGGAAAACTGCTTCCGACCCGGTTCTAAGCACGCTACGCTACTTCAGAGATGAGTATGAGGCACACATCAAGGAGAAGAAATGCCCGGCCTAGAAGTTTGCCCTCATCGCTTTTGTGCGGTGAAGAAGATTTCTGGCGAGCCTGTTCCATCTCCTATCCCTAAAGAAGCAAGAATTATAGTCATAGAGAGTAATAAAAGATGAGTGATATCCTTTTACAGATTGATGGAAGAGAAGTTAAAGCAAAAGAAGGGATGACCATTTTAGAGGCAGCACTAAGTTCAGGGATATTTATTCCTACACTTTGCCACCACGAGAAATTAGAACCTTACGGGGCTTGTCGAATTTGTACCGTGGAAATAGAATCTCGCGGTAGGACACGTTTCGTTGCTGCCTGCCTTTACCCGGTAGAAGAAAATTTGGTAGTAAGAACCAGATCTGAGAAGGTAGATAGAATTCGCAAAATGATCTTAGAGCTATTGCTGGCTCATGCTCCGGATGCCCCGGCATTGCAGGATTTGGCTCAAGAGTATGGAGCAGACAAAGACCGTTTTGAAAAAGAGTCCTCATTTTGCATCCTTTGTGGTCTATGTGTAAGATACTGTGCTGAAGTCAAGAAGAAGAACGCTATTGGATTTGTTGACAGAGGAGCAAGACGAGAGATAAATTTCATTCCGGAGATAGCCTCTAAGGAGTGCTGGAACTGCAAGGAATGCTTTTCACTTTGCCCTACAGAGGCACTACAGGCAGCTTACTTTTTAACCGAAGCGCTCGCGTTTCCCTCACCTTCTTTCGAACCAGCGTCAGAGGAATAGGCAAAGACTAATACTGTTCCAGGACCGAACCAAAATAGTGGTTCGCCTGTTCCCTCAGCAGTTCATGATACTGGTCGAAGAGGTCCGTCGCCTCGGACCGCAGCCAGTTGTCACCATATACCATTATAGATTGAATATAGACCCAGAAATTGGAAGCTATAGTGGAAAAGAAATTCACAGATAGTAATTGGCTTAAGATCCATTTTTAAAAGGAGGGACCAAATAATGATTGAGATGTTTCAAGAGTGGTATGAAAACCGTCATGAATATGCCAAAGAGTAGAAGAAAAAAACCGGCGGCAAGGTCATGGGGTATTTTTGCACCTATGTGCCTGAAGAAATTTATATGCCGGCGACATTCTTCCGGTTCGCATCCTGGGCAGCCACGAACCCCAGAATGTGACTGAACCCCATATTTTCGGGATGTACTGCCCCTTCTGCCAGGACTGCCTGGCCCAGGGGCTTCAGGGCCGCTATGATTACCTGGACGGTATCATGATCTCCCAATCCTGCCCGCACATCCGCTTGGCCTTCACCAGCTGGCAGCTCCATATCCCGGTGCCCTACAGCTATTACCTGCCCATGCCGCACAATGTCCATAGTCCCCGGCCTATCCCTACATGGCCGCCTAACTGGCTGAATTCAAGAAATCCATCGAGGACTGGACCGGCAAGAAAATCACCAACGCCGACCTGGACCGGGGCATCGAAATCATGAATGAAAGCCACCGCCTCATTCGCCAGGCCTTTGAAACCCGGAAAAAAGACAACCCGCCCATGACCGGCCTGGGGGGCATGTACATGAGCGTCAGCCAACAATGGATCGACAAACGGGAGCACAGCCGGGTTTTGAATGATGTCATCGAAAAGGAACTGCCCACCCAGGACCTGAGCTGAGGGACCAGAATAGCCTGATGATCCTGGGCAGCGAAGACGACGATACGGAATTCGTCAAGATGGTCGAATCTCTGGATGCAAAGTTCGTCATCGACGACCACTGCACCGGCACCCGCTATTTCTGGAACGAGGTCATTCCGGCCGACGACCGGCTGGCCGCCATTGCCGTCCGCTACGTGGACCGGCCGCCCTGCCTCACCAAGGACTGGCACCATAGAAGCAGGCTGCAGAGGATCTTGGGTTTTGCCAAGGACTGGAACGTGGATGGCGCCATCGTCATTCAGCAGAATTTCTGCGATTCGCACGAACTGGACATCCCCTTTGTGAGAAGATACCTGGAGGAGGGGAGGACGAAATGGATGATCTCTTTTAATTTTTTCTAAATTATCCAGAGATTTTTTCCTATAAAGATAGCCTTTGGTTCTTCTGTCTCTTCCAGAATCTAATAACCTTTCTTTTTAACCTATTTATAATCTCATCTCTTTATACCAAATTGTGTTTAATCAGTCCCGAGATGTTGGAATTCCAAAATTGTCCACAGGTTTGGGGCCATGGCTCGCGATGGCTTGATTACAACCTGGAATTAAAGATAAATTGATAGAAGCATATTTTTTATGTAGAATGTTATATAGATTATTATTTCTTTAATCTTTAGAGGGATTCCTTTATATAAGAGTATGCTTAAATTATTTTTTATTATTGCTATACTCCTTTTCTCTGTCATGATTCATGAATGTGCTCATGGTTTAGTTGCTTTATTATTTGGGGATGATACTGCAAAAAGACAGGGAAGATTATCTCTTAATATAATTAAG
>JAUWNK010000196.1 GCA_030612685.1 Desulfobacteraceae bacterium
CTTTGATTCCCTCTAAAATACTCCGTGCATAGATCTGTGCCAAATCCCTTGTATTGTATTTACCTCCAGGCCTATACCATCTCAGCGTCCAGTTACACATCCCAAATATAGATAGCATTATGATTTTGCTATCAAGATCGGCCCTGAATATGCCACTTTTTTTCCCTTGCTCGAAAATACTGAGCCAGAGTCCTTCATAATTATCAATCTCAATTTCGGCTTCTTTTCTTGATTCCTTTGGCAAGGTTTTTAATTCATTAATGAAAGTATAGATCCGGTCAAATTCAATATCCATTGGATACATATGGGCAATAATGGCCTCTTTTAATAAAATATCAGCTTCTTTATTAGAGATTAAAATCTCTTTAAGTGATTTTATGTAGGTACTAACAGCAGACATGACTATTTCATACAGGAGATCCTCTTTGCTATCTATATAGTGATACAGGCTTCCCTTCTGCAAGCCGATTTCCTTAGCGATATCGGAAATGTTTGCATGGTGGTATCCCTTTTTTCTGAAAATCCTTGCCGCTGCCTCCAAAATGGCTTGAAATCGAGGCTTATTTCTTTTGTCTGATATCATCGTTAGATTTTGATCACTATTTCAAAGCAAAGAGTAAAATTACCTAACAAACGTTTGTTAGAATCTATTCTAAAAAAAACTTGCTTGTCAAGAAAAAAATTCCATTCGATACAAATTTTTTTAATTGGCCCTTAGCTGTCATATTTTTAGATCACCTTCTACGTGAGAGGGCTGATTTTCCGGCCTCCATGTGCAAGCTATATAGCTATCTTAATACCACAATTATGCACTTCCCATGTCAGTCTTTAAAAACCGGGGATATTAGTATCCTCAAACATTTCTCTTATCTTGCGTATTTATTCTTTCTATAGGGGGATATTCCCATGTTTTTTGGCGATGCTTACACTTTTTTTATTCTTCAGTATATCTAAGGCCCTTATCAGTTGGGGCCTTGTTTCTTGAGGCCTGATTACAATGTCAATCTGTTGCCTGGAGGAAGCATAGTAAGGGTTGACAAACTTATCTCGGAATTCTTCCACTCTTTTTTTCATAACCAGATCCTTATCCTCAGCAGACCCTATCTCTTTCCTGTATAATATCCTGACAGCACTCTCTGCGCCCATGACGGCAATCTCACTGGAAGGCCAGGCAAAGACCATATCGGCACCTAATTCTCTGGAATTCATGGCTGCATATGCCCCACCATATGCCTTCCGGACAGTACATGTTATCTTGGGAACAGTTGCTTCTTTCCATGCATACAGCATCTTAGCTCCATGTCGTATAATTCCCTTGTGCTCTTCATCCACCCCTGGGAGATATCCAGGAACGTCAACAAGGCTGATTAGCGGAATATTAAAACAGTCACAGGTCCGGATAAATCTGGCCGCCTTATCTGAAGCATTGCAATCTATGGATGCTGCAAGTATAAGTGGTTGGTTGGCTACGATGCCAACTGGACAGCCATTCAACCGGGCAAAACCAATTATCATATTCTTTGCATAATTTGCCTTAACCTCTAAGAAATCCCCATTATCTATAATACTCAGGATTATTTTATGCATGTCATATATCCCTCGAGGATTATCAGGCAGTATCTTTAATAAATCTTCATCCATCCGGTCATGAGGATCACCATTATCCTTATAAGGTGGTGATTCCATATGGTTGGAAGGCAGGAAGCTCAGGAGTCTTTTAATAATATCTAAGCATACGCCATCATCTTGAGCTATAAAATCAACTACCCCGGAGAGACGGCTGTGAACCTTAGCCCCACCAAGCTCCTGCATAGAAATATCTCTGCCAGTCACCTCTTTAATAACCGTGGGACCGGTGATAAACATCTGGCTGGTATTTTCCACCATAAAGATAAAGTCAGTAAGCGCCGGTGAATAAACTCCACCGCCGGCACAATTGCCCATAATAGCTGATATCTGGGGTATCACTCCAGAGGCGTCAATATTTTCAGAGAAGACTTTAGTGAAAGCGCCGCTTCCCTCCTGAATTCGTGCGCCACCGGAGTCGACCAGGCCAACTACCGGTAGGCCGGTCTCTCTGGCAATGGAAATGATATTACATATCTTTTGAGAGTGAGAAAAACCGACAGTACCGCCAATAGTGGTGAAATCTTGGGCATAAAGAAATACTTGCCGGCCATCTACACGTCCATATCCAGTTATAACTCCATCACCAAGGGGTCTCTTTTTTTCCATCCCAAAGTCTTTACATTGATGCTGGGCGAACATGTTCAGTTCCACAAAACTTCCCTTATCGAAAAAATGATCGATTCTCTCTCTAGCCGTTAATTTTCCAGCATCATGTTGTTTGACAACAGAGGCTTCTCCTCCACCAGATCTGGCTTCTGTTTCAAGCCTTTTTAATTTTTCGAGATCGTCTTTCATGCCCATAATTGAAAATTACCCTTCTAAGGTTTCTTAAAGTTACAATAATCCTTTCCACGGGCTCAGATCAGCCCCTGCATTCTCAAATCTATCACCCAGGATATTCAGGGCATTTTTGTACATAAGCATTTCCATAATCCCTTCCCGATACTTAATATCCTTCTCATGCCCATCCAGGATATCCTCTACCAGACGGAAATAGGGATACTCGCTGCCGAACATAAATTTCTGCCGAAGCCGGGTGTTTATGTCATGAACTACTCTTTCAGGAAAATATCTTGGCAGAGCACCAGATGTCTCCCGGTAAACATTTCCTTTGTGCATGCATACCAATTCTGCTGCTTCGGTAAAGGGATCACACATATGCATTATAATGATCCTGAGCTTGGGAAATTCAGCAGCGACATTATCTACATCCACAGGATTGGTGTATTCAAGAACCTTGATACCGCCTCCTCCTGGCATACCTGTTCCCACACCGGTATATCCACCATGCCATTGGATAAAACCATTGTAACTGGCAATTAAATCCCATAAGGGATAAAAGCGACGGTCACTCAGGTGGAAATGCTGAGAGGGTTGTTGGAATTTTATCCCCAGTGCCTTGTGATCCCTGAGAACCCTTTCAGTTTCTCGTAATGCCATCTCACCCATCCAGGGATCAACACAGGCCCAATAACCTAAGAATATATCCGGGTGTCGCTTGATAAGGTCGTAAATGTAATCATTGCTCTGACCTAAATCGCCCTGGGCCACAGGCGCGGTCCAGGCAGCGGGGCAGGCATGAACACCATATTCCTTAAAAAGACTCACCATTTCATCTTCACTTGGAAGAGTGTTTAATAGTTCTTCTTCCGTCAATTCCTTGTGTCTGAAATATTTTTCTAAGGCGATTTGCTGTTTTTTAACTGGCGGAAGTTGTCCAGGACTTCCATCATTCAATATCCTCAAATTACCTTGGTGACCGTGAACATCAATAATTGGGTACCCTCTTTCCTCTAAGGTCTTTGCCATCTAAATAACCTCCTTTATGCTTTTTAATTGGAAAAATAATGCCTAAAACTAATATTACTTTTCAAGAAAGGGGCCGATGCCCTCATCGGCCCGTTCGGGGAACGGGCGCTACACTTTCATGCTTCGTTGTGACCGAAAGGCCATGGGAGTTCATGAAAGGATATAATTGCATC
>JAUWNK010000180.1 GCA_030612685.1 Desulfobacteraceae bacterium
CAAAGCCTGCCCTGGCGCGAGCTCCTTAGCGTATATTGCAATTTCTATAGTATCTATTTAAATTATATAATATAGCTAAGTATTGCATGCCAGGTCTGGGCCAGGGGCACCAAGACACCAAGATTATAGAATTATTCTTTACAATAGTCTTTTTAATGCGCCTCAGGCGCATTAATGCCTGGCACATTGAAATTAATGAGCCTAAGGCTCATTAATGAGAAAACTCCGTTATTCAATTTATATTCATCTTCTCTTTGGGTCTTTGTGCCTTGGTGGCTGAATAGTTACTTCATTATTAGTTATTCGAATAACAAACAACCATTAGCAAACAACAATTATGCCCATTATTCCAATTATGAGGGAACTAAGCTCTATAAGCCATTACTTGCCTTTTAAGCTTAGAGAATTATAACAAAATATAAAAAAAGACAAGCTTAAATGGCTACTCTATTAAGCAATTAATATTGACATCCCCTGGCGATCCCAATATACTCCCGCAATCAAACTTTAGCAAATGACCCCGACGCTTCGCCTCAGGGTTATATATGAAAGAAACTATACGTTGAGCATGGAGATGTCTTTTTTTACCATGCCCTCACAAAGACGAGCCGGTAGGCCGCTTCAAACCAGCGCACACGGACAAAGGCCCTAGAAGACAATGACAAGTTGCTCGTGCGCACGGTTTGAAGCGGCACGCTGAGGCCCCCTGTTAGAGGGCATGATGTAAAAAAAGACATCCCCATGCTCTTTTCAACATTTAGTTTCTTCTTAGGAGCACTCACCCCCTATCTACATATACTCCGATACCTTTACATCACATTTAAAGGAGGAAAAAATGAAAGTCCTTGTATATGGTACTGGAGGGAGAGACCACTCCCTTGCTGATAAATACGGAGATAGCCAGCATGTTGAAAAGGTATATTTTGTTCCTGGCAATGCAGGTGTGCCTTATACATCGAAGGGGAAGAGAAAATTGATAGAATGTATAGATATAAGAGATTTTAATGAAGTCGCAAAATTTTGTCTGGAAAATAAGGTTGATTTGGTTGATATAGGTTCAGAAAGCCCCCTTGAAGAGGGCCTGGTTGATATCTTAAATGAAAAAGGAATAAGAACCATTGGGCCAAAGAGAGAATATGTTAGATTAGAGAGTGACAGAGCGTTTACGGATAATATTTTAATGGAAATAGGGGTGCCCAAGCCAGAATACAGGATTTTTGATAATCCAGAAGAGGCAAAAAAATATGTCAGAAATATTGGTTATCAGGTTTTTGTAAAGGCAAATGGCCTCGCAGC
Source organism: Desulfobacteraceae bacterium (assembly GCA_030612685.1). Classification (GTDB taxonomy): domain Bacteria; phylum Desulfobacterota; class DSM-4660; order Desulfatiglandales; family B25-G16; genus JAUWNK01. Next base: position 1,297 of record JAUWNK010000180.1, read on the forward strand.
AGGAAAGGGTGCCATAGGATGTGATGATGTTATTCAAGCGGAGAGCGCAATTGACAAAATCATGGTAGAAAAGATATTTGGAAAATCAGGTGATAAGGTTGTTATTGAAGAAAGAAAATATGGCACAGAGATCTCTTTTTTCGTCTACCTGGATGGCGAACATTCGCTACCTTTAAAAATGTTTGTCCAGGACTATAAACAGGCCTTTGATCCGGATGATGAGGAATCAATCAGGGAATTCGGTGGAAATCTAAACACAGGTGGAACAGGATGTTATCTGCCCCATAAATTTGTAACCCCATGGCTTGTAAATGGGATTATAAAAGATATTGTAAACCCAACGGTTAATGCAATTTACAACAGGGGTGATTTAGGTCTGGGATGGAATTATAAAGGTGTCCTTTACTTTGGTCTAAATCTTGACCCTTATAACAATCTGGATGTCTTTGAAATAAATGTAAGACATGGTGATCCTGAGTGGGAGGTACTTTGCAGAAAATTAAGCACAGACCTATTCGAAATAGGCATGGCAGTATGGGAAGGGAATCTGGATAAAATTACCCCTGTCTGGAATAACCAACACTATGTAGATATAGTTGCCATGGAAGGTCGCTCAAAGGCAAGCAAGGGATGGAATAAAGGATATCCAGGTCGCTATGGAAAAGGACATACAGTAACAGGTTTAGATAAGATAGAGAGGGGAATTGCCACTTACTTTTCAGGCGTAAGAGAAGACCTAGAAAAAGGCCTTGTAACAGACGGTGGAAGGGTATTGCATATAATTGCCGGCGATCCCACTCTGGAAGGCGCTAAAGAAAAGGCTTATAGAAACATAGGTTATCTATCTCTATTGGATTATAATAACAATGATAAGAATTGTATAAGGTATCGAAAAACAATAGGGGCTTAATCTTTTTTTGGGGCAGTCTTCTCAAACAATGGCTCATCAAAGTCCAACACCTTTAAAGGGCTTTTCCCGGTAAATAGCTTTATAATTTTGCCAACAGTATAGGCATTACCTTTTAACAATAATTTACAGTTTTCAAAACTACAACCAGCAATATCGGTTTCCCCCTTCTCAAGTACAATCATACAATCCCTAAACTGACAATGACTGTAATATTTGCCATCAAGTTCTATTTTTTTCCCAGAAAAGGTAGAATTTCTATACTGAACCTTATATCCTTCCATTTCCTTACTGTTTTTTGTAAAGCCTCCTCCAGGGTTCATTTTTGGATGTAAGATAGTCGGTCAAGGCCTCTTTCAGGGTATTAGATGCTAAGAGAGCACAGTGTGTGCTTTCTTCTGGCAGACCGTCTAAACTTTTTAATATTATCTCCTCGCTGATTTTAAATGCATCCTTGATGTTTTTTCCTGTAGCAAGTTCACAGGCCATGCTGCCTGCAGCAATAGAGGTAGCACATCCATCAGTAATAAACCGGGCGTCAACAATCTTTTCATCATGGATACTAAGAAAAATCTTCATGGTATCTCCGCACGGTCCTTTAACCTTTCCGCATCCCTGAGATTTTTCCATCTCCCCCATATATTTCGGTCTAAGCCATCTTTCGATCACCTTTTCTGAATATACTTTCCTGGCATCTTCTATAATAGATGCCTGCATCTCTTCTATTGCCTTATCAAAATCGACTGACATTTCTTTACTTTCCCCCTTCATAGATCTTTTCTGCAGGTTCCTCCAGTTGTACAGGGAGGTGTATCGCACCGCTCTCCTCTTCCACAACAGGTAGTGCCAGGAACGTGGCCACTATCTGTAAAGCTAAATGAAGAAACCGACAGAATCTTCTTTAAATCATTACTCCCGCAATATTTACAGGTAAGATTCTCGCTATCAGAACTTACCCCGACTAATATCTCAGATATCTCACCACATTGATTGCACCTATATTCGTAAATGGGCATTTTTTTCTCTTTTTTTTGCTAAAAAATTGTTTCCCCCCTTTCCCCCGGTAAACATTTATCACCATTTGACCCTGAAATCAAGGGGAAATAAATCGTAGATTTTTCCCTTTAAAATGTTTATTATCACTTTAATTTGTTATTATTTAGTCACCAATTTCCCCTTTCTGCCTGCCCGCCACCTGCCCGCCATTGCTCTCGCGCAGGCGAGGCGGGCGGGTCGGCTTCGCCTTAGGCCCTGCCCGACGGACGGCAGGCGGGGAGGCGGGCGGGTCTTGGTGAATTATAGGCTGAGGTTAATTTTCATTTTAACAGAGACACTGTGTAGGAGCTATCTATGAAAAGCTATCGTAAGGAATTGTGGTTCAATGTGCCCACCAGACGAGCTCTTATTAACATAACACCGCAGGTGGAAGGGTGTCTTAAAGAAAGCAGCATTAAAGAAGGTTTTATACTCTGTAATGCTATGCATATAACAGCCAGCGTATTTATCAATGATGATGAATCAGGACTTCACCACGATTATGATAAATGGCTGGAAAAGCTTGCTCCCCATGAGCCTGTATCCCAGTACAGACACAACGTTGGCGAAGACAATGCAGATGCACACATGAAAAGGCAGATCATGGGAAGAGAGGTTGTTGTTGCGGTGACTAACGGCAAGATGGACTTTGGCCCATGGGAACAAATATTTTATGGTGAGTTTGACGGCCGGAGACGTAAAAGGGCTTTGGTAAAAATAATTGGAGAATAAAGGCTATAATGGTTATTTGTTAATGGTTATCTGTCATTTGAATAACTATTAACTATACACAGCGTTATAAATTTGTGCCGAATGAAAGAGGGACACAGTTTTTTTCCGACAGGATTGACAGGATTATTTGGACTCTTTTGTTGCTTTCTCCCCTTCCGGATGAAGGGGAGAAAATGCAATCCCGCCTAAAGGCGGGAAAATAACGGCTTCATTGTCCACACTGCTCGTTTTCGGATTTTGTTATCCTCACTTTCGTCATGTTTGAGGATGGCCTTTTCCCTCGGAGAGGGATTAGGATTTTTGCCTTTCTTCCGGAAAGGCAAAAAATATCATGATCATCCTGTAAATCCTGTCTCATCAAAATTAATATACATTTATGCGCAATTATTTATGTCGCTATATATACTAACGAATAACGTAAACAGGTTATATAAATCGAGTGCTTCTAAAAGCTATATGCGGTCAGTTATAAAAATTCCGATACATATACTAAAAGGAAACGTAACTATTCAGCCACCAAGGCACAAAGACCCAAAGAGAAGATGAATATAAATTGAATAATGCAGTTTTCTCATTAATGAGCCTTAGGCTCATTAATTTCAATGTGCCACGCATTAATGCGCCTGAGGCGCATTAAAAAGACTATAATAAAGAATAATTCTATAATCTTGGTGTCTTGGTGCCCCTGGCCCAGACCTGGCATGCAATACTTAGCTATATTATATAATTTAAATAGATACTATAGAAATTGCAATATACGCTAAGGAGCTCGCGCCAGGGCAGGCTTTG
>JAUWNK010000058.1 GCA_030612685.1 Desulfobacteraceae bacterium
GGAATTCTGACATTCTTGATTTTAAATTAGGCGATTTGCCTATGGAGTGCTGCGAATAGGTTATAGGTAAATAGAAAAGTGGAATGAGGAGATACTGCCTGTGCGTGTTAGCACGCGGGCAGAGCATTAAAGATTTTCAGATAAGTAGTATGATATTAGGACGCCCCGGTCAAATATGCTTTGCATTTTACAGGGCAGGCAGATTAACACAAATTATTTAGATTAACATATTGAAATATTATCTGCGTGAATATTTGTAAACCTGCCCGACATCCGGCAGGCGGGTGGCAGGAGGGTATGAGGAGCGGAAAGCGACAAACTTTGAACCCTAAACCTTGAACCAGACAACCTGGATAGTTACTCTGTTTTTCTATTTAGTTTAAAGGATTTTTCACTTAAAGAACTCGAGAAACTATGAAAAAAGGAGGATAAAAATGACAATCAGTAAATGGATGCATGCAGGTACACTTGTTAAAATGAGCGCCATCAATTTTCCAGATAAATTAGGATGGCAGGACAAATTTAAAGAGTATACCTTTAAGGAATGGAATGAGAGGGCCTGTAGAGTTGCTAATGCACTACCAGGCATGGGTATTGGCTATAAGGATAGGTTTGCTGCATTAGCATTTAATCGGGGTGAGTGGATGGATATATATGCCGGATGTGCCAAGGGTGGACAGATAATAGTTCCCATAATGTTTCGCCTGGCACCACCAGATATTGAATATATTGTCAATCACGCAGAATGTAAGGCCTTTATTGTTGAGAAGCCTTTCGTAGAGATGATAGATAGCATGAAAGATAAACTCCCCGTTCCTAAGGATGCCTATATCTATTTGGGAGAAGATCCTGTTCCAGATGGCTACATTGGTTATGAGGATTGGCTAAAACAGTCATCCCCGGAAGAACCTGATATAATTGTAGATGGAGATGACACCTGGACATTTATGTATACCTCAGGAACAACAGGAAGACCCAAAGGTGTAATAAAAACGCATGAGAGCTATCATGCCCAATATGTTATCAATAACATAAACCAGGGCGTGAGGCCGACTGATAAGGTGATGCTGGTTATGCCCATGTGTCATGTAAATTCCATATTTTACTCCTTTCCCTATACCATGGTTAGTGCCCCGGTATTTGTTTACAATATGGTTGGCTTTGATCCTGAAGACCTGCTTAAAACTATTGAAAAGTACAAGATCACCTTCACCTCCCTTGTGCCTACACACTATATCATGATGCTTGGCCTCCCAGATGATGTGAAAAATAAAATTGATGTATCTTCCATGCGACAGTTATTAATATCCTCGGCTCCGGCCAGAAAAGACCTGAAGCTTGCAATCATGGATTATTTTAAAAATGCAGAGCTTTGGGAGGCATATGGCACAACAGAGGGCGGTCTGGTAACACTCTTAAGGCCGGAAGATCAATTTGAAAAGCTTGGCTCTATAGGAAAAGAGGTTTTTGGGACAGACAGAATCAAGTTGCTGGATGAGAATAGAAATCCTGTACCCGATGGTGAGGTAGGTGAGCTCTATTACCGGACTCCCATGATCTTCAAGGAGTACTGGAAAGAGCCGGACAAGACCAAAGAGGCATTTGAAGGGGAATGGTCAAGCGCTGGAGATATGGCTAAAAGGGATAAAGATGGTTTCTATGTCCTGGTTGACAGGAAAGCAAACATGATCATAACTGGTGGGGAGAATGTGTTTCCATCTGAGGTAGAAGGTACAGTCGGGGCTCACCAAGCTGTTAAGGATGTCGCGGTAATAGGTGTTCCTGATGATAAATGGGGTGAGGCAATAAAGGCCGTTGTCATATTGCATGATAATTATGAGCCAAGCGATGAGCTTGCAAAGGATATAATTAATTTTACCAAGGGTAAAATTGCAGGTTTCAAAAGACCAAAGACTCTTGATTTCATTAAGGAAGAAGAGATGCCAAGGACAGGAACTGGCAAGATTTTACACAGGATCCTGAGAGAGAAATACGGCAAGTGGAGTGACGCCTAAAAAAGTAGGCAGTAGGCAGTAAACAATAGGCAGTAAACTGTAGCGGAAGGCTTTAGCCTTCCAGGATGTAAGCAAACAACGAACCCAATTGGAGGAAAAGGAACATGTTGACAAAAGCGTTTATACCATACAAGGGCTACTATTCGACCCCATTTTGCAGATGGCAGGGGCCTATGGCTAATGAAAATTCTATCCGCTTAGGGGCAACAACAGCCAACCGATGGCTGACAAAAAATAATTTTGACCCCACTATATTTGACTACATGTATTTTGGGATAACCATAGCACAGCACCACCTTTTTTATAGCCACACATGGGCAGCAGCCCTGGTAGTGAATGGTGCCAAGGATTTACCGGCACTCATGGTAAATCAGGCATGCACTACATCAACTACCTGTATAAATCTTGCTGCCTCAGATATAGAACTCGGAACGTATGAGACAGGATTTGCCCTTATGGCAGATCGTACATCCAATGGCCCACATACTATCTGGCCACAGCGCTTTGGACCAGGTGGAGAAGTGGAGTCAGAAAACTGGATGATGGACAATTTTAACGGTGATCCATGGGCAGGGCAAAAAATGATCCAGACAGCCGAAAATGTTGCCAAAGAGTTAGGAACAACTCGGGAAGAGTGCGATGCCGTCACCTTAAGGAGATATGAACAATACCAGGATGCCCTGGCCAATGACCGTGCCTTTCAGAAAAGGTACATGTTTCCTCCAGAGGTCAAAATCTCTAAGAAGAAAACCATGTTAGTAGAAGAAGATGAGGGCGTTACACCAACCTCAGCCGAAGGCCTGGCCAGACTCAGACCTGTTGAACCAGGAGGTGTCCATACCTTTGGAGCACAGACATTTCCTGCAGATGGAAACTGCGGTGTTATAGTAACCACTCGGGATAAGGCAAAAGAACTAAGTGCAGATCCAAATGTTGAGATCCAGATTGTCTCATATGGGTTTTCAAGGGCAAAAAAGGGGTATATGGCTCAAGCCCCTGTCCCTGCTGCAGAGATGGCACTTAAAAAGGCAGGAATAAAAGTAGGCGATCTAAAGGCCGTTAAAAGCCATCAACCCTTTGCCATAAATGACATCTATATGGCCGCCAAGATGGGTATAGATGTTAATTGGATGAACAATTACGGAAACTCTATGATCTACGGGCATCCTCAAGCTCCGACAGCCGGCAGGATCATTGTCGAGCTATTAGAAGAGGTCGTTATGCTTGGCGGTGGGTATTGTCTCTGGGCTGGTTGCGCCGCTGGCGATACAGGAGCAGCCCTGGTATTTAAGATAAGCTAATCAAAGTTATAAGTGTCTAAAGTGAGCTAAAGTGTCTAAAGTTAAAAGGGAAAATGACTTGATGTGATCTCCTCTTTAACTTTAGCTCACTTTAAATTTTAGGCACTTTTAACTTTTTCCCTGGCTATAATCGCAGCCCCAAGGGCGGCTGTCATATGGGGCTCTTCCGGCACAACAATCTCAAAACCTGTTATCTCTTCAACTGCCTTAACCAGACCCAAATCTCTGGCACCACCACCAACAAGAGCATAATCTCTTTCAACCCCTACCCTCTCTGTAAGGCTATTAATCTGGGCTGCCAGAGCCCTATGAATCCCGGCCAGAAGGTCCTCTTTGGAAGCCCCTTCAGCTATTCTTGATACCGCCTCAGTCTCTGCAAAGACAGCGCATCCAGTGTTAAAATCAATCCTCTTTCTGGATCTTAATGATAGCTCTCCAATCTCATCAAGTTTAATCTGCAAAACCTTGGCAATTCTCTGTAACACCCTGGCACACCCTCCAGCGCACTTACCACTCAGTAAAAACGTTAGCGAGTTTCCTTTTTCATTAATTCGGAAGGCCTTGCTGAAGAGATCACCAACATCAACTATTGTCCTTACAGAGGGGAAAAGATAAAAGATCCCCCTGCTGTGGCACGATATGTCGGTTACTACATAATCTGCAAAGGTCACACTTTTTGCACCATATCCAGTAGCAACAGTGTAGACAATATCTTTTGAGGATAGACTCGAGTTAGAAAGTAGCTCTTCTTTAACCTTATCAGCTGTGAGCTTATAATTCCCTCCAGAGGGCATTACATAAGAGCCTACGACCTTTTGATCACACATGATTATTCCTTTTGAAAAGGCAGAACCAATATCAATACCAATCACGCATACCGCCACTTTTTTAACCTACCTTATCTTACATAAAATTTTCATTTTTTTATAACACCTTAGCTCTTTGAAAAGTTAGTATTTCTGGCCTTTTCTTAATTCCATATCTTTACTCTTGATAAAAGGTAATTAGCTTTTTCTGAAGTGACTGGTGGGAGACCAGGCCGAGAGCCTTGGAACTGAATAAAAGGGCTCATTACCTGACTACCTCATGACCAGTTACTTTCAAAGAGCTGAAGGTTATCCTTTTTCTAAGCCTTTTGACTATTCCTGTAAAGACAATACTATTGTTACTAAAAACTATAAGTGGCTTCCAAAAACAAGCGATCGTTATCCCCTATGTGTCTAAACTGGACCTTATCCCCTGATTGATAGGCGGCCACACCCACCATGACTGAAAAGGCATCTGTCACATCATATTCCACCGAAAAACGCTGGAGTGCACCATCTTCCCCAGTTCCACCGAATGTTGATGCTAACAAGACCACATGGAGAGTGTCATGGAGGAAATCGCCTGAGTACCTTAGCACCGTCTGAAATTCATCTTCCTGGGCACTATCCGGTCGGGTCTTTAGATTGGGTTCAAAATCGTTTATATGCCGATTCACCGCTTCCAGGGAAATAGTAGTATCAGTAAAACCTGAATATTCCACACCGGCCAGCACATCAAAGCGGGATTTCTTTTCACCTGGCACAGCAAAGAATTCCAAACCATCAAAGTAGGCGGCCTCCGATTTCAAAAGCCAGTTTCCTAAGGCGACATTTACTGCCGTACCCACCATGGTCAGGCGACTATGACGTCGTTCAAGGTGAGCGGGTGATACGCTCTCAATGTGCGGTTGATCATCAAAAAACCGGGCCCCGTAAAAAGATATGTCCCAACCTCTGAAGATGCCATTCAAGGCAAGGGCATACTCTGTATTACCCAAACTACTTGATGGCTTCTTCTCTTCCGGCAAGGGACTTTCAAAAGGAAAGAACTCACTGCCAAACACTGGATTCTTGTTAAAGCGGATTTCATGCACCGCTATCGCAGTCAGGTTCCACTTTCCGAAATAATAGTCAAGCTTGGTCATAGTCACAGGTAAGCGCAGGTCTTCAATATCAACCAGACCTGGTTCACGATTATCAAGGGGGTTCAGAATATCCACTACGCGAATGTTATCTGATTTGCCCCAGACCACAATCTGGCGGCCCACCTTGAGATCCAGGCTGGCAAGCAGGGAGCCTTGCAAATACACCTCTCTAAACTCTGCCTCCTTCTCATATTCATCTAAGACCTCATCCGTATATTTATCTCGGCCATTGATCTCGTAAGCAAAATCGTAGAACGCCCTTCCGCTGATCAATGCCTTCCAGTTTTCTGAAACCGCCAGATCCAGGTCAAGGTGAAAATCAGGGCGAAGTCGGGATAATCCGCGATAATCCGTTTCACCCGGCTTCGGTGCATCGTGTGCAAAGCTATATGATATACCCAGGCTCAAAGACCCGCTCATTTCGCAAAAAGGAGGTTTTCTTGCTTCTTCCTTTTGAGTTGATACCTCTGCTGCACCCTCCCCCTCTTCGAACCCTTTGAGAACATCGTCAAGCTCTTTGTTTCCCTTAGCAGTACTGTGTTGATCATCAAAGCCTTCCAAAACTACCTCCAACTCGCTGTCCGCATAAGATTTCTCGTGCCTTTCCTGGGCGGCTGCAGTTCCTGAGATACAGCACAACAGGAATATACTTATCAGTAAGGCAAGACCTCTGCGAAACTTGACAATTTTTTTCACTACAATCCCTTTTCCATCCGCCGCACAGTGAAAAGTTCTTCGCCTAAGTTCTGGTTGAACTTGACATTGTGCCACTTCATAATGGTTTTATGCAGGGTCTGCTTGCCCTTCTTGGTGGTCATGTGAATCTCGGTGGGTTGCCAGATGCCGTCAATAAATTCAAGCCTCTTGACATCCATGTACTTCAGGCGTTTTCCTTCCTTGACCCAGTGAACCGCGCGAACAACCACGAAGTTGTCTTGACGGACAAACAAAACTGACCTGGTATACCCGTACTGATCAATTACGCGTTTGGTCCTGGGCAACGACTCAATGAGCCACGTCTTCTGGCCCCTGACCTCCATCTCTTTGAGCAGCTTGTAGTCATAGTTTTCCAGGACCCTTTTGGTCATGTCAGCATAGGAAAAGTCTGAACCCATGAAGCTGCTGGTCTTGTCGCTCGACGCTATGCGTTTGGTCTTTCGCAGGGCCGGCAAATAGAGCCACTGGTCGTCATCTTTGTCAGCATCATCATAATCATAGGTTAGAAAGGCCGTATCCTTGACGTCCGCAGGTTCCAGAAAGAACATTAGCTTGAGTGTATCCTCACCTTTGTCTTTATTGAAGGCGTGTATTCTGCGTAGCCTTTTCTTTCCTCTCTTGTCGATAAGGACCATCTCCATGTCCGCAGTCATGTTGTTGCCATCATCTCTGGCATCCACCTTCTCCATGATGCCCCGTGCCTTTGGATCATCCGCGAAAGATAGGGTGCTGGCCAAAATCGTGGCTGAGATAAGAATGAAAATCACTGCGAGATATATTTGCCTTGTGTTTTTCATAGTCTTCCCCCATCTATTACCCAGAGCATATAATTGTTTGCATCTAAAGAATGCCTGCCCGCCATCGGCTTCGCATCAGGCGGGGCGGGTAGCGCAGTCCTTTAGGGCTGCATCTATTGGCAGGGCTAAAGCCCTGCACTACAGATTTAATAAAGATGTCTTGCATCATGAAAATGTAAACTATTTTACAACACGAGTAATAACTTATTTCATTTTCCGGCGATTAACCACTATCATAAGTGCCGGCGCAATGAAAAAATCCGCAAGGAGTGCCATCACAATAGTAAAACCGGTGAGCAGGCCGAAATGAAAGAGATTATTCATGCTTGCGAACATAAATATGAAAAACCCGATGGACAGTACACAGGATGTAACTAACATTGCCCGTCCAGCCGTATGCAGGGTTTCCATAACAGCATATTTCGCATCTTTGGTTTCCTCAAAGTATCTTCTGAAATTGTGCATGAAGTGGATAGTATCATCAACGGCAAGGCCGATGGCTATGTTACCCACCAGCATGGTAAACAGGCTCATGGGTATTTTAAACCAGCCCATAACTCCGAGCATAATAATAATTGGCGCAAGGTTGGGCCCCCGACTGAGAAGGCCGATGCGCAGGCGACCAATGAGGAGAATCATAAGAATTGTGATGACAATTAAGGCGTATATATAGCTTCTTGCCATACTTGCAATTGCATTGGTGACTGTCCTGAAAAGTAGTGCTGTCATGCCGGTGGTGGTGATTTTTACATCCGGGTAATCTTGTTGAAAATGCTCGTTTACCACATCAAGGAAATTGCTGTAAGCGATGGCGTCTTCAAACGGCAGTTTTATCGTGAGACGCGCTTTGCTGAACTGGCTGTCAGTAAAATCCTCCATGTCATCCGATCCGCTGTTTTCAAAAAGTAGTAATTCCTGGGCGATGAGTTTTTTGTCCTGGGGGATGGCGTAGAATTCCTTTCGGTTTTCATTGAGCGCCTTGTTTATTTCTTTTAGAATAGTGGTAAGGGACCAGGCCTTTCCAACAAATATCTTGCCGACTTTTAGTGTTTCCATATATGCGGCGGTTTCTTCCAGTCTGTTTAGTATATCCGGATCGTACAGTCCGTTTTCTTTTCCGGTATCTACGATTATCTCCAGACTGATGGATCCGCGAAGCTCTTTGTCAATTTTTTCAGTTGCAATACGGACGGAATTGGTTTTAGAAAACCATCTTAGCACATCGTGGGAAAAGCGGATTTTCACTGCCCCGGCAATGGATAAAGCTATGATAATAGTGGATACCATAAGAATTTTATACGGATGTCCGGTTGCAACTATGCCCACTTTCGCAAGTAACCTGTCCATTGTTGTATCTTTTTTTTCATCTTCTGTGCCTCTGGCAATTTTAACAGGCACGATTGCAAGTAGCGCTGGCAGAAGTACCAAAGTGTAGACCATGGCGAGTAATACACCGATACCTGCAAAAATACCCACATCCGCAATGGGTGCAACATCTGATGTTGAAAATGAGAAAAGACCGGCTGCGGTGGTGGCAGCCGTCATAAAGACAGCAAGCCCTGAATGGCCGATGGAATAAGCTATGGCATCTTCCTTGTTACGGTTTTTGCGAAAGTGATGGTAAAATAGTGCCAGAATATGAACTGAATAACCTACACTTACGGCAAGGATAAAAGAGGGAAGGATCTGGGTGGGCAATTTTATCGATGCCCCGAATGCAGCCATGATGCTGATGGTGGAAATAAGTGAAAGAACTACGATCAAAAGCGGCAGAACCACACCTGAAATTCTCCGAAACATGACAAAGAGAAATATGGCCACTGTGATAAAGGCAAGTGATAAAAACCTCCGTATATCTTTTATCATCGATTTTTTCAAGAAGTGTGTAACTGCTGATGAACCTGCAATATACACTTGAAAGTCAGACGCCTCGTATTTTTCTGAGATTTCCCGCACGGCGTTGACCGCTTCACTGTTTTCCTTATCTGTGAGGTATTGCCTTTCACTAGATTTGCCAGATTCCTTTGGGCTTGTTGAATCTTGCTTAAAATCTTCTTCAAATCCTTCGAGCGCATCAAGGTCGCTTCCGATAGAGGAATAGGTCTGAGTTTTAATTAATATGGTTGCAAATTTTCCGTCCTCGGAGATCAGCGTATTTTTGTACATCGGGTTATCAAATACCCGTTGCTTTATTATTGCAATTTCTTCAGGCGTTTCAGGCCATCTTTCCAGCAGGTCCTCAACAATGAGCTCATCTTCTTCGCCCCGGGTATTCCTGGCGTTGATAAGGCTGCTTATATCTTCAATATAGGGAACATTTTCTGTTAAGTCATCATGCAGCTCTTTAAATTTGTTAAGAAAATTCTTATCAAATACTTCCGATGACTTGACTGCGACAACAATCAGTTCGTCCCTGCCAAATTGATCACGAAAAGCGTTGTAGTCGATAAGGGCCGGGTCGGTTTTGTGCAGGAACCCTTCGGTAGAAATATCTATGGTGATCCTTGGAATTTGCGACACAATAGCAGCTATTATCAAAAACATAATTAAAAAGGTTTTGAACCGGTTGCGATACAATATTCGGGCTATAGAGCCGAACCATTCTTCAATGCGTTTTCTAATACCTACCATAACAATCCTCCAGCCGGGCTTTGCGGTTCCTTTCAATTTTTTATAGCTCTTAACACAAGGTTTTTGAAAAAAGTGTCAAACCTTAACTATTTACTAAGAATTTTTGTAACTAAAATTTTTATTCTTTACACAATAACCGCAACGCTTAGCACTCATGTCATCTACCTATAGATAAAGCTTTAATAGAATCCAGTATCTGATCAACAAGGATATCCCGGTTTTGGGCTGTGATTTTGATCAAAAGAACATCATCACGATCCTTGATCCTTTGTATAAAAAGATCTCCTTTTTGAGCGATCGATCCGATTATCCAATTTGGTAAGTTCAATACCTTAATCAGGGTTTCTTTAAACAGGGAAGAGAAGCACTCCATCTTGCCGATCTCATCAATCACTATAATCTCCTCTTTTTTTGCAGGTATCATTGAAGGAACTGCAATAGTCTCTATATCCTTAAGGTTAACCCCATATTTACCCACTCTAAACTGACTTTTGATGTTTTGATGGGCCAGGACACCCTCCCTTCCATCTAAGGTATTTATGGAAAAGCCCACCCTTCTGCCTTTATCTTTTATCTCTCTGGTAAAAAATCCGGTTACCGGCCTCTCGATTATGTTTACAACCTTCTCTATCAAAGTCGATTTTCCGCACCCCGGTAAACCAGTAATAAGAATATTTCTTTTCGTCATCATAAGTTAGCTCCGTTACGCTCCGTAATTGGAATAATGGGTTCCAAAGGATTTTGGTCCTTTTTTATCTTTTACATCATTCCAATATTCCATCATTCCGGCATTCCTTTCTTGCGATGGCAGCCAAGCTAATAAAGTGCTATAATTTTAGTAAGTTGTAGAAATTGTGAGACATAAAAATTATTTTCTGATCTTTTTAAAAATATAAGGCTGGCCACTAAATGGTAAAAGAGCTTTCGATTCAGCAGGCAGTTTTTCATGACTGCCTATGATCAAAAAACCACCCTGGGCCAAACTATCTATCACCTTCCTAAATGCAGACTGTTTAATCTCATCTTTGTAATATGTCAGGATACTATTTCTTAAAAATATTATCTGAAAGTTAAGCTCCCCAAGTTCAAACAAATGATTATGAACCTTCCATGAAATCCCTTTCTGCAAAGATGGAGCAACTCTAAAAAGACCTTCCTCCTCATGATAGGTAAAATAGCTTTCTCTCAATTCCTGCGGTACATCCTTTAGGCTGCTTAAGGAATATATTCCATCCTTTGCCCTTTTGAGGTAAGCTGGATTCATATCTGTTGCCCATATCTCAAGCTCTGGTATATAATCAAAACGGCCCTGAAGGCTTTCCCACAATATCTTAAAACTATACACCTCTTCACCGCAGGCGCACCCAGCAGACCAGAATTTTACTTTCTTCCTGTTTTTTTCTGCAATATCTGGGACTATTTGATTTTCAATTATTTTCCAAAGAAAATAGTCCCTAAAAAAACGGCTAACAGAAACTGTCATTAAGCATTCACACTGCTGTTTGACCTCCTCATCCCTATCTAAAGAGTGAAAATATTCATCTATATTTTTACATCTAAGCTGCTGCATATGCTTAATAATCCTCCTTTTAACACCTTTCCTTACCCTTCTGTAACCCTCCCAGGAGTAACTAAAATAATCAAGGAGTTGACGAAACTGTTGATCATCCATAAAGTAACCTTATACAAAATTATAGCGAACGACTTAAATAAGTTCATATTCAATAGCCTGTCATTGCGAGCGCAGCGAAGCAATCTCATGGGATTGCGGAGCCTGTTCCGAGCGCAGCGAGGAATCCCTTTTGACTTGACGTTTGGCAATGACCCTTCGCTTTTCTGGACTGCTAGCTCCGAGTTTGCTTCGGCTCTGCCTCGCAACCACTATCGTTTCTCGCAATGACTACTTTCTTTTGTCGTTCACTATAGAAATTATCTTGCAGAATGGAAATTTCCCTTGCTGATAGGGAAATATTATTAATTTTTCTCCTTTGTGTCCCTGGCCCAGACCTGGCTTGCAATGAGTTAATTTTAGAGATTCCATCTTAGTAATTATTACAGCGATAATATAATGCACCAGTCAAGTCGCGCCTCCCGATCCCGTACCGGTCTCGGGACGGGGAGGGCGGGCTTGGTGACTTAGTGGCTGAATAGTTCCAAAATATCTTTAAATATTCCTGTTAACCATGCACAAATCTTTACTTTTTGAGTCATTAGAAAATGATGTTATCCAGTGCCAGGTCTGCCAGCGTCGGTGTAAGATAGCTCCAGGAAAAAAGGGGTTCTGTAAAACTCGAAAAAATATGAAAGGAGAGCTCTATTCTTTGACTTATGGAAAAGTTTCCTCAATAAGGGTATCTCCAATAGAAATAAAACCTCTCTTCCACTATTATCCTGGAACCAGATGGCTTTCCCTGGGATCTCTGGGATGTAACTTCCTGTGTCCAGGATGTCAGAATTGGCAAATTTCCCACGCTGATATTAACAAAGAAATTCCTTCTACCGAATATATCTCCCCTGAAAAGGTAGTCCAGCTTGCAATAAAAGAAAAATGTAAGGGAATTTCCTGGACCTATAACGAACCAACACTATGGTTAGAATATACCATGGATACCGCAAAAATAGCTAAGAAGCAATCCCTGCTAACAAACTATGTAACCAATGGCTATATCACTTCAGAGGCACTGGATCTGCTCGGCCCTTATTTAGATGCCTATAGGGTAGACTTAAAGGGATTCTCTAATTATACCTATAAACGTATTGCAAATATTAGCGATTTTGAAGGAATTATGAAAATCATCAAAATGGCCAAATACAAATGGGGAATGCATATTGAAATCATCACCAATCTTACACCTGGATATAATGATAATGAAGAGGAACTAAATAATATGGCACACTGGATTGTAGACCAACTCGGAGATGAGACACCCTGGCACATCAACAGGTTTGTCCCCCACTTAAAATTATCTCATGTTACCTACACTCCGATATCTGAATTGGAAAAGGTAAGGCAAATAGGCCTTGATAAAGGCCTGAGATATGTTTATTTGGGAAACGTCACTGGCCACCCTGCAGAAAATACATATTGCCCTGGGTGTGGGAAACTTCTCATTGAACGCCGAAATTACCAAGTACTGAAATATAACCTGGATGGAAATAAATGTAAGTTTTGTAATCAGACAATAGCTGGATATTTTGAATAGTCAACAACTACCTCTAAAAGGATGACTTTAATAAAGCTCTTCGTAGCAAACTGCGGTGTATCTTTTATCGTATCTCCCCTCCCTTGATGGGAGGGGACAAAGGGGAGGGTGAACAAACTGAGTATCACCCCCACCTAACCTCCCCCATCAAGGGGGAGGAATTGTAAGGAAAGCCTGTAGCAAGCATAGGGAATATGCAAATTTAACCCTGAAAAGATCGGAATTTACCACCGTAAAAAAATTTATCAGGAAATAATTTTCTCAGTGCTACCTGCCCGACGGACGGCAGGCGGGTCTGTGCGCTCGAACGATTCAGCCTGTTAAATCACATTTGCAATTTAATTGATGGCATTATTATCAAAATATAAAACCCGATAAATCCAATACTATTCTATGAAGACATTTAACAGGCCAAGGGGTGTGGGCGAGAAAAAATGAATTATTAACAGATTTTTAAAAATTTTGATATTTTTGACTTGACTTTCAGTAAAGCTTACAGTATTTAAATTAATATAACTGTAAGTTTTGCTGTTATAAGGGGAGGAAGACATGAAACTGACAGAAAAGCAGAAGAAATTTCTGGGATATATATCTCAATATATGGAGGACTGGGGCCGATCCCCCAGTTTTGAAGAGATATGTTCCCATTTCGGCTTCATTTCTTATAACACGGTCACCACATATCTCAAGACCCTGGAGCGGAAAGGTTATATCCGCCTCCCCCGCAAAAAAAACCAGAAGCGAGCCATTGAGGTGATCAGCCCTGTGGAAACCAGGCGATTCGAGTTTCCCCTCCTGGGAAGGGTGGCAGCGGGAAAACCTATCGAGGCGGTGGAAGAAGTTGAAGCGATTGAAGTTCTCCCATCCATGATAGGACAAGGAGAGCACTTTGTCCTCCAGGTCAAAGGGGATTCCATGAAAGATGATGGGATCCTGGATGGGGATTTAATCGTGGTCAGGAAGCAGCCGATGGCCGACAATGGCCAGACTGTGGTGGCCCTGATCAACAATGAGGCCACCGTTAAGAAATATTACAAGCGGGAAAATTATGTAGAACTCCGCCCCGCCCATACGGGTATGGAATCCATCATTGTTAAAGAGGGAGATCTCCGAATTGAGGGAAGGGTCGTGGGGGTTATGAGGCATTATAAATAAAATCAATGATTGGAGGATCTATTCACCTCTCGCAGAGGCCACAGAGGCACTGAGTTTTTGAGCTGAATTACTGAGAGGGGAATTCAGCTCAAACTGCCATTCCGTTGTCGCGGATCAATTCGCTGACCCAAATCCTTATGATCCTGACCAATTTTGTCATGCCCTAAATTAAAAATGTCTGCCTAAGGCAGACTGAGAGTTTTGTCTGATTTTTCCTCTCAAAAAATCAGACAAAGTATTTCATCTCTGGGCCCTCTGGGAGCTTGAGCGATCCCCCACCACAAGGCGGGGGAGAGCGGGCGAGAGATAACAAAAAAGAAAAACTTTCGGAGGCCAACTTTTGCTCCGTCACATCATTCACCTTCATATCCCTGCTTTTTCCATTGCTGTGGCACGTGTCGCCCAGCCAGAGCTCAGGGATCGCCCTGTGGCCGTGGCTCCGCCTCACTCAGAACGGGCTCTTATTCTTTCTGTCTCACCCGAGGCCCGCAGGGAAGGTATTTTTAAGGGCATGCCCCTTGGGAAGGCCATGAAATTCTGTCCTGATTTGACAGTCTTACCCTCCAATCAGGACCTCACTGGAAAGGCCTGCGAGGTCCTGGCCAAGTTGGTGGTGCAATATACACCTCTCTGGGAACCCTCCCGGCCAGGGCATATCTATCTGGATGTGACAGGGACAGATCGCCTCTGGGGGAGAGCAAAAGACATGGCCAGCCGTCTCAGACAGGAGATCAAGGAGCATTTATGTCTTTCTGGGATGGTGGGTGTGGCAGGGAACAAGATGGTTTCCAGCATCGCTTCCAGGATTGTATCATCCGAAGGTGTATTGGATGTAGATCATGGTCAGGAATCCTCATTTATAGCTCCCCTGAAGGCAAGTGTCCTGCCTGGCATAGGCCATGTTCGCAGAAGAATCCTTCTGGAAGAGTTGAATGTCTCCTTGGTCCAGGAGGTAGCCGCCCTTGATATGGATACCATGAAGCTCGTTTTTGGCCGGCAGGCCTATGTGATCCATCAGAGGGCCCTCGGCATAGACCCAACCCCGGTTTATCCTCCGCGCATGGAACCTACGATAGCCGAGGAAGTCACCCTTGCCCAGGATGAGAACGATGACAAGAAATTGCTGGGAGTCCTTTATGGGTTGGTGGAAAGATGCTCCTATCAGCTTCTGAGCAGAGCATTGTTTCCCCGCAAGGCAGGGCTGGTCTTCAGGTATGCTGACCAGGAAGAGATCATACGCCGGATCAACCTGCCCCATGTGAGTTTTTGGGACTTTGACCTCTATGCACCCCTGGAGAGGATCTTTTTAAGGGCCTGCCAACGCCGGGTGAGAGTCAGGTTCATGAAGGTGTGGTTTCAGGATTTTTCACCTCCTTTCTCACAGCTCTCCCTTTTCCCTGCAAGATCTCCTGTCACGGAGAAAAAGGCCCTGGTGACCAAGGCCCTGAATCATATCAGAGAGAAGTATGGCGATGAGGCGATCAAATATGGCAGAACAGCTTGATAACACTTATTTATCTCTCACAGAACACACAGAGGCACAGAGCATCAAGAAAAATTGCTTAACATGCCTGTTTCGCAGGGTTCAATCCCTATAGTGGGATTGAACGTAATTGCTCAAAATATTGTGGATTTCAACCCGCCTGAGGCGGGTAAAGTTGCTGGTTCTTTGGAGCATGGATATCTTTTTTTTGACGACGAAAGGGAATATGCTGTTATGCAGGCTAAACCCGCCTGAGGCGGGTAAAGATTCACCCTGTGGAATTTCGCCTTTGGCGAACCCCCTTTGGGGGATTCCACAGGGTAAAGATAAAGGCGGGCGATCTACCATAGAGGAACTGCACAATTCACTAAATCTGGCAATCTTTACCTGAGATAGCCGCCCGCCGGGATCATCGGGAAAGAGCCAGCTCTAAGCGTTTGCCCAGTTCGTTCGCAAAAAAAAGATATCCATGCTCCTCCATAACATATTGAGCATATACGTTTCTACAACTGATCCGCCTTGGGCAGAACAACAGTCAACAGGCTCTTCCGGTGATTATGAACATCATGAAAAAATCTGCCTGGAAATTGCTTGCCATTTTTTTGCTGATTCCGTTTTTAACAGGATGTGTAAAATTAGCACTGCAATTCTCCCCTTCATTCATTCCCAACCTCTCTCAGTCCTTTTTTGAAGAATGCGACCCGGATCTGGCAAAGCAGTCAGTGCCTGCCAACTTGAAGCTCATGGAGGGGCTGCTCAAGAAAGATCCAAAAAACAAACAGCTCTTGACTGCCCTCTGTATGGGGTTTACCGGATACACCATGCTGTTTATTGAGGAAAAAGACACAGAGA
>JAUWNK010000163.1 GCA_030612685.1 Desulfobacteraceae bacterium
AAACCAGGTAAGCTTTTAGATCAAGTGCGGGAGGTAATGCGTTATCATCATTACGCAATCCGGACAGAACAAACGTATGTAAAATGGATATCGGATTATATCCGCTTTAATGGGACCCGGCACCCTCGGGAAATGGGTAAATCGGAGATCGAACGGTTTTTAAGTCATCTAGCGGTTAACAGGAATGTGGCGCACTATGCCTGGGTTCTTCTCCGTTGCAGAATAGGCAGTTCATTTATCCTCTCCGTTTATCTTTATTATAAGGTGTTAAAAATAAATTTTAGAAAAAATTATTTTCCTTCCTCCATAAAAAGAAAGGCCGGGATTTTACTCCCAGCCCTTTGTGTTATTCGTTGACTGCTTTCCTTAAAATGATCTGCGGTTCAATGGTCGTCTTGAACCTAAAGTCTATTATATGACCTTTTAAGTTACTTTTAACACAATAAACTCAATAAACCATTGTAGATAACTTGCTGCTTTTATTTCTCTTGCTCTCCGAGACGTAGACTTTACCCTCCGGGGCGTAGTCCCCTACGGGACGGAGTCGAGCTGGAGGCTGATGGTTCGCCTGGGGTGTTAAGCCATTTTTTATAAAAAGCCACAACACAGCAAAGATAATAGATGTCTATATAAGCCAAGATATTAACATTTATCCGCCTATATTTGTGTCATATGGCAATAAGTATAATCTATATCCTAGATGATGTAAAATAAGTATTCAGGGATATGATCCCAAGAATAATAAATAACTCATAGGAGGCCATATGACACAAATATAGGCGGAGCTTCGCTAGCATAACTCACTTAATCAATTGTATACATAAGGGGGTACTGATTTTCCTACTTAATTTGGTCAAGCCCATTCCTTCAGCAAGGGCATTGATATCAGGGTCCATCTATTTAAGACTATAATTTGCCTTATATTTCAATGCTTTTTCTGGGTGAGGAGTTATTATATAAAGATGATCCTAATTCTTATTTCCGTGTATCTTTAGCCAGTGGAGTTTCGTTAGTAAGAAAAAAAACAGTTATGCCCTTACTTTTCCTTGTTGACGTAGGTTTTTTGAGTTGATACATCAATAAAAAATGCCTAAAGTTTAAAGTGCCTAAAATTTAAAATGAACACAACAAGTACAGACAATGGACACTACTAAGTTGATGCCAAGGTAGATTATTGTGATAAATTTTTTGGGCTATCTGATCTTCCGTTCATTCCTGTTGGTAATCTCTTCCCTGCCATTTAGGCTGAATACTATTCTTGGCAGGCTCATGGGAAGGGCTTATTACCTTATTGACAGGAAGCGGCGAAGGATTATAAAGGCCAATATTTCTGTAGTTTTTGGAAGGCAGTTGGATAATAAGAAAATAGAGATTCTTGGCAGAGAGAGTTGCGAATCTCTCGGAATGAATATTTTTGATCTTGTGAAACTAAATAAAATAGCTAACCCTGAGAACTACCATAAATTTATCGAGATTAGGGGATTGTCAAATCTAATGAAATCCATAGAAAGGGGCAAGGGTACAATTGCAGTTATGGGACATTTTGGGAATTTTTTCCTTGTTCGATATGCATGTTACCTAAATATTCCTCCAAGGGCTGCCATTATAAGAAAGTTAGATAACCCTTACCTCGAAAGTTATGTTAACACCATTTTGAAGGCGCATAATGTGATCACGGTTCGGCCTGATGGGGCATTAAAAAAGATGCGCCAGTTGCTTCTCCAGAATACTGTTACAGTAACGCTTGCCGATCAGAAGGCAGGTGGCACACCAAGGGTTGGAAGGCATGGGACTGTAGTTGACTTTTTTGGCATTCCCTCCCAGACACATGTAACCGCCCCACTTCTTGCAAGGCGCACAGGGGCCAGTATAATATCCGTATTTGTTATAAGAAAAGGACCAGGTAGGTATAGGATAGAGGCAAATAAGCCTCTAAAATTTATTTATACGGCTGATGAAGCACGTGATCTAAAGGAAAATACACGGAAATTAAATCAAATTTTCGAAGATTATATCAGGAGGTATCCTCAGCATTGGTTTTGGTTGCACAGGAGATGGAAAAATATACCTGGCCTGGAAGACCTTTATGAAACCAACAACCCTCTTGAATTGGTAGAGAATTTCAGGCGTGACTTAAGCAGAGAGTGAATGGGAGGAGAAAGGTAATTAGTGGATATAAAAGTGTTACAGAAAAAGATAAGGCAACTTCTAAAGGAAAGAAATGCTATCCTTTTAGTCCACAATTATCAAAGGCCGGAAATACAGGATATAGCTGACTTAACAGGAGACTCTCTTGGGCTTTCCATTGAGGCGGCCAAAACCCAGGCTGAGATAATCGTTTTTTGTGGCGTTCATTTCATGGCAGAGACAGCCTCTATCTTATGTCCAGATAAAGTAGTTCTATTGCCAGTTATATCGGCTGGATGTCCTATGGCCGATATGATAACTGCCCAATCATTAGTCAAGAAAAAAGAAGAGCTACCTGGCGTTCCGGTGGTTAGCTATGTTAACTCCTCTGCCTCTGTTAAGGCAGAAAGCGATATCTGCTGCACATCTGCCAATGCCATCCAAGTGGTTAACTCCCTTGCTCCCTACGATACTATACTTATGACCCCGGATAAGAATCTTGCCCAATATACCCAGAGATATACCGATAAAAGGATAGTTTATTGGGAAGGATTCTGTCCTTATCATGACAGATTGACCGCGGAGCAGGTAAGAGAAGTCAAGGATAAGCATCCTGAAGCACTATTTTTTGCCCATCCTGAGTGTAGGCCGGAGGTGATTGACCTTGCAGATGAGGTCAAGAGTACATCCGGAATGCTTGATTATGCAAGGAAGGCTAAAAATAGGGAATATATCATAGGAACCGAAACCGGGATAATCCATACCCTGAAAACACAGAATCCGGACAAAATCTTTATCCCTGCTGACGAAAATATGATCTGTATTGATATGAAAAAGATTCAATTACCTGATATAGTGAATGCCCTTTTAAATATATCTCCAGTTATAAAGGTAGAGGAAGACATAAGGGTTAAGGCGAAAGGGGCAGTGGAGAGAATGCTTCGGGTTCCAAGGGATTGAATTGATGAGAAAGGTTTTCTGGATAATCATCTTCAGCATATCTATGGCCCTTGTGGAAGCAGGGGTAGTGATATACTTAAGGTCTCTTTACTACCCAGATGGCTTTGCCTTCCCTTTGGAAATAATAACAAAAAGGCATTTAATCGTCGAGATTGGAAGGGAAGCGGCCACCATTTTTATGCTCATTTCTGTGGCCGCCTTAAGTGGCAAAAGATTCTGGGAGAAATTCGCCTATTTTCTGATCTGTTTTGGTTTCTGGGACATATTTTATTACATATGGCTTAAGATTGCAATTGGATGGCCATCATCATTATTGGATTGGGATATCTTATTTCTGATTCCCCTTCCTTGGATTGGGCCTGTTATTGCCCCTGTAACTATTGCCATAATGATGATTTTAGCTGGCCTACTTATTACATTTCTTTACAAGAGGGGATATGATTTCCAACCATCATCCTTAGCGTGGGTTCTGACAATTATCGGCACTCTTATCATCCTTTATTCTTTTATGAGGGACACCGGGGCCGGCCTACATCAGCATATGCCTTTACCATACATATATGAGGCATTAATAGCAGGGGAAATTCTCTATCTTCTGGCTCTTTTCTTTGCCTGGAGAAATACGGTTTACAAATCTGAATCCAAGGAGAATATAGGTGAAAAAGGTTGAATCTTCTTTAGACTATCTCTGCAAACTATTTATCATGCCAGACTCTCCAGATAAATTTATGGAATTTGGCCATGCTGTCTTAGAAATGATCCATGATTTTTTTAAGGAAAAGGCAGGTCTCCACAAAAAAATAACACTGCCCCAATTAGCCCAGATCTTTAATCAGACCTCAATTCCAGAAGGCCCCTATCTTATCAGGGACGTGCTCCAGGAGATCAAAGAAAAGATCACTGTCCATTCTGTTAAGGTCGGAAGTCCATATTATATTGGACATATGGCCAGCGCTATTCCTTATTTTATGATACTCTTAGAGATCATTATCGCTGCATTAAACCAGAACCAGGTGAAGATAGAAACCGCAAAGGCCTCCAGTTTTGTAGAGAGGGAGCTTATTGCCTGGATACACAGGATGATTTTTAACAGGGGTGAAGAATTTTACAGGAAAAACATTCAGAACCCCAGGGTTGCACTTGGTAATGTCACATCTGACGGGACTATGAGCAATTTGGCTGCGCTGATGGTGGCCAGAGAAAAGGCCTTTCCAGCTGACGGAAATTTTCCTGGTATCAGGAAGGCCGGAGTAGAAAGGGCATTGAATTATTATGGCTACTCCCGAATGGTAGTGCTTATATCCAGAAGAGGCCATTATTCAATTAGAAAATCAGCGCATCTTCTCGGCCTTGGAGAGGAAAATGTTATAAACATACCTGTAAACAATTACAATCGTATCAATATCAATGCCTTGAGAAAAAAGATAAAAAGCATAAAAAGAAATGATCTGAAAAAAGGAAAAAATACAAAGATTATGGCAATAATAGGTATTGCCGGCACCACTGAGACGGGTAACATAGATAATCTTGGAGAACTTAGCGATATTGCCAGGCAGGAGGGCGCGTACTTCCATGTAGATGCTGCTTGGGGGGGCTCTGCCTTAATAGCTGATGACTACAGGCCACTCTTTCTGGGAATAGAGAGTGCTGATTCTGTATCTGTAGATACACATAAACTACTTTACTGTCCTATGGCAATGGGTATTATCGTTTTCCGCAATGAAAAGGATCTGAATAATCTTAAACAGATTTCTCAGTATGTCAATCGCCCGGAAAGTGTGGACACGGGCCGTTTTACCATAGAGGGGTCAAGACCTTTTGCATGCTTGAAACCCTGGGCTTCACTTAAAATTATAGGCAGGGATGGATATAGATTACTTTTTAAACAGGCACATGAGGCAACCTTTACGCTAAAAAGAATATTGGAGGAATCCGGGAACTTTGAGGTATTGAATCATCCTGAGCTTTTTATTCTCAACTATCGCTTTGTTCCGCAATGGATAATGGAGAAATTTCATGAGTGGGAGGAGAAGAGGAAAACATTCTCTCACAGGGATGATGTAAGGGACCTTGCGAAGAGGATAAGGAAAATAAACAGCATTCTAAATACGTTAAATATACTGTTGCAAAAGTCCATACGCCAGGATGATACTACCTTTGTCTCAAGAACCACCCTGGAGTCAACCATATACAGGCCCCAGAAAATAGTGGTTTTAAGGGCTGTATTGATTAATCCATTAATCAATGAGGATATTCTTAAAAGGATTGTGTCCACACAAAACAGTATCGGCCTTAAGCTGATGGATCAATTTGACCCGATACTAAAAAAAGAAGTGCCTAAAGTGAGCTAAAGTTATAAGTGCCTTAAGTTGCTGCCCGCTGAGCACTTCTTAGCTTTTCAAACAGATAGCGTCATCCATTTAGAAACCACATTTACCAGAGCCCAGATGATATCCAGTGGGAGATGACTCGATATGGTGCTGTCAAAATTTACATTGATCTCTGCTGGAAATTCATCATCTTTTTCCCAGAGGATCAG
>JAUWNK010000198.1 GCA_030612685.1 Desulfobacteraceae bacterium
CCTTTTGAATCCTTTCTCAAAGATGCTGAAAATTCTACATGACCCTTGCTCCCATTTTTCCTTATAATCTCATAATCAAATATTTTTGAGGGCTTTCCTGTGCTGTAAATTTTGTTGAATATTTGAAATACCTTTGTAGCACTCTCTTCATCCATATAATCTCGGTTATTCATGCCAATCAATTCATCTTTAGGATAACCGAGTATTATACAGGCTGCATCATTCACGAAGGTAAAGTTTCCAGTAATGTCCAACTCAAAATAGCCTTCTTCAATACTTTCAAGGATGGTTCGATATTTCTCCTCACTTTTTCTCAGCTCCTCCTCCATTTGCTTGCGCTCAGCAATCTCTTTAACCAATAGATCCCGAGAGGTAGTGGTCTTTTTCAAATTTTCGGTCATTTTATTAAATGAGCTGGCCAAATCACCTATCTCATCATGGCCCCTTTCTTTTATTCTGAAATCAAGATTCCCTTTTGCAATCTCTTTCGTCCCTTCCGCAAGCTGCTGAATGCGCTTAGCCATTCCTCGAGCAAACCAGAAAGAAACTAACATACCTAAGAAAAAAATGATGCTCCCCAACCATATATTCTCTTTAAGGATAGCCTCCTTTGCTTCTTCAATCTGCTTCAGAGAAAGGACCATTATGAGTGACCATCGCTCATTTCCTATTTCTATGGGAGTAATGATCAATTTAGTAATTTCACCGGACTTAGAGAAAACCATATCTTTTACAGTCTGTCTTTCGCGGCTAATTAATTCAGAGGCTGGAATATTTTTCACACATTCTGTATCACCAGAAGAAAGATAAACTTCTCCGTTCGGCTTAGCGATCTCAAGGAATATAACATCTTCTGAGCCCACTACCTCTTGCATTTGCCTTTCTACAAAAAGCCAGTTTAAAGACCAGAATGCATTTTTTACACTGGAAGCTAAATGCAATGAGATGGTTTTATTTTTTTCAATCAGCTCTGTTTTAATGGTTTTAGTCTGCTCCCTGATGGACACCACCGTGGTTACCCCAATTGCAATGATAAGCAGGGCTAAAATCATTAGGGCTGTCTTGAAAAAGAGCCCTCCTTTTCTAAGGAAAGATAAATTTTTCATGCAACACCTTCCTCTTTAACCCAAAATTTGCGTTTAAAGATTAATAGTGTTTTAACATATTGAAAACCTTATATTTATACGATAACGAATTGGATCCAAAAAGTGCAACACAAATTTTGCCGAAGGCCGCCCTTCCAGAGGAAAGGCGGGGTTAATCCCGCCCCATCACCTTGCTTTTTTTATAATAAAACAAAGGTGGTTTTCACTTTCTTTTTAAATGATCAATTTTTCCACAATTAATGCGCCTAAGGCGCATAAAGATGGGGCGGCCCTATGGGCAGATTTTGCTATTGCAAAATCTGGGTTTAAACCTTAATCTCCTCTCCAGGCTTAACAACCATGACCTTTGTTTTAGGTGCGTAACGTTTTGCCTCTTTTATAAATTCATCAGCAG
This sequence comes from Desulfobacteraceae bacterium, assembly GCA_030612685.1. GTDB lineage: Bacteria > Desulfobacterota > DSM-4660 > Desulfatiglandales > B25-G16 > JAUWNK01. Next base: position 1,501 of record JAUWNK010000198.1, read on the forward strand.
ACTGGACAAGAACAGGAAAGGTGGCGTAATGTTCAGGAATAACATACCGAGGATTAATCAACTTACATGCAAAGGCAGCCTCTTTTGGGCCCATAGTAAAGACACCGCCAATAGGAAGGATTGTCATATCCGGTTTGTAGTAGTCTCCAATAATGTATCTCATATCACCCATTAAGGATGTATCACCAGAATGGTAAATCTTGAATCCATTTTCAAATTCCATGATATAGCCAGCAGCCTCACCAACAAACCTGTTTACCCCCTCAAATCCAGTCAATTGGGCCCCTGCTGAATGAAAGGCCTCTGTCATTGTTATCTTTATGCCATAAAAATCTGCTGTCGCACCTTTATTTGCCAGGGTAAAGGTCTGGCAATTTGCCCCTGGGATCTGGGACTTGATAAAGAAGCTGAGTTCCCACGGGGCCACAACCTTTGGCTGGTATTGAGCTATCAGATCTTTAGCATCTGGCAGCATAAAGTGGTCCACATGCCCATGTGTCCATAGAATCAGATCAACATTGCCAAAGCTCCCAATTTTTTTATATATTGCAGGACACTTTGGATTGGTCTTAATCCAGGGATCAAATAAAATCTTCCTTCCCTTTACAGAGGTAAAGAGAAAACTACCGTGGCCCAGCCATGTGATACCAACCTTACCTTTACCAATCGATTTTGGCTCAGCGGCCATTGCAGAATTAATGGTTTTGAACCTTGAAATACCAGAGGCTACCATGAGACCTCCCAGGCCCGTAAAAAACTGTCTTCTTGAAATCTTCATTTTCCCCTCCTTCTTTAAGTTTATAAAAATTTTTTCCAATACTGAACCTAATTAGCTTCGCTCCGTCCCCACTGAAACAGCAGGGAGATAGCAACAATCTTGAAAACTAATCACCCTTATAAAAATCCGGATACAGCTTTTTTGCACATTCAGGACATATGCTGTGAGTGAAGTCAGCCTCGGAATGTTTTGCAATGTATGACTCAATCTGATTCCAGTATCCTTTATCATCGCGTATTTTTTTGCAGTTAGAGCAAATGGGAAGCATGCCACTCAAAGTTTTTACCTTGTCAAGAGCATCTTGAAGTTTGTCTCTCTCCTGGTGTAGCGCCTCTTCTGCCTTCTTGCGCTCGGTGATGTTATTCATAATGACAATAATTGACTTATGTTCCTCTTCTTTGACCGGTATCATGTTTATAGAAACCTTTTTACTGTTTAGTACTACCGGCGATTCCTCTATAATTGCTCGTGGCTTATCATCGATTATATTTAACAGGTCTTGAATTCTATTACGATGAGTCTTAGAAAAAAGTTGGGTAAAATCTGAAGTCAATAGCTCTACCTCTGTAATACTGGTTAAAGAAACAGCGGCAGGATTGGCATAAATTATCTTTCCTTCGATGGTAAGCTCTAAGATCCCTTCAGTCATATTGCCTAATATGGCCTCAGAATGTCTTTTAGATGATAATAATTCCTCTGTAATCTGCCGATGATGGATATCTTGAAGTCCTATTATCTTTTCTGAAAAGGTACTTGAAGCATCCAGATCAGATTGATCCAGCACAGCAAGAACGTGTTTCGTCATCTCATTAAATGGCCCTTTGGCAATGCAGGCATTAGCACCGAATTCAACAAAATCTGTTGGTTCCTCAGCAGCAATTCCAGAAAGAATAACAAGATAGACATTCTTCATTTTTGGTATTTTCCGGATAATCTGACATAGTTTCTCTCCACTGATACGTGGCATTACCAGATCAATAAATATGACCTCTGGAATGTAGGTTTTCAAGATATCCAGGGCAGAAAGACCGTCTTCTGCTGTTAAGACCTGATGTCCTTTCTTTTCAAGCAAATTGGCCATGAACTTCAACATGACCGGATGGTTATCTACTACTAATATTTTCTTCATGTCATTACCCCCTTAGCTCTTACCAGGACAGGCGTCTCGCCTGTCTATAAGTCGCCTGTTCTCCATCCTTTTATGTATAACCATTTGTAATCCTCGTAGTGCCTTGCTAAATTTTCCTTAATTGGATTGTTTGCAATATAGTTGAGCTTCTCTAAAAATTCATCCTCGTTTCT
>JAUWNK010000045.1 GCA_030612685.1 Desulfobacteraceae bacterium
CTGTGCCTCATCCGGGGTGGCTGTTTTTCCCGTGCCTATAGCCCAAACTGGTTCATAGGCCAGAATCAATTTCGTGGGCAGGCTTTCCTTCTCACAAAAGAACTTAAGTGACTCATTTAACTGGGCACTGATAATATCAAATGTCTTTTTTTCTTCTCTCTCTTTTAATGTCTCACCAACACAGACAATGGGTATTAATCCTGCCACAATTGCTGCATCCACCTTCCTGTTGATTATCTCACTGGTTTCAAAAAAGAGTTTTCTTCTTTCTGAGTGCCCCAGAATTACATGGCTACAACCTGCCTCCTTAAGCATCAGGGCAGAAATCTCCCCTGTTAAGGCCCCCTTTTCCTCCCAATGCATATTCTGCCCTGCAACAAGAATATCTGTTCCATCCAATAATTCATTTGCCAATTGCAAGGTAGTAAATGGAGGCGCAACAAGCACATCAACTTTATTAAAATCTATTTTAGCCCCTTTAATTCTGGTTAGGAGATCCCTTACCTCATCAAGGGAGAGATTCATCTTCCAGTTAGCTGCCATTAAAGGTTTTCTATTTTTCATTGTTCTGTTATAATTACTCAGGTATTTTGCCACAAAGGCACCAAGATTATAGAATTATTCTTTATGATAGCCTTTTTAATGCGCCTCAGGCGCATTAATGCGTGGCACATTGAAATTAATGAGCCTAAGGCTCATTAATGAGAAAACTCCGTTATTCAATTTATATTCATCTCTTTTTTTGTGTCTTTGTGTCTTGGTGGCTGATTGGTTGCCTTTTATTTTAGTAAGGTATTACTATAGAAACAAAAAGGTTCTTAAATGATCCGAAGATTAATATTTAGAAGGTATTTGCTGCTCTGTTTCTTCCTATCCATTTTCCTTGTCCTATTTTTCGCTACCTATAATCGAGCTGCTATAGCAGAGTCCAATTCTGCCAGAATTCTTTTTCAAAAGGCAGGGGCATGTACAAAAAACCTTTATCGATCTAAAGCTAAGAAGAAATACAGGCATAATTGGGAGAGATGCATCAAGAGATATGAAAGGGTTTACAAGACCTTTCCAGATACAGATGAGGCAGTGCAGGCTATGTTCGCTGCTGGTAAATTATGGACTAATCTATATGGTTATTCGTCGAGGAATTCTGATATAGACAGGGCTGTATCACTCTATCGAGAACTGGCAGAGAAATACAAGACCCATAGACTGGCTGATGACGCCCAATACAAATTGGGAGAGATCTTTTATAGGTATAAAAAGGATCCAAAGCAGGCCTATGTTGAATTTTTAAAGGTGGAGATAAAGTTTCCAAAGGGAGATGTAAGGGTTAAGGCATCTAAAATGATGGACAAGTTGGAAGGTGTCTTAGGCAAGAAAAGGTTAGCAAAAGAGAAAGTCAAGGAGGTTAAGGCCAAGAAAAAGAAATTAATTTCAATAAATGATCTAAGGCACTGGTCAACACCTACCTATACAAGGGTGGTTATAGACTTAGAGTATCCTGTTAAATACAAAAAGCACCTGTTAAAGAAGGATCCGGACCTTAGGAAGCCGAGACGTCTTTTTGTCGATTTAGAAAATACGTGGATTAGTAAGGACATAGAAAGTTCCATATCTATAAAAGATGGATTGTTAAGAGGGGCCAGGGCCGCACAGTATAACAAAAAAACTGTGAGGGTTGTCCTCGATATTGACAATATGGAAGGGTATAAGATCTTTCATCTTTATGATCCCTTTAGGATTGTCATCGATGTGCAGGGAAAAAAACGGAAGTTGAAGCCTGTAAAAAAAGTAATTGCTGAAAGGCCTCCCAAAAAGAAAGAAATAAAGAAGGGTAAGAAAGAAGAGATATCCTTGGCTAAGCAGTTAGGGCTGGGGGTAAAGAGAATTGTAATTGATGCAGGCCATGGTGGAAAAGATCCAGGTGCTATTGGGAGAAATGGCATAAAAGAGAAGGATATTGTGCTTAAGCTTGCGAAATTAGTGGCAAAGAAGGTGAGAGAAGATCTTAAATGCCAGGCAATCTTAACCAGGAGAGATGATGTATTTTTGCCTTTGGAGAAGAGGACTGCTATTGCTAACGTGAAGAAGGCCGATTTGTTTATATCTCTTCATGTAAATGCCCATAGAAATAGAAAAATTTGTGGCTTAGAGACTTATATCTTAAATATAGCCTTAGATGAAGATAGCATGAATTTGGCTGCAAGAGAAAATGCTACTTCCAGAAAAAATATAAGTGACCTCCAGATGATTCTAAACGACCTTATGCTTAATACAAAGATAAATGAGTCGAGTAGACTGGCGGAATTTGTGCATAGAGGTTTTTTAAAGGAGCTAAGGAAAGGATACAAAATAGTTAGGAACAGGGGTGTAAGGCAGGCACCATTCTATGTCTTGATCGGTGCTGAGATGCCGGCAATTCTGATAGAGATAGGATATATTACGAATTCGGTAGAAAATAGACGCCTCTGCACCGAGACCTACCTTAAAAAAACCGCTTCAGGTATAGTGAAGGGCATCGGTTCATACATAAAGGATATGGAATTAGCCTACAAAGGTGGATAGGCAAGACTTGCCCCGCTACCCTGAAAATAGCAGATTTGATCTATTGACAATCTATAATATATGTGTAAATATATTTGAAAAAAGATCAACAAGGGGGTGATTACTATGTCGCAGTTGGCTATTTACATTGATGATCAACTTGCCAAAAAGTTAGACAAGGCGGTAAAAGCCTCTGGAAAATCAAAGTCCAAGTGGGTTGCTGGTGCCATAAAACGGTCTTTACAGGATCAATGGCCGGAAGGATTTTTTGACCTTGCTGGCAGTTGGGAGGACGATCTCATGCCCGATGAGATTATGAGCAGAATCCGAACGGGAATGGATAAACCCGATAGGAGGGAAAAATTACGCTGATGATATACCTATTAGATACCAATACATGTATTTATTTCTTGAACAGATCCTCTGAAAAAATAATCTCTCAATTTAAAAGGTTCTCACCATCAGAAATCAATCTTCCTTCCATTACCGTGGCTGAATTGTTTTACGGGGCCGAGAAAAGTAAAGCGAAAAAAAAGAATTGGGCGATTGTTGAAAATTTTATTTCAACTTTTGAGATTGTTCCCTTTGACGAAAAGAGCTGTGATATATACGCAAGGATAAGAGCATCTCTCGAGAAATCTGGTGTACAAATAGGCCCTATGGATCTGTTAATAGCATCAATAAGCCTTGCCAATAACTCTATCCTTGTAACGAATAACATCAAAAAATTCAGACGGATAAAAGGTCTGAAATTAGAAAATTGGGTTTGATCCCTTTCGATATTAGAATTTTGGCCCGCCCTCCCCGTCCCGAGACCGGGACGGGATCGGGAGGTGCGACTTGATAGGAAAATAACTATATCGGGGTGATGTTTCAGAAGGGAAGCTTGAAGAAATATGTCCATTCAAGCCAGGTCTGGGCCAGGGCCTCACCCTGGCCCGTCTTGATTGTGCCTAATTAATAACGCTATATTGCTATAGAAGTAGAAGCTATAGCACCAGTCCATGAACGTAAGGTCTGGGCCAGGGATTGCGGCCCAGTGAAACAGGTTTCACGTTTCACAAGGCAGGGAATGCGGATTTAAAGAAGGAGAAAAATAATCCAAAATCCGAAATCGACTTAGATCCTGGGCCATACATTAGACTTAATGTAAGCGATGCAGGGCATGGTATGGAAAGAAAAGTCATAGATCGAATATTTGAGCCCTATTTCACAACAAAAGAAAAGGGTGAAGGAACCGGGATGGGCCTTGCTGTTGTACATGGAATTGTTAAAAGCCATGGTGGGGCAATTTCTGTCTATAGCGAGACAGGTAGAGGTACAACTTTCCATGTATATCTTCCAAGAATTGAGAGAGAAGTAAAGGCAGAACCAGAAGAAATTATGCCCCTTCCAACAGGAAAGGAGCAAATACTGTTTGTTGATGATGAACCTGCCATTGTTGATATCGGAAAAGGCATATTAGAGAGTTTAGGTTATACAGTAGTAACCAGAACAAGCCCGATTGAGGCGCTTGAGGCCTTCAAGGCACAGCCGGACAAATTCGACCTTGTTATCACTGACATGACCATGCCCAAGATGACAGGTGATAAGTTAGCCAAAGAGCTCATGGCTATTCGCCCTGATATTCCGATTATCTTGTGCACCGGCTTCAGCGAGCTTATCAATGAAGAGAAGGCCAAAGCCATGGGCATTCGGAGGCTTGTCATGAAACCCCTTGTGATGCGTGATTTCGCCAGTACTATCCGAAAGGTGCTGGACCAGCCCAGCACTTTCTAAGATATAGATATATATAATGGACAGTTGTAAAATGATAAGAAAGTGCTGGGGAGATTGGGGAATTTAGGGATTGACAATTGAACATTGAATATTGAGAAATGAAGCGATTTGTGAATACCGCTTCTGGAGTGCAGATCAGGCTTGGACTAAGCCATCTTCTCCAGAGGTATGTTCTCAATATTAATGTTGACGAGGTCAGATATGTCCATTTTTTCGTTTACATCTAAGATTTCTATGCCGACGATATGGCCTTTTCCATCAAGGTCAACCGTTACACCTTCCTCAATATCTATAGAGTCACATATTTCTGCTTCTCTCAGCCTAATGTATAATGCATCAACACTCTTGCTATATTCAATCCTCATAGTATTACTCCATAAAAGGTTTTTTCCTAATGGTTACTGTGATAACGAGTATATGGTCAGGTTCTTCTTTAAAGGTCACTCGGAGGTATCTCCCATTGATGAACTTAAAGGCATTAAAGCGCCCTTTTATGCTTTGCTCCAAAAAATCGGCATTTTCAATAGCAGACTTCACTTCATCGTCAATAACACGACGATCTTTCATGCGCCTTTTGGCATGTCGGTCATATTTGATAAGCTTCATCAGAACAAATTTAACAAATCCTTACAGAGGCGTCAATGATAAAGAAATGATGTGCCCATCTCCATATTTTGGATTTTGGATTTAGTTCAGAGGTAAATAGATGAAAAAAATTCTTATTGTAGATGATGATCCTGGGATTAGAAAACTTGTAGATGCGACCCTGAGATCAGATGATTACCAAATTTTCCAAGCCGAAAGTGGAGAGCAGGCCATTGAAATAGCCAGGGCAGAGAAGCCGGATCTGATTATAATGGACATCATGATGCCAGGGGATATCGATGGGTTTGAAGCCACCCGCATCATAAAGAGTGACCCGGAAACCAAAAAATGTGCCATAATTATTTTGAGTGGCAAAGGACAGGATGCTGAAAGGGAAAAAGGCTTTACAGCCGGTGCGGACGACTATTTTACCAAACCCTTCAGTCCTTTAGCCTTGATAAAGAAGGTGGAAGAGGTGTTGGACAAATAGATTGCGAATTGCGGATTTTGGATTTTGGAATGAAACGAATTTGGAATACAGGATGAAGGGATTTTGGATTTTGGCACGCCCTCCCCGTCCCGAGACCGGGACGGGATCGGGAGGCGCGACTTGCTTGGATAAAGCTGATATCGCAATAGTATTTCGGAAGCGACGTCCGCTGAACTATGGCCATGTGAGTCAGCCTGCCCTGGCGCGAATTGTCCGGCATATATAGTAACGTAACAAAGGAGCTCTATTTGATCGGCAAGTGTCGCAAGCTATCAAAGCCAAGTCTGTGCCAGGGATTTTGGATTTTGGATTGAAAGGATCTCAAACAATTATTTTTTTAGTTCTGTAGCCACTTAAGGTAGGCATCGATAAATATCTCAATATCCCCATTCATCACCCTGTCAACATCTCCAACTTCAAGGTTTGTTCTGTGATCTTTCACAAGCCGGTAAGGGTTGAATATATAAGACCTTATTTGATTGCCCCATGCTATCTCTTTCTGGGATTGGTGTCTGAGCTGTTTTTCTCTATTTTGTTCCTCTTTTTCCAATGCATAGAGCCGCGCTTTAAGAATTTTTAGGGCAAACTCCTTATTTCTATGCTGAGACTTTTCATTCTGGCACTGGGTGACTATATTGGTTGGTATGTGAGTAATCCTTACAGCAGAGCTGGTCTTATTAACATGCTGTCCACCTGGACCACTCGCCCTGAAGGTTTCTACCCTGATATCCTTTTCATTGATATCTATTTTTATGTCGTCTTCAATCTCTGGCAATATTGATACTGATGCAAATGAGGTATGTCTTCTACCATTGGCATCAAAAGGGGAAATCCGGACCATCCTGTGAATGCCATTTTCCGATTTCATGTAACCATATGCATAAGGGCCCCTAACAGTAAAGGTGACGTTTTTAATCCCTGCCTCGTCTCCAGCCAAGTGATCGATGATCTTGGTTTTCATATTTCTGGACTCGGCCCATTTGAGATAAAGCCTGAACAGCATCTCAACCCAATCTTGGGCCTCTGTTCCTCCTGCGCCTGCATTTATCGCAACAATTGCATTTCTTTTATCATCTTTATCCCCGAGAAGTGTTTGAAGCTCGTACCTTTTTATCTCTTTTTCCAGTTCAAGAAGATCTTTCCTTGTTTCCTCAATCATTTTCTCATCATTTTCTTCCTGGGCTAATTTGGTTAGGATATCGAGTTCTTCTAACTCGTTTTTGTATCTATGCCACTCCTCTAACTGGTTACTGAGCAACCCTCTTTCCTGGCTTAGTTGGGTTGCTTCATTCTGGTTATTTTGCCAGAAATCAGTTTTAGATAATATTTTTTCTATTTTTTTTAGCCTCTCTTCACCTTTGATGAGGTCAAAGATGCTCCCATATATCATCTAATTTCCTATTCAAGGAATCTATTTTTTCTATTGTCTCTGCATAATACATAATTTCATCTCCTTATCTTAAGTGCCTAAAGTGAGCTAAAGTTATAAGTGCCTAAAGTTATTATCACTAAATTCCTCCATATCACTTCATATTAACGACGCTTTACTATCCAAAAAAATTTAATAATCGTTACGACTGTTAATAGTATAGCAAAAATATCACCGAATTGTGAATAAAATGTTTTGTTTTGCTTTAATTTTATTTCCTGCTTTAATGCCTCTCTCACATATAGACTGCTTTTATTTACTATCTTTCCATTTGCGAGTATAAATGCGCTAATTCCAGTGTTTGCAGCTCTTGCCATTGGCAGAGCATTTTCTACACACCTAAAGACAGCCATGCTCAGATGTTGATAGGGAGCGCTGGTACGGCCAAACCAGGCGTCATTGGTTATATTCACTAAAAGTTCAGCTCCCTGGTCAGCGTGCTTTCGAGAGATATCAGGAAAGATAGCCTCAAAGCAGATTAATACCCCTATCTGGGAATCCGGAGCATTTATTGGTTTAACCTTCTTGCCAGGGGAGAAGTCTCCTGCCGCTGGAACTAAGCGATGTACAAATGGGAGGTATTTTTTTAGTGGAACATACTCCCCAAAGGGGACGAGATGAACCTTGTCATAATAATCGAATACCCTATTTTCAGATATTACATATGCCCTGTTGTAATAGATGATGCTATCTTTATTCTTTAAATATGCAGGGGAACCGAAGAGAATATTTGAATTAGTTATTTTGGCGGCATTAAAGACTTCTTTAGAAAGGTAAGATCTGTCCTGGAAAAAAAATGGAACTGCAGTTTCAGGCCAGATAATAATTTGAGGTTTAAAATCTACAAATTTGCCAGATAGCCTGTTATAAATAGCCAATGTCTTTTCTTGATAATCCGGGTTCCATTTTAAAGATTGATCAATATTCCCCTGGACAATAACAGCCCTGAGCACCTTTCCCTTTGAGCTAATATCTGCCTTTTCTTTCAGATTATGGTAGCCGTATAAAAGGGTAAATCCTATCAGAAAAGAGGTGAGAATTATTTCTATTACTATAACACGCAAGGAGTGCACGTTATGTTCATAATCCCTAACTCGTAAATCATTGCGGCCCAAGGCCTTTTTCTTTAACGCTGTAGAAAATATATGATAAATTACAAAATTTACCAGAACGATGACAAATGATATGCCATAGACACCGGCAATATCCGATACTTGTATCAGTGGTAACCTCAAATATTGGCTGTACCCCAAAAGGCACCAAGGAAAACCAGTCATAACATGAGCTCTTGCATATTCCAGTGCAACCCAGATACTTGCTCCCCAAAAAGAAGATAGTCTATTTTTTTTAACGCTAATTAAGATAAGGGCAAAAAAGCCAATATATAGTGACAGGTAGAGGGAGAGAAGAAACATAACTACAAGGCTCAGGATAAAGTTGATATTGCCATAATGGGAAAGTACCACGACTATCCAGTAAATAAGGGTTAAATAGTGGGAAAGGCCAGTGAAAAGCCCCAGTTTGAACGCAACCAATAGAGATTTATCCTCAAGGCTAATAAGCAGAGGGATTAGTGATATCCACGCTATCCAGTTCAGATCGATAGGGGAGAAACTGGCTGTCAACATGAGACCTGAAAGCCCTGCTAGGCACGCATTTTTTAAACTACTATTGGTCATTTTGAAAGGCAGTTTGTTCTGTTTTTTTAAATCAAAGGTCTTATGAACTCCCATGGCCTTTTGGTCACAACGAAGCATGAAAGTGTAGCGCCTGTTCCCCGAACGGGCCAATGAGGGCATCGGCCCCTACACTTTCATATAAATACATATACATATAGGAAGTTCTATCCGTCTAAGGCGAAAAATAATATTGGTTTGTTTACCAAGTTGCAAGCCCAAGATGAAGAATGATGGATATTTCGTTTATTGTATTATAAATTATACTTGACTATCTATAGATATTTTATTATAAATCTATGTGTTGGATTGGGCGGGCATATCTCAGTTGGTAGAGTACAAGCTTCCCAAGCTTGGTGTCGCGGGTTCGAGCCCCGTTGCCCGCTCCATATATTTGAAAGAGCGTTCTGTTCCCTTTTCGAGGTAGGCAATTGTTGTGGGCATAAGGGTTGTTACTTTGAAAAGAGGAGGAGCCAGTTTATTTACTGTCTTTTGAATCTGGCAACAATTGAGTTGGATTTGAGGGAGCGGGCCTTTTTAGCCCGCTTTTTATGTTCGAGGTATCTTAGTGATATCAGAATTTAAGAGGATTGTTAATGAGGTATCCCTTATAGCTGAGTCTTTTTTACATGAATTTGGTATGGAGATGGTGGATGTGGAGTTCCTGTTTGAGAATGGTAGATGGATACTCAGGGTTTTTATAGATAAGGAGAAGGGGGTTACACTTGACGACTGCGCAAGCGTTAGTCGTGAGCTTAGTGATTTGATTGAGGCAAAGAATATAATTGATTATCACTATGTACTTGAGATTTCCTCCCCAGGGCTAAACAGACCTTTAAAAAAAGAGAGTGATTTTATGCGTTCGATCGGTAAGATGATAAAATTAAAGATGTTCAGACCTATCGATAAAAGGAGGAATTTTGTTGGACGCGTTACTAATGTCAGGGAAGGGATGATAAGCCTTTTAATTGATGATAGCAATTTAGTCGAGTTACCCTTAAATGAGATAGATAAGGCGAGGCTAAAATATGAATTTGATAATTGATATTTGCCTGGAGAATAGAAGATGATTACAGACTTATTGAGAACTATTGATCAGGTCAGCCGAGATAAAGGGATTGATTCTAAGATTCTGATCGAGGCCCTGGAAGAAGCAGTTCGCTCAGCGGTTAAAAAGAAATTTGGTCCCGACTTTGAGTTAGAAGTGAGCTTTAACAAGGAGATGGGAGAAGTTGAGGTTTTTGAGTTCAAAGAGGTAGTAGAAAATGTAAAAGATGAGAGACTTCAAGTATCCTTGAAAGAGGCCAGAGAACTTGATCCAGAATCAGAGATAGGGGATAGTTTGGGCGTGAAAATGGATACAGATACCTTTGGTAGAATAGCGGCACAATCAGCTAAACAAGTAATAATGCACAGGCTGAGAGAGGCAGAGAGGGATGCTGTTTATGATGATTTTAAGGACAGGAAAGGGGAGATAGTTAACGGTATTGTTCAACGCTTTGATAAAGGGGCCATTATTGCTACTCTGGGTAAGGCGGAGGCTGAGCTTCCAGTTAAAGAGCAGATCCTGAATGAGACCTATACCCAGGGTGATAGGATCAGGGCCTATATATATGATGTGAGACAGTTCAGTAAGGGACCTCAAATAATATTGTCTCGAACACATCCTAACTTTTTATCTGCCCTGTTTGAAAATGAGGTACCGGAAATTTCCGAAGGCATTGTAACCATTATGCAGGTAGCTCGAGAGCCTGGAGGCAGAGCCAAGATAGCTGTGGCTTCAAAAGAGAGAGATGTTGATCCAGTAGGAGCATGCGTTGGCATGAAAGGATCGAGGGTGCAGGCTGTAGTACAAGAACTAAGGGGGGAAAGGATTGATATTGTACCTTGGGATCCTGATGAAGCAAAATTTGTGTGCAAGGCTCTAGCTCCTGCTGAAATTTCAAGGGTGATAGTTGATGAAGAGAACAGGACTATGGAGGTGGTTGTATCGGATGACCAACTATCTCTTGCTATTGGAAAAAGGGGTCAGAATGTTAGGTTAGCATCACGGGTTACAAACTGGAAATTAGATGTAATCAGCGAGTCAGAGTACAATGAGGCCTTAAAAGAGGGTTATAAGTCCTTGCTTAAGCTCTCTGGTGTTGGCAAAAAAATTGCCACCACTCTTTACGGAATGGATTTTAGATCAGCAGAGGATATTACCAAGGCCGAGGTAGCTGATTTGGCAAGTATAAAGGGGATTAGTGAAAAAAAGGCCGAAGAAATTATCCAGGAGGCCATCCGTTACATGCAATCATTAAGCTCTGATAAGGAGGTAGAATTGGATGAAGAAAAGGAAGGAGTTTGTCTGGAGGATTAAATGAGTAAATTAAGGGTTTATGAGTTAGCCAAAGAACTAAAAATGAATTCTACCGAACTGGTCGAGCGATTGATAAGTGCTGGTTTCTCTATTAAGAATTATATGAGTTCTCTTGACACAAGTGATGTAGGCCGGGCTAAGGATTATATTTCAGGGGCAACCAGTGAAATTTTTGAGGAGAAAAGGGTAAAGCCAACTATTATCCGCAGGCGTAAGAAGATTATTCCCAAAGTGGAGGAAAAAGTTCAAGAAGAAGAACAGAAGATTGAAGAAGAAGTTAAACCACCCACTGAAGAGGCAGTTTCGGTACCAGAGGAGAAGATCATTGAGACTTTAGAGGCGGAAGGTAAGAAGGAAGAAAAAGAAGAACCTGCCCCTGAAAAACATCTTAAAGAGGTTGAGACTAAGATTGAAAAGAAGAAAAGAGGGAGGCCCAAAGCTGTTCCGGCAAGGATAATAAAAAAGGCACCTATTCAACCACCTGAGCCAAAGATCCAAGAACCTGAAGTCAAGATACCATCAGTTGAAACCGAATCTATTCTAGTGGATTTGGTTAAAAAAGAGGTAGAAACAAAAAAGAAGAAAAAGGATAAGGAGTTAACCCCTAGTAGGGATTATCATAGACGAAAGAGAGAAATTTTTGAGCGGAAGGACCTTTATGGGGTTACTGAACATAGGTTTGCAGGCAGGGCCAGAGAAAAGAAGAAAGACAAACTTGATAAGAAGAAATTTAAGCAAACAGAGATAACTGTTCCCAAGGCAATAAAGAGGAGGATAAAGGTTCCGGGTGCGATAAGTGTACCTGAACTGGCAAAGAGGATGGGTGTCAAAGGAAGGGATGTAATTAAGAAATTGATGGAAATAGATATGATAGTTAACATCAACCAAACAATTGATTTTGACTCTGCCTCTTTGGTAGCAAGTGAGTTTGAATACGAATTAGAACTGTCATCTTTTGAAGAAGAGGAGATCATTAACGAAGAGGCCGACAAGGCAGAAGATCTTCTTCCTCGACCACCGGTTATTACCATAATGGGGCATGTAGATCATGGAAAGACATCCCTCCTTGATTATATAAGGAAATCAAGGGTTATTGATAAAGAAGCTGGTGGAATAACTCAACATATTGGGGCATATTATGTACACACCTCACATGGAGATGTTGTTTTTCTTGACACCCCTGGACATGAAGCCTTTACCGCAATGAGGGCTCGAGGTGCAAAGGTAACTGATTTGATTGTATTGGTTGTTGCTGCTGATGATGGAGTAAAGGAACAAACCATAGAGGCTATTGATCATGCTAAAGCAGCTAACATTACAATCATTGTGGCCGTTAATAAGATCGACAAACCTGATGCAGATCCAGAAAAGGTCAGGAGAGAATTATCAAAATACGGCCTCTTAGCAGAGGAGTGGGGTGGTGATACACTGTTTAGTTATATATCGGCTAAGGAAGGACAAGGAGTGGATGAACTTCTTGACAGCATACTTCTTCAATCAGAAATATTGGAGTTGAAGGCAAACTATAAAAAGAAGGTGAGGGGGACAGTTATTGAGGCCAGGCTGGATAAAAATAGAGGTCCATTTGCTACTATTCTTATTCGTAATGGTACTCTTAATCAAGGTGCCTTTTTTGTTTGTGGAGAAAGTCATGGCAGATTAAGGGCGATGCTGAATGATATGGGACAGAAGATAAAATCAGCAACGCCTTCTATGCCCGTTGAAATCTATGGTATTTCTGAAGTACCTATGGCCGGAGATGATTTTATAGTAGTTTCAGATGAAAAGAAGGCAAAATTGATTAGCGAGCATAGGAAAACTAGGGCCCGGTTGGAAACAGTATCCAGTCAAGACTCCATTAGCCTCGATAATCTTTTTGACAGGATTAAAGAGGGTGATATTAAGGAGCTAAATATTATAGTTAGGGCCGATGTTCAAGGATCATTAGAGGCCTTAGTGGATTCTTTGATTAAACTAAGTACAGAAGAGGTAAAATTAAGAGTCATACACGGCGCAACTGGAGCTGTGACAGAGAGCGATGTAATGCTGGCCTCTGCCTCTAAGGCTATAATTATTTGTTTTAGCGTTAGGGCAAATCCAGCCGTAAGAGCCATTGCAGAGAAGGAAAATGTGGATGTAAGATTTTATGATGTGATCTACAAGGTTATAGAGGATATACAGTCGGCTATGGCTGGACTTCTTGAACCAGTTTACATTGAGAATATTATAGGGCGTGCAGATATCAAAGACATATTTCATGTCTCCAAGGTTGGCACTGTTGCCGGTTGTTATGTAACTGATGGTAGGCTTGAAAGGAGTGCTAAGGTACGCTTATTAAGAGACGATGTAGTTGTATTTGATGGGAATATTAATTCATTGAAAAGGTTTAAAGATGATGTCAAGGATGTTTCCTCGGGTTTTGAATGTGGTTTAGGATTAGAAAATTATAATGATATAAAGCCTGGGGATGTATTGGAGGTTTATACCATAGAAGAGATGAAGGCGGAGCTTTGATTTGGTGGTCGGAACTCTTAAACTTTCCCTGTATATCCATGATAACCACTCACTTAAAGAAAAAAGAAAAGTTGTAAAGAGCATTGTGGCCAAGGTGCAAAAAAGATTTAATGTCTCCATTGCCGAGGTTGGTTTCAATGATAAATGGCAGATGATAGAGTTAGGGATTAGTGCTGTAGGTAATGATAGGAGATTTGTAAACTCCATCCTCGATCATATCCTCTCTTATATAGATTCCCTTTACCTGGGGGAAATTATCGATTCTAATATAGAGATACTAAACCTATAAGTGCCTAAAGTGAGCTAAATCAGCCTCAGGCTGATAAAGTGCCTAAAGTTGGAAATGTCTGGTTGAGCCAGAGCCATAAGTCAACACAACAAACCCAAAGAATACAAACATGCTTGCAGGTAATAGATCACATAGGGTTGGCGACCAGCTTTTAAGGGAAATATCTGACCTTCTTTTAAGGAAGGTAAATGACCCAAGGCTAAGAGGGGTTACCCTAACTGATGTGAGGATGACCAAAGATTTGAGACATGCCTATGTTTATTACAGTTTTTTTGGTCGTGATGAACAGAAAGAACAGGCTCAGGCAGGCTTTGAAAGCGCGAAGGGATTTATACGGAAAGAGATAGGTGAAAGGCTACACCTAAGATACGTTCCAGATATTCAGTTTAGATATGATATATCTCTTGAATACGGGCAAAAGATAGAAAGGCTTTTGGAGAAACTGGAAACTGGAAACTTGAAAATGGAAAATGGAAACCAATAACCAGCAAGAAGAAACGAGGAACGAGCTTATTAATTGCTGATAGGCATGGTTTTGAATAATATTGCGGATATTTTGAAAAATGGTGAGAGGTTCTTTTTAGCCAGCCATAAGGATCCTGATGGAGATGCTATTGGCTCCATATTGGCCTTAGGTGAAGCGTTGGAGCTTTCCGGAAAAGAGGTTGTGCTATTTAATGAGGGTCCCATTCCAGATTCTTTGACCTCCCTGAAAGGCATAGAGAGAATAATAAATAACTTTAATACGAAATCAGGGTTTGATGCCTTTTTTGTCCTCGACTGTGGAAATCTTGAAAGGGTGGGAAGGGCTTCCCTCCATCTATCCAAAATAAAGCCTTTGATAAATATAGACCATCATGAAAATAATTCTCAGTTTGGCGATTTGAATCTGGTTGACGCTAATAAATCCTCTGTTGGCGAGATTATTTATCAGTTGATAAAATTAGCGGACTTACCCATGAATTTAAACATAGCGGAAAGTATTTTTGTGGCTATACAAACAGATACCGGCTCATTCAGGTTTGACAATACTACCAGAGAGGCATTTTTTATTGCAGGGGAGATGTTGGGTTGGGGTGTCAATCCTTGGAAGATATCACGCAAGGTCATGGATGGATATACATTGAAAAAACTTAGACTTCTTGAGTCGACCTTGAAAACAATAGAATTTCACAATGCAGGAAAGGTTGGATTAATCACTATTACCAAGCAGATGCTTTTAAAAGCAAAGGCCGATAACTTTGATAGTGAAAGGTTTGTTGATTACCCCAGATTTATTTCCGGGGTTGAGATAGCTGTTCTTATAAGGGAAATCAAGAAAGATTATTACAAATTCAGCCTGCGTTCCAATGATTGGATAAATGTGGCTGATTTGGCGAGTCATTTTGGCGGTGGTGGTCATCAAAGGGCAGCAGCCTTTACAAGAAAAGGGAGCTTGGAGTTAGTAAAGCAGGAATTCCTTAATAAAGCTCATGAGTTTTTCATTGGTCATTAGTCATTTGCAATCTGCAACAAGCCGCTAAGGACTTAGAAATAAAAATGGCAATGCCAATTAATAGTGAAGAATTATGAGTTATTTTTTCAATTGTTTTGATGTAGCCATAATGGAAGGTAAGGGTTTTTCTTGACTAATGACCAATGACAACAGACGGGATTATAGTAGTAGACAAGGAGCCTGGACCAAGCTCATTCAGGGTTGTTGAAAGGGTTAAGAGTCTGATAAAGGCAAAAAAAGCTGGTCATGCAGGCACACTTGATCCCTTTGCAACTGGGGTATTAGTGGTTCTTTTAAACCAGGGAACCAAATTGTCACCCTTTTTAATGTCTCAGGATAAGGTTTATAAGTCGGCTCTCAGGATTGGAATAGAGACAGATACTAATGATTTAACAGGAAGGATCATTAAAAGAGAAGACATTGGCATGATAACAAAGGAGGCTATTAAACATGAGACACTGCAATTTTTAGGCACCATAAAACAGGTACCACCTAAATATTCAGCAGTTCATCACAATGGGAAGAGGGCATACGAATTGGCGCGGAATGGCTTAGAGGTCGATCTTCAACCCAAGGATGTTAGGATTGATTATATAAATATCTTATCTGTAGATCTCCCTTATGTTTGGATTGAGGTAGGCTGCAGCTCTGGTACCTATATAAGGAGCCTTGCTGCAGACTTGGGCAGGAGTTTGGGTACAGGGGCACACCTTACTTTTTTAAGAAGAATAAGGAGTGGCCCGTTTCTTATTGATAATGCCTTTACTGTGACACAAATATCTCAACATTTATCCAATAATACCTTTGACCAGGTGATAATACCATTAAAAGATGCCTTGAAAGGTATGATGGAAATCGAAATCCCTGATAAATTAGCAAGAAAGATTAGGAATGGTTATAGACCCCGTAAAGGGGCACTGTCTCGGGAAAATATATCATCTTTAAATTCCGGTGACTACTTTAAGGCAGTAATGGGGCATGAACTGGTTGCGATTTTAAGGCAAGACAGTAATGGATATGAGATAAGTAGGGTTTTTACCAAAGAAAGTGAACTAAAGTTAGAAGTTAAAAGTTAATTTTAGGCACTTATAACTTTAGGCATTTTAGGCACTTATTTTATTTTAATTAAGGAGGTGATAAAGTGGTCTTAACAGGTGAAGATAAAACAGAAATTATTGATAAATTCAAGATCCACGAAAAGGATACCGGTTCATCAAATGTTCAGATTGCCCTATTAACCAAAAGGATAAATGATCTTACAAGTCATTTTAAGATACATCCTAAGGACCATCACTCAAGAAGGGGTCTTTTGAAGATGGTCGGTCAAAGAAGGCGCCTTTTAAACTATATAAAGAGGAGGGATTCTGGTCAGTACAGGAGTCTCATTCAGGAATTAGGCCTTAGGAAATAGAAGAGGGTTGAGCCCAAAAAATAATCAATTTTATCAAGAGGAAAAAAAATGATGAAGACTGTAACAACTAATGTAAATGGAAAGGTATTACATATTGAGACAGGTAGGGTGGCATGTGAGTCCAGTGGGGCTGTAGTTGTAACAATGGGAGAGACTGTTGTTATGGTGACCGCTGTGTCTACTGATGAGAAAAGAGAAGGCATTGATTTTCTTCCATTAACAGTTGATTTTCAGGAGATGTCATATGCAGCAGGGAAGATCCCGGGTAATTTCTTCCGCCGGGATATGGGGCGGCCAAGCGAAAAAGAGATGTTGACCTCTCGACTCATAGATAGGCCTCTTAGACCCCTTTTTCCGGATAACTACAATTTTGAGACCCAGGTAATTGCCAGTGTTTTATCTTTTGACAAAGAGAATGATCCTGATCCTTTAGGTATCTTGGGGGCCTCGTCTGCTATCACTATATCGGATATTCCCTTTGGGGGTCCTGTTGGAAGTGTGCGGGTAGGCAGGGTAGATAGCAAATTAATAGCATTTCCCACATTAGAGGAACAGGAAGAGGGTGATATAAATCTGATTGTTGCTGGAACAAAAGAAGCTGTAGTTATGGTTGAAGGTGATGGCAAATTTGTCTCTGAAGATGACATGCTTGAGGCAATATTTTTTGGTCACAAATCTTTGCAGCCCCTTATTGATATGCAAATAGAGTTGAGAGAGTCTGTTGGAAAGGATAAGAGGCATTTTATCCCAGCTGAAAAAGATGAGCAATTAAAAGCAAAGGTGACAGAGATCGGTGAACCTCTTATCAAGGAGGTGCTATCATATGGCGAAAAGATGGTTAGGGAAAAAAAGAGGTCCGAGGCCATTAATTATATAATGGAATCACTAAAAGAGGAATGTGAAGACAAGGGAAGAGAGATAAAGGATGCGGTCTACGATTTAGAGAAAAGATTGGCCAGGCATATGATATTAAAGGAAGAAAGAAGAATTGATGGCAGGCCATTTAATGAGGTAAGGCCTATTGAATGTTTAGTGGGTATTCTGCCAAGGGTTCATGGATCAGCCCTATTTACCAGAGGTGAGACCCAGGCAATGGTTTTAACTACTCTGGGCACTGAAAGGGATGAACAGAAGATAGAATCAATCTATGGGGACTCTTTTAGGAAATTCACCTTTCATTATAATTTTCCTCCATTTAGTGTAGGTGAGGCCAAAAGATTAGGGGCTCCTGGCAGAAGAGAAATTGGTCATGGTGCCCTGGCAAGAAGGGCAATCCTTCCTGTTTTATTAGAAAAGGAAGATTTTCCTTATGCAATCAGGGTTGTTTCTGAAATATTGGAATCAAATGGTTCATCTTCTATGGCGAGTGTATGCGGGGCTTCTCTTTCATTGATGGATGCAGGTGTTCCTGTTAAGGACCCAGTGGCAGGGGTTGCAATGGGTCTTGTTTCAGAAGGCGATGATGTGGCCATATTGACTGATATTATAGGTGATGAGGATCATTTTGGCGATATGGATTTTAAGGTTACAGGGACAAAGACTGGTATAACCGCTCTCCAGATGGATATTAAAATTGATGGGCTAAAAAAGGAGATAATGGGGAAGGCCTTATATCAGGCAAGAGAGGCAAGAATGCATATCCTGAATCAAATGGATAAGGCTATATCACAATCGAGGCCAGAGATATCCAAATATGCACCAAGGATTACCACCATAAATGTCAAGCCAGAAAAGGTAAGGGATGTTATTGGTCCTGGCGGGAAGATGATCAGGCATATTACCTTAACAACAGGGACACAGATAAATATTGATGATGATGGCAAGGTAATAATTGCATCCATTGAGGGTGAGGGCATGGATAAGGCCATAGAAATGATAAAGGATATAGTTAGGGAGGCAGAGATCGGCAAATTTTATTTAGGTAAGGTAGTCAAGATTATGGATTTTGGTGCCTTTGTAGAGGTCCTACCTGGCTCAGAGGGCTTGATACACATATCTCAATTGGCAAACGAGAGGGTAAATAAGGTAACTGATATACTGAAGGAAGGTGACGAGGTTTTAGTAAAGGTTATTGATATCGAGAACGGAAAGATCAGGCTTTCCAGGAAAGCAGCACTGGGACATAGTATAGATGATATATAAAAAGATACCGTGTCCGTTCACGGTTCTTCTGCGTTCTGG
This sequence comes from Desulfobacteraceae bacterium, assembly GCA_030612685.1. Classification (GTDB taxonomy): domain Bacteria; phylum Desulfobacterota; class DSM-4660; order Desulfatiglandales; family B25-G16; genus JAUWNK01. The sequence goes on from JAUWNK010000045.1 coordinate 18,753, forward strand.
GTTCAAAGGTTCAATAGTTAAAGGCAGAATCTATGAGCTAG
>JAUWNK010000019.1 GCA_030612685.1 Desulfobacteraceae bacterium
AGCCATGTCTTATGAAACTATTATCTATGAAGTGGAAGAAGATATTGCCGTAATTAGATTTAACAGGCCTAAAGTACTAAATGCGATTAATCCGACAGTGGTAGCAGAGGTAAAAGATGCCCTTGAAAAAATTGCTGCCGACAAATCTATAAAGGTTCTTATCCTTACAGGAGAAGGAGATAAGGCATTTGTGGCAGGGGCGGACATAGCCTCGATGAAGGACTATACGCCATTAGAAGGGAAATTTTTTTCAAGGCAGGGTCAGGAACTCCTCTTTCAGTTAGAGGCCCTTCCTATACCGGTAATTGCCTGTGTCAATGGCTTTGCCCTTGGTGGGGGAACAGAGATATCAATGGCATGTGATTTTATATATGCTGCTGATTCTGCTAAGTTCGGCCAGCCAGAGATAAACCTCGGGATTATTCCAGGCTTTGGCGGCACCCAGAGATTATCTCGCCTCGTTGGCAAATCAATGGCCAAGGAACTTTGTATGACTGGCGTAATGATAAGTGCTCAAGAGGCCAAAGATATCGGCCTTGTAAACAAGGTATTTTCGAAAGAGTCTTTGTGGGAAAAGACAATGAAGGTGGCAAAGGTGCTGGCATCAAAAGGTAAGGTGTCTATCCGGGCCGTCAAAGAGTCAATCGAAAGGGGTTGTGACCAGGATCTCAGGACTGGTTGCTACATAGAATCCGATGCATTTGGTATCTGCTTTGCCAGTGAGGATGGCAAAGAAGGAATGGGGGCTTTCTTGGAAAAAAGAAAGGCCGAGTTTAAAGGGGAGCTTTTATAAATCAGAAGTGCCTAAAATGCCTAAAGCCCGCCTTGGCGCTATGTGTTCTAATCATCATACTAAGTCTTTAAGCCAGCAGGTGCTCGAATCAACCTATTAAGCTTATAGACCAGGACTGGGCCAGGGTTATAAGTGAGCTAAAATTATGAATATGACTATTTGGAATTGCGAATTTAGGAATTGAGGAATTGTGAATCAACTACTCAACTAATTTACTTTAGTTCACTTTAGGCACTTTAGCTCACTTTAGGCACTTATAACTTTCAAGGAGGTAATACATGGATTTTGAACTTACTGAAGAACAACAGATGGTACAGGATATGGCCAGGCGCTTTGCCGAGGCAGAGATAAAACCAGTGGCCGCCCACCTGGATGAAACTCATGAACACCCTGGAGAGATAATCAAAAAGATGGCAGAGCTCAAATTCATGGGGATCGCTATTCCTGAAGAGTATGGTGGAGGTGGCATGGATTATGTAAGTTATGTTGTGGCCGTTATAGAGATTAGCAAGGCCTGTGCCTCTACCGGTGGGATTATGTCATATAATAATTCTCTTTACTGCTTTCCGGTTCTGACCTTTGGAACCCATGAGCAGAAACTCAAATACCTCAAGCCAGCAGCCAGTGGCGAGGTTATTGGTTGCTATGCTCTAACAGAGGCAGGCGCAGGATCGGATCCAGCTTCCCTGAGGACTACTGCTGTAAAAGAAGGAGATGGATGGGTCATAAATGGGGAGAAGAAATTTATTTCCAATGGCAATGTTGCTGGTCTTTGTGTCATGGCTGCAGTAACAGAGAAAGGAAAGGGTTATAAGGGAATAAGTAGCTTTGTTGTTGATCTTGAAAATACACCTGGGTTCAAGGTCAGCAGGGTGGAGGAAAAGCTTGGTATTAATGCTACGGGAACAGCGGAAATGGTATTTGAGGATGCCCATGTTCCTGCTGATGCATTGTTAGGCGATCCTGGTTCAGGTTTCAGGCAGATGTTAACAACATTGGATAGCGCCCGAATTGGTATAGCATCACAGGCAATTGGAATAGGGAGATCGGTTCTGGAAGAGGCATTAGAGTATGCCAAGACCAGGGTTCAGTTCGGCAAGCCTATCACATCCTTTCAGGGCATCCAGTGGAAATTTGCTGATATGTCTACCGAACTTGATGCAGCAGAGCTCCTAACACTGAGGGCGGCATGGCTGGAAGATCATGACAAACCATTTGAGAAGGCAGCTGCTATGGCCAAGATGTATTCCTCGGATGCAGCCATGAGGGCCTCGGTGGAGGGTATCCAGATACTGGGTGGTTATGGTTACTGTAAAGAATATCCTATGGAAAGACATATGAGGGATGCCAAGGTTACCCAGATCTATGAAGGAACCAATGAGATTATGAGGGTAGTAATAGCCAATAATTTAATTAAAGGAAGATGAGATCAATTGAAAATTGCAAATTGAAAATTGATAAAGGGGGTATATGATATGTCTAAGATCTATTCTGACAATATGTTAGCAGAGGTCAGAAAGGGGGAAGAAAAGTGGAGTAAGGAGCTGGACAATATATTAGACCAACACCCCGAGCGACTTTCTCGCTTCTCCTCTGTCTCTGACCACCCTGTTAATAGAATCTACACACCAGATGACGTGAAAGATCTCGATTATGAAAAAGATCTCGGATTCCCTGCTCAATATCCATTTACAAGGGGGGTTCAACCCTCTATGTACAGGGGAAGACTATGGACTATGAGGATGTTTGCCGGTCTGGGATCGGCCAGGGATACCAATAAGAGATTTCACCTGCTGGTAAATGAAGGTCAGACAGGTCTCTCAACAGCCTTTGATATGCCCACCCTTATGGGATATGATTCTGATTCCCCAAGAGCAAGAGGAGAATGCGGCAAATGCGGTGTTGCCATAGATTCATTGAAGGATATGGAAATACTGTTTGACGGCCTTCCTATTGACAGGATCACCACCTCCATGACCATCAATCCACCAGCCCCTATTATCTGGGCAATGTATATAGCAATGGCAGAGAAAAGAGGCATAAACAGGTCCATTATAGGTGGAACCATACAAAACGATATGCTCAAGGAATTCATTGCACAAAAGACATTCATGTGTCCTCCAAGGCCATCCATGAGGCTTATAACAGATACTGTTGAATTCGCTACAAAAGAGATTCCCAGATGGAACCCTATTAGCATTAGTGGCTATCACATAAGGGAGGCTGGGTCCACTGCTGTTCAGGAACTTGCCTTTACATTATCCGATGGTATAACCTATGTAGAGGCAGCAATGGAAAGGGGTCTCGATGTTGACTCCTTTGCCCCAAGACTCTCCTTCTTTTTTAATTCACACCTGGACTTTTTTGAAGAGATTGCAAAATATAGGGCAGCCAGGAGAATGTGGGCAAGGATAATGAAGGAGAGATTTAAGGCAAAAGATCCGCGCTCAATGTGGCTCAGGTTTCATACGCAAACTGCCGGATGCTCTCTCACTGCCCAACAGCCGTATAATAATGTTGTTAGAACAGCTATAGAAGCCCTGGCTGCTGTGCTTGGCGGAACACAATCACTGCATACCAATTCCTTAGACGAGGTTCTTGCCATACCCACTGAAGAGGCAGCCACCATTGCTCTTCGTACCCAGCAGATAATTGCTGAAGAGTCAGGGGTAGCAAACACAATCGATCCCCTGGGTGGATCTTTTTATATTGAGCGCCTTACAAGAGATATGGAGGAAGAGGCCTTTGAATATATCAGAAAGATTGATGATATGGGAGGAATGGTAGCGGCAATAGAGAGAAACTACCCCCAGCTTGAGATAGCCGATGCTGCATATAAGTATCAGAAACAGATAGACAGCAAAGAAAAGACAGTAGTTGGTGTAAACAAGTATGTAACAGAAGAAGATCTTCCTGTAGAGGTCCTTCAGATAGAGGCAGAATTAGAGGAAAATCAGATTAAATGGACAAATAAGGTTAAGGATACCAGGGATAATAAAAAGTTAAAAGAGGCATTGGAGAAATTAGGTGAGGCCACTCAAAGAGATGATAACCTAATGTATCTTATTATAGATGCCGTTAAAGAATATGCCACCGAGCAGGAGATATGTGATGTCTTCCGTGAGGCCTTTGGAATATACCGAGATCCTGGTGTTTATTAATTAAAAAGTGCCCGCCCGCCTCGCAAGCGAGAGCGTTGCGGGCAGGCCTAAAGTTTAAAATGAACTAAAGTGCCTAAAGTTAAAAGATATTAGATCGTAGACAATAAATTGTCCATTTTCCGTTTTCCTACGGACAACAAACACTTGATAGGAAGATATTATGAATCAAAAAAGGAAGATCAGGGTTTTAGTAGCAAAACCAGGCCTGGATGGCCATGATAGGGGTTCCAGAATTATTGCCAGGGCTTACAGGGATGCCGGTTTTGAAGTTGTATATTCTGGTCTTCATCAAACCCCTGAAGAGGTAGTCCAGGCTGCTATCCAAGAGGACGTGGATATGATAGGGCTATCCAGTTTAGCAGGTGCCCACATGTATCTCTTTCCAAGAGTGTTGGAGCTTTTAAAAGAGAACGGTGCCGATGATATTGTTGTTTGTGGTGGAGGAATATTTCCGGGAGAGGATATACCTAAATTAAAAGAGGCAGGGATTAAGGAGATATTTGTCCCGGGCACACCCTTAGGAGAAGTTGTGAAATGGGTTGAGGAAAATGTTAAACCCAGGACTTGATAACAGTGGGGAGTAAGGAAAACCACAACTAATTTTAGTCACTTTTTAACCCTGGCCCAGACCTGGCCTATAATTTTAATAGGTTTATAAGAGCACATGGCGCCTTATAGACTTAATAGTTTGATTTAAGCACTTCGCGCCAGGGCGGGCTTTAGACACTTTAGACACTTTCAAAATGGGTATACCTGAAAAAATCATATCCGGGAATATCAGGGCTGTTGCAAGGCTCATCAGGGATATTGACGATAATATCCCTGAGGCAAGAGAAGTCCTAAAGGAGCTTTACCCTTATACTGGCAAGGCTTATGTTGTTGGTATAACTGGAGCGCCTGGCGTAGGGAAGTCTACATTAGTAGATCAGATGGTCTATCACCTGAGAAAGGCTAAAAAGACTGTTGGGGTCCTTGCAGTAGACCCAACCAGTCCTTTCAGCGGGGGTGCTATCCTGGGTGACCGGATCAGGATGCAGCGGCATAGCATGGATGAAGGTGTATTTATACGTTCAATGGCAACCAGAGGCTATTTTGGTGGACTGACTCAATCTACCAGAAGCGCTATAGATGTCATGGATGCCATGGGAAAGGACTACATTATTGTTGAAACAGTTGGCGTCGGGCAGGATGAAATAGATATTGTTCGAAGCGCACATACAACTATTATAACCCTTGTACCTGGGATGGGTGATGATATTCAGGCCCTAAAGGCAGGTATCCTGGAAGTGGGTGATATCTTTGTAATAAACAAGGCTGATAGAGAAGGAGTAGACAGAACTGTAAGTGATATCAGATTGATGATCGAGATGGATGAAAAAAGGTATAAAAATGGTTGGAAACCACCAATTTTAACCGCTCAGGCTGTATTTGATGAAGGAATAAAGGAAATTCTGGATGAAATTAAGAAACATAGAAAGTATTTAACATCTTCCCCGGAAAGAAAGTCAATGTTTCAGCATGAAAAGGCCCGAAACGACCTTGTCGAGATGATAAAGGATAGAATTGTCAGTGATGTTTTGGCTAATATTATAGATTCAGGAGAGTTTGAAGAGGCCCTTCAATTAATTGTGGAAAAGAAAATAGATCCCTATACCGCCTGTGATAATATTGTTTTAAAAAAACTAAAATCAGGGTAACTATTTAGCCACTGAGTTACCAAGACACAAAGGGTATTAAATGGTCAATGAAAAATTATCAATTATCAATTTTAAATTCCTAATTTTTTAAATTGTCTAATCTTGGTGACTTCGTGTCTTTGTGGCTGAATAATAACAAATCAGGTAACAAATAATGGAAAATCCTATTCCATGGTGGGCTACTCAGATTGTCTTGGCATTGATTGCTATTTTTTTTATCCTTTTTGGGATAAACCTCCTTTATATGGCATACCAACTTAATGATCCCTTCTCATTTATCATGACATTCTTCGCATCTAATTTTATCATCCTTATTAGCGCTGCACTTCTCCTTAGTTTTATTCTAAAAATTGTGACTAATATAAAGAAATCAAAGGAGAAAGAAGGGTAAAACTTTACATTTAAGAGATTAATAAGCCTGAGGCTTATTAAAGGAGTAAATCATGGCCCGTTTAAAAAAAGAAAGGCCTATGGGCAAACGATTGAAAGATATTAGGGCTGAGAAAGGGCTAAGCATTGATTACTTAGCCAATGAGACCGGTTTCTCTGCGGATTATATCTCTCGTGTGGAGAAAGGGGAAATTATGCCTCCAGTGGCTACTATTTTACGGCTCTCGAAGGCCTTAGAAATAGATAGTGGTATTTTATTGAAGGCAGAAAGAGATGAAGCCGGCAAGAGAAAGGCAGAGGACTTTAAAAAAAGAACCGAAGACTACAGTTACCAGGCATTAACACCAGAGGCCGTTCATAAACATCTAAAGGCCTTCAAAGTCTTTATAGATCCGGTTTCCGATCATAAAGGGGTAAGCTACCAGCATGAAGGGGAAGAGTTTATTTATGTGATTAAGGGTAAAGTAGAGATAACGGTTGGGGATAATAAAAACATTTTAGGCCCGGAGGATTCCCTACATTTTAACTCATCCATTGTTCATAAGCTTAGAAATTTAAGTTCTGAAAAGGCGGAAATGGTGGTTGTTCTATATACACCTTAGATAAATTTAAAATTAGCAATGCAAAATTAGCAATGCAAAATCGAATGTTAATTTTAAGGGTTATACGCGAATTAGTGGGGAAAAACATTGGATATGCCACATAAATCCGTTGTAGGGTCGGGTTTTATACCCGACTGGGATTGCGGTGGCATGTAAAATACCACCCTACATGGGAACAAGAAAATTCCCACTAATCCACGATGACCCTTTAAAATTAGCAATGCAAAATCGGATGTTAATTTTAAATTGATAATTGCTAATTGCAAATTGAGGATTGAAAATGTCCTATCAACTAAATGAAGAACAGAAGATGATCCAGGCCATGGTCAAGGATTTGACCCGTGATGCCATACTCCCCACTGCGGCTGAGAGGGACAAGACCAAAGAATTTCCAGCAGATATTATAAAACAAATGGGCGAACTCGGACTGATGGGAATGAGTGTTCCGCCTGAGTATAATGGAGCAGGTGTAGATACAATAAGTTATAGTTTGGCCCTTCAGGAAATAGGATATGCATGTGCCTCAACAGCCGTGATCATGTCTGTTCATAACAGTGTCTCCTGCGGTCCTATATACAAATTTGGTTCTGATTTTCTTAAAGAAAATTACCTAAAACGCTTAGCATCAGGTGAGCTACTTGGATGCTTTGCATTAACAGAACCAGGGGCAGGATCTGACCCTGCCAGCCAAAAGTCAACAGCCAAAAAAGACGGAGATGTATATATTTTAAACGGGACAAAGGCATGGATCACCAGTGGGAAAAATGCGGATGTTGTTGTTGCAACTGCCTACACAGATAAAAGTAAAAGGCACAGGGGTATAAGTGCCTTCGTGCTGGAAAAGAGAATGCCTGGTTTTAGTGTAGGCCCAGATGAAGACAAAATGGGCCAGAGGGCCTCAGATTCAACAAGCCTTATATTTGAAGACTGTAGGGTCCCCGCCGAGAATCTGCTGGGTGAAGAGGGGCAGGGATTTATTATTGCCATGACTGCCCTGGATGAAGGAAGAATTGGTATAGCCTCTATGTCTGTGGGAATTGGTCAGGCATGTTTGGATGCAGCCGTAACCTATGCAAATGAGAGAGAGCAATTTGGAAGCCCAATATCAAAATTTCAAGGAATTCGATGGATGATAGCTGATATGGCGGTCCAGATCGAGGCGGCAAGGCTCCTCACATTTAATGCTGCTTCTATGAAAGACAGAGGCGAAGGGTTTTCAGCAGATGCATCTATGGCAAAGCTCTTTGCATCTGAAATGGCCAATAAGGTTGCATATCAGGCCGTGCAGATCCATGGGGGTTATGGATACTCCAAAGAATATGCAGTAGAGAGATATTACCGGGATGCCAGGGTTACAACCATCTATGAAGGAACTTCAGAGGTACAAAGGATTGTCATAGCCAATAATGTAATTGGCTCTTGATTAATCTCCCATCAACTCAGTGATTAGGTTCTACATATGACCCTATCACTTCTCTGAGAAATATTCTCATAAATACGTTGAAACCACCTGTAAATCCATATATTGGCAAGCTTTCGGCTGCCACAAAAAAGTATGGGAACATAAAGAATGCCATTCATCCCCGGCTTAAAAGTCGGGGCATTCTGGCATTTTTTCGAAAAAAAAGCATGTCAGAAAGGTTTATAATATCTAAAAATCAGTAAGTTATTGATAAAGGTTAAAGTGCATTAAAAACTTATTTTCATTAGAATTTTGTCTAACCCATAAATTAGTTTATTGATATTTTCAAACCAATTGCATAAATCAAAAAATCGTGCTAAGAAAATTTTTCTATGTGTTATTGCCAAGAAGAGTAAAATTAGAAGTTAATGACCGATAAAAATAAAAAACCGAATTATTCTAATTTCTCTCCCATATGGTGGACGTTATTGGCGATCATTATAATCATACTTTGCTTACCTTCTACCTTTGTCATAGCACAAGAACGGGTAAGAAAACCTGCGGTGGCTGGTTATTTCTACCCAAAGGATAAAGAAGAATTAACAAAAACAGTTGATGACTTTATTTTAAGCGTCAAACAGAAGCAAATAGCCGGCAAAATCTTAGGACTTATGTCCCCCCATGCCGGATATGTGTTCTCTGGCCAAGTAGCTGCATATTCTTACAGGCAAATCAAGGATAAGAATTATGATACTGTAATAATCCTTGGTCCAAGCCATCATGTTTATCTTAGAGGGGCTTCAGCGGGTAATTGGGATGCATATGCCACCCCTCTGGGAAAAGTTAAAGTCAATAAGGAAATAGTTAATGCACTTCTAAGCACAGGAGCACCCTTTCATTTTGTTGAGCAGGCCCATATCAGGGAACACTCTGTAGAGACACAGATCCCTTTTCTGCAACGGGTTTTAAAGAATTTCGATATTGTCCCCATTGTGATGGGTGCCCCATCTTTAACAGATTGTGAAAAAATCAGTAAGGCCCTCTCAAAGATAGTGGGAAAAAGAAATGTTCTTTTTGTGGCCTCCTCTGACATGTCCCATTTTCCAGACTATGCTAATGCAAACAAGGTTGATCGAAAGACACTTTCTGTAATAGAGAAATTTGACCCAGAGCTGGTATTTAATTTAGAGGAAAAATTTCTTAGAGAAGGGATACCAAATCTCTCAACTGCACTATGTGGATTGAGTTCGGTGATAACATTAATGATGACAGTTAAACAACTTGGAGGAGATTCGGTAAAGATACTTCATTATGCAAATAGCGGTGATGTAACTATTCATGGCCGTAGGGAAACCCGAAGAGTGGTTGGATATGGGGCTGTGGCCTTTTATAATAAATGAGTAACTGTTCAGCCACAAAGACACTAAGACGCAAACAATTGAAAATTGACAATTGACAATTGGAATTGGTGCCTTTGTGGCTAAATAGTAACTACCCAGTTTGTCAGGTTCAAGCCCGCCCTGGCGCGATGGCCGTTGTCAAGGAAAGCAACTCCTGACTATTTAAAAGTATCTATCTAAAATCCAACTTCTTGAAATCAGGCCTGGGCCAGGGGTTCACAGTTCAGGGGTTCAACTTGGAGCCATGAACCATTGTCCGTGCCAAGACTCCTAAACCGGCTCATGAAAAACCGGCGTTTATAAGCCTTTGGCTTATTAAACGGTTAGTGGTTCAGCAAATAACCATTGAACCCCGCCTGCCGTCCGGCGGGCACGCGTGAACCCGGAACTTTGAACCTGTGTAGTTACGCTAAATATTTATTAAAATGAAAGAAAGGAAAATAAGTATGAACCCAATTGCACAAGAACTAAATGAGATTATCAAGAATGCCAATCCAAATATCTATAATATGCTATCGAGCAAAGGGAAAAACCTTTACTTTCCTAAAGGAATCCTCTCTCAAAGCGCTGAGGCCAAGGAAAAGGCATCTAAATTCAATGCTACAATAGGTATTGCAACAGAAACCGGGGTTCCTATGCATCTTCCTTCGATCATGTCGTACATAAACTTACCCCCAAATAAATCACTTAATTATGCACCGTCTTTTGGTATACCTGAGCTACGGAAGACCTGGCAACAACTGATGCTCCCAAAAAACCCTTCCCTTGCTGAAAAGCAAATAAGCTTGCCAGTCGTAACAAATGCCATAACTCACGGCCTTTCTGTTACTGGTTATATGTGGATTGACGAAGACGATGTTATAATACTGCCGGATAAGATCTGGGGAAACTACAACCTGATATTTACGGTTCTGCATGGAGCAAAGATTAAGCAATATAGACTTTTTTCATCACAAGGAGGCTTCAATCTAAGTGACTTTGAAGACACACTCCGGGGAGAGGCCTCAAGAAGGGAAAAAATAGCAGTCCTTTTAAATTTTCCCAATAACCCTACTGGATATACACCAACAGAGGCAGAGGGCAAGAAGATTGCAGAGATTTTACTCGATCTGGCAGAAAAAGGCACCAATGTTTTGCTCATAACAGATGATGCCTACTTTGGGCTTTTTTATGATGATAATTCCATTAAAGAATCTCTTTTTGCCTTACTTGCCGGGGCCCATCCAAGAATAATGGCAATAAAGCTGGATGGTGCAACAAAGGAGAATTATGTATGGGGCCTGAGGGTAGGATTTATCACCTATGGCACTTTATTGAAAGGCAATCCCAAAGATTGCTATGATGCCCTGGAGAGAAAGACAGCCGGTGCTGTCAGGGGCACTATATCAAATAGCCCTCATTTGAGCCAATCCATTGTCCTTGGCTCCCTTAATTCAGCGAACTACAAAGCAGAAAAGGAGGAAAAATTCACAATATTGTACAATAGGGCAACACGGGTTAAAGAGGTGCTGGCCAACAACAAATATAGGGAGGCCTGGGATGTATATCCCTTTAATTCAGGTTATTTTATGTGCCTGAGGTTAAAGAAGATAAATGCCGAGGAATTAAGGCTTCACCTTTTAGACCAATACGGTGTAGGGGTAATCTCTATTGGTAACACCGATATCAGGATAGCATTCTCCTGCGTGGAGAAAGAAAATGTCCAGGAGCTTTTTGATATAATTTTTCAAGGAATACAAGACCTTGAAAAGGTTTCTTAACAGTAATCATAAAGTAATTTTAAGGAGGAAAATATGGAAAAGGTGCCACAGAAGGTAGAGAGAAAAATGACCGAAATATATGCTGATGCACCAATTACAAAATACGGTGAAAGAAAACCTGATTTCTCAACCATGGGAAGAAAAATAAAAAATCAATTTAAGAACTCCAGAGAAATAGTGGTAGTAGAGGCATGCAGAACTCCATACGGTAGATCCGGAGGGGTGCTGAAAGATTTTACAGCTATGGAGCTCGGGGCCATGGCGATCCAGGAGGTTCTGAGAAGAACTAACGGCAAGGTCAAACCAGGAGATGTCGATTATATCTTTATGGGACAGGTTGTACCAGCAGCCTGCGGGCAGGTTCCAGGCAGGTCTGCTTCGATACTTGCAGGAATTCCCGAATCAGTCCCTACTATCACTGTCAATAAGGTGTGCTCTTCCGGAATTAAGACGATTGACCTGGCAACCCAGATGATTCAATTGGGAAGGGCTGAGATATGTATAGCCGGTGGACAGGAAAGTATGAGCAATTGTCCATATGCCCTTACAGAAATGAGATGGGGTGTAAGAATGGGCCTTAAGAGTAGGCCGGCACTTGATCTGATGGTATATGATGGCCTATGGGACCCATTCTACGACCGGCATATGGCTATTCACGGCTCGGAGGTTGGTGATGAATTCGGTTTTAGCCGGGAGGAGCAAGATGAATGGGCCTGTCATTCACAGATGGCAGCAGTTGAGGCCATGAATGCCGGGAGATTGGATGATGAGACATTTCCGGTAGAGGCGAAAAAGGGTAAAGAAGTTGTTATTATTGACAAGGATGAGCCACCCAGACCAAATACTACAATGGAAGGACTGGCAAAATTACCAGCTGTTTTCGGACATAAGAGCACGGTTACTGGTCAAGCAGGAAGTGTAACTGCCGGAAACGCTCCAGGCATCAATGATGGGGGAGATGTGTGTTTGATCGTGAGCAGAGAAAAGGCGGATGAACTCGGATTGAAGCCTTTGTTCACTATATTAGATTACGCAGAGGTATCTCAACCGACAAAGGATATCGCCACTGTCCCGGGACTGTCCATCAAAAAGGTCTTGGAGCAGAATGATATGACAATTGACCAAATTGACCTTATCGAGATCAATGAAGCGTTCGCCGCTGTAGTTCTGGTAAGTGCTCGAACTATTCTAGGACTCACCAAGGAACAGATGTTCGAGAAGATTAATGTTAATGGAAGTGCTATTGCCTATGGGCATCCTATCGGAGCAACCGGAGCCAGAATAGTAATGACGCTCGCCTATGAACTGAGGCGAAGAGGTGGTGGAATCGGGATATGCGGAATCTGTTCCGGTTCTGCCCAGGGTGACGCTATGCTCATTAAGGTAGAATCCTAATAAAAACGGGGAGGGATAACCTAAGGATCATCCCGCCCATCAATATTTTCTATCTTTCAAAAAAGAGTTTCAGTTAAACATATCAAAAAAACCATTTCATGACAACCACTTTTCTGAATATAATCCAGGGTTAAAGTTAGCTGACAGCAAGCAAACTGGCCTTTTTGGTTGTCTCTTCTAATCTTAAAACCAATGTTTTAATTATACTCTTTAACTGTGGTGATAATAATTCGTATTCCTTTTCCAGCCTCTCTTTATCTAAAATGCCTAATTTTACCACTCCGTCGGCTATTACCGATGCTGTCCGCAATTTATGCGTCTTTAATAAAAAAGGGATCTCTCCTACAATAGCACCTTCTCCAAGGGTATCTATAGTTACCATCCCCTTTGGGGTACGTTTTCTAACTTTTACTTTCCCTTCCAAAACAACATATACCCAATCCCCTTTAGCGCCTTCCTCTAATATAAGCGTCTGGGGACCAAAAACCTCTTCTTTCGCAATATATCCATATATGAAACTAACAAGGACCATTTCTAAGGCTCTTCGTGTTAAGACATCATGAAAAAAGTTATCTGTTTGTTAGCATCTCTGTCAATATCTGTAAATTCTAATCCTAAAAAAAGACTGCCTGGTGTCTTACTTTTTTTTACTGATTTTATCTGGGCAACAACACAGATAGTCTTTCCTGAAGGAAACTGGATGTTGACTTCAAACTTATCTCCAGGATTGTGTGGAAAATTAATGACATTTGAAGCAGCCACCTCCACCCCTAAACCTTTGGGGCTTATATCTCTAATCATTCCTGACAACTTCAATTCAGGTGATGAGCCCATTGGTTTGTAACTGAATTCCTGGTCCCATTTCTTTCTGTAATATTTCCTTTTTGCTTCTCTATGGTTAATCTCTTTTTGCTTTTTTTGTCTTTTTTTAGAGCTTAAATCATCGACAATCCTGTTCATCCTCAGCAATCTATCCAGAGCCTGCTTACTTATATATCTCAAGATAGGAGGCATGTTTTTGTATTCCTCTGTTAGCATTGCAGGATGCCAGACCTCGATTTCAACATCGTCTATTGCCTCCACAGATGCGGATCTGGGTTCAAGGAGGAAATTAAAAAATGTCATCTCCCCAAAAACTTCCCCCCTCCCTAGGGTAGCCAAGGGGATCTTGTTAGTGCCCGATTTTTTAAAGATTTGTACATGTCCGTGTAAGATTTTATATATTGAGATGCCATAATCTCCCTCTTTAATTATTAGTTCACCTTTTGAATACGATAGATGAACTACTGGAGGAATCTTCTTTTTTTCAGCCATGTATCACGCCTTAAACGTAATTGCTCAAAATATTGTGGATTTCAACCCGCCTGAGGCGGGTAAATTTGCTGGTTCTTTGGAGCATGGATATCTTTTTTTTGGCGACGAAAGGGCTTATACTGTTATGCAGGCTAAACCCGCCTGAGGCGGGTAAAGATGCAGATAAAGGCGGGCGATCTACCATAGAAGAAATGCCCTATTCACTGAATCTGGCAATCTCTACCTGAGATGGCCGCCCGCCTGGATCACCTGCCCGCCATCGCTCTCGCTCAGGCGAGGCGGGCGGGTCGGGAAAGAGCCAGCTCTAAGCGTTTGCCTAGTTCGTTCGCAAAAAAAAGATATCCATGCTCCTCCATAAGATATTGAGCATATACCCTTAAACTGAGAGCAAATAAAATTTTTTAAAAATTTTGTGATTATTTTATTACGGTTAAAATTTTAAGTAACTGATCTTACAATTATGGCAGAAATATGCTAAATTTTATAATAAATAAAATCTAATAAGACAATTAAAAAAACAGATGCAACTATCTACTTTTGTCAAACATATAAAAAAATCAACTGATCTTGGTCCTCAGATCGTCTTTCATCGCTATCTTCCCTCTCAAAACCCCAAATACGATCAAAGCCAGATCTTCTCTCCAGATATTTTACATCTCCTGAGAAAATTTCAGATTGAAAAACTATATACTCACCAGATCAAGGCCATCGGGAAATTAAAAGAGGGAAAAGACGTATTAATATCAACACCTACTGCAAGTGGAAAGAGCCTTATCTATAATATTTCTGTTATTGAAGAGATTTTAAAAAAATCAGCAACAAGAGCCCTTTACATCTTTCCTCTTAAGGCCCTGGAACAAGATCAGTTGAAAAATCTAAATGATTTTATTTCCGGGGCTCAGGAAGGCCGGATCAGTGCGACCATATATGATGGAGATACATCAACAGGGGATAGAGAAAGGATTAAAAACAGGATTCCGAATATTATTATGACCAATCCTGACATGCTGCATAGGGGCATCCTTGCCTATCACGAGAGATGGGCTGAATTTTTCTCTAATCTTGCCTTTGTTATTATTGATGAGGTTCATACATATCGGGGAATATTTGGTTCACATCTTGCTCAGATATTAAGAAGATTAAAAAGAATCTGTCTTCTATATAAAACAAAACCACAATTCATTCTTTCCTCAGCCACTATCCAAAATCCCCACGATTTTGGTAAAAACTTAATAGGCAAAGAAGTAGAGGTGATTTCCGAGAGTGGTGCCCCTAAGTCCGGGCAGCATTTTATATTTCTCAATCCTCTATCCAGCACCAATTTTCTGGCCACTCAATTTTTTATCCAATGCCTTAAATCCCACTTTAGAACCATTGCATTTACCCAGTCCAGAAAGGTTACCGAATTAATTCATATGTGGGCCAGACAACTGGCCCCTGATTTAAAGGATAAGATCAGTTCATACAGGGCTGGGTTTTTGCCTGACGAACGCCGCGATATTGAAAAAAGGCTTTCAAGTGGAAAACTACTTGGTGTTATATCTACAAGTGCCCTGGAGATGGGTATTGATATAGGTTACTTAGATGTATGCCTATTGGTTGGATACCCTGGAACCATAATTAATACCTGGCAGAGAGGCGGAAGAGTGGGACGTTCAGGACGCGACTCTCTTATAGCCTTGATCGCCAATCAAGATGCCCTGGATCAGTACTTCATGCAACATCCGCCAAATTTTTTTGACCAATCTTTTGAGGCTGCTGTAATTGACCCGGACAATGCCCATATTATAAGGGCCCACTTACCCTGTGCAGCAGCAGAGAACCCTCTTACATTAAACGATACCCAATTCTGGCATAATGATCTAAAAAGCCATCTTGATTTTTTAGAATCCGCTGGGGAGCTTAGCAGGACAAGCGAGGGCAAAAAAAGGTGGTTTGCTACAAGAAAAAGGCCGCATCTAAAGGTAAATATTCGCTCAATTGGTGAGACCTACACCATATTTAAGGGTGAAACAGGAGAGGCTATAGGTACAATTGATGGTATAAGGGCCTTCAAAGAGTGTCATCCGGGTGCAGTATATCTCCATAGGGCCACCCCGTACTATATTGAACGGTTAATGATCAAGAAAAAAGATATTATTGTCAGTGGAGCAGACCTTAAATACTTTACCCGGATAAGATCGGAAAAGGAAACCGAGATTATTAAGATTGAAAGGAGTCAACCAAGAGCACAGTTTGTTGTTAAGCTTGGCGAGCTTAAGGTAACAGAAAAGATAACCGGCTATGAGAAAAGGAGGATTCCTGGCCAGGAATTGATTGGCGTATTTCCCCTTGATCTTCCTACCCAGACATTTGAGACAGTAGGTCTTTGGGTCGAAATCGAGGATATCATTAAAAAAATGGTGGAAGATAAAGGTCTCCACTTTATGGGGGGTATTCATGCCATAGAACATGCAGCTATTAGCCTCTTCCCCTTATTTGCGCTATGCGATAGAAATGATATGGGCGGAATCTCTTCCACCTTTCATCCCCAGGTAGAAAAGGCAGCTATATTTATCTATGACGGATATCCAGGAGGAGTGGGGTTAGCCCAGAGGGGTTTCGAGATAATCCTGAAACTATTAGACCGGACTTTGGACATGATTAAGAGGTGTCCATGTGAACAAGGCTGCCCCTCATGCATATATTCTCCAAGATGCGGTTCAGGCAATAAACCCTTAGACAAAAAAGCTGCCATAATGATTTTAGAGGCCCTGACAGGTTTGATATCCTTAGCAGATATCCCTCCTGTTGAAAAGGAGCCTGAAGGGCATATCCACCCAGTAGATAAAAATATAATATCAGAAAAGAGGGATCAAAAAAGGATTCTTTATTTTGATTTGGAGACCCAGAAGTCAGCAACAGAAGTAGGTGGTTGGCAGAATACACACCTGATGATGGTATCTGTAGCTGTATTATTCGATAGCCTGGAGGGCCGTTTTTATATCTTTACAGAAGATCAGATAGATAGATTAATTGATCATTTTATCAGGGCGGATCTTGTAATTGGTTTTAATATCAAAAAATTTGATTATGCAGTGATTGCACCATATACAAGCCAAAATCTAAATGAAATAGCAACATTTGATATACTTCAGGATGTCTATAATAGACTTGGGTATAGACTAAGCCTCGATCATCTGGTAAGTGAGACACTAAATAAAGGGAAATCCGCAGATGGTCTGCAGGCCCTGGAATGGTTCAAGGCAGGAGAGATAGAAAAATTAACAGAATATTGCAAACAGGATGTAATATTAACCAGAGATCTTTTCCTTCATGGCCAGGAAAAGGGATATCTTGTATACTGGAATAAACAGGAAAATGAAAGGGTAAGACTATTAGTAGATTGGGATATTAATAAAATAATTGAGGGATTGGGGAATTAAGGAATTGTGGATTGTGCGACTCAATGGCAGCTTCACTCTGCCCGCCCGGCATTCGCCTGATGCGAAGCCAATGGTGGATGGGCTTGGTAGGTGGGCTGGCTTTCGAGGTGTGCGGTCACTTTTAAATCAAAAAAGGGGATTAACCTTATGTTCGGTCTTGGAACAACAGAATTACTAATCATTGCCGGAATTGTCTTGCTTATATTTGGGGCCAAGAGGTTGCCAGATATTGGAAAGGGTCTCGGAGGTGCTATAAGGGAATTCAGGAAGGTGAAAAAGGATATAAGCCCGAATGGCAAAGAGAAAGTTACAACCGAAGAAGAAAAGTCTCTAGAAAATAAATTGGTCAATAGGGTAATCGAAGACTTTCCGGTTGTAAAAAAAGGCATAGCAGTTAAGAAAAAGGCAGATAAGATAAAGAAGATTATAAAATAGATGATGCCCTATTTAAAACATCCATCATCTCCTTATGTATTCTTCTATTTGATGCCAGGATAACCGGAGACTCCAGGCAATATCCTTTCCCTCTAATGTCTGTTACAATTCCTCCTGCCTCTTCTACCATTAACCATCCAGCGGCAGTGTCCCATGGATTCAATTTTAGCTCCCAGAATCCATCAAACCTGCCTGCGGCAACATAAGCAAGGTCCAGTGCTGCTGAACCTGCCCTCCGGATAGCCCTTGCCTTCATAATCATTTCATTGAAGTAATTCAGATTGTTTTGGGTGTCTTCCCTGATATCATACGGGAAGCCAGTAGCTACAAAACTTTCTGCAATCTTAATAGTAGTAGAGACATGGATTTTTCTACCATTTAAAAAACACCCCTCCCCTTTTTCTGCTATAAACATCTCTTTGAGCATTGGATTGTAAATAATACCTAAAATAATCTCATTTAGCTTTTGAAGTGCAATGGAAACACAAAAAACAGGGTAACCATGGGTATAATTAGTAGTTCCATCAAGGGGGTCTATAATCCATCGGAAATCAGAACCCCTATTTGTATGTGTAAATTCCTCGGCCAAGATATCATGATCTGGGAATAGGTGATTTATTTTGGAGGTGATCATCTCTTCAGAGATTTTATCGGCCTCTGTAACCAGATTGATCTCACCCTTGTAATCTATTTCATGTGTTGAATTAAGCCTACTTCTAAGAAATGCCCCTGCTTGTCTTGCTATTTCTATTGCAGACTCTTTAAAATCTGTTACCATGATCCATGACTATCTCTTTCTATGCATTTCGCGCCAATCTTGGGGGCTAATGTACTTTTCTCCTAAAGACCACATCCCCCGCCCAGCCCCCTTCGCCTCCCTTTCAGCCTCAAGATATGAAAAAATGTTAAGTCTATCTGGCGGCTTTTTGCGGCATACCTCAGCAAAGCCCTTTTTGATCATTTCTATATTAATATTGTTATCCTTCAAAAAAATCTCCCCAATAAGATGATTATAAGGATAGGGGCCAATTCCATAACCTTTGATATCAACAATCTTGTTGAGGATTAAATTTTCTAAATATTTCTTTGCCTCTTGTCCATATGTTTGTCCTCGCTTGTGTTTTCGTGAACCAATTTCAGGTGCATCAATTCCTGCTAATAGGACATAAATAACAATATCATGTCCTTCGGCCATTATTGTGTCACCATCATAAACCTTGGTGACCTTGAACTGGCCAGCTAATGAGTGGGCAGAAAGCAACCAAAGGCAGGTGATGAGGAGAGATATGATTGTATGTTTTAATCTCACAGGTTTAAGGACTGTAGCTCTTTTACAATTATGACATTAGTTTGTTCTAATTCTTTATTTGTAACTATTCAGCCACCAAGGCACAAAGACCCAAAGAGAAGATGAATATAAATTGAATAACGGAGTTTTCTCATTAATTTCAATGTGCCACGCATTAAAAAGACTATTATAAAGAATAATTCTATAATCCTGGTGTCTTGGTGCCTTTGTGGCAAGATACTTGAGTAATTACCTTTATTTAATCTCTTTTCGCTTAGTTTTATATAGGAAAAAGACTATATAATGCCAATATATCATTTTTTGCTGGAAAAACAAGGAAATGATCTCCAAATTTTAATGAGAGGGTTGGAAAGGATGTTGAAACTTCAAGGTTGAAGCATTAAAAAAGGGGCTACGCTAATGACATAACCCCTTTACTTCTGTTTGGTAGCGGGGTCAGGATTCGAACCTGAGACCTTCGGGTTATGAGCCCGACGAGCTACCAGACTGCTCCACCCCGCGTTATTTAACATATAATTATAACAATAATTTACATTTAGTCAAATAAAAAATTAAAGAAAATTAAAAGTGCCTAAAATCTAAAATGAGCTAAAATTAAAATGATTTACTTCCCTTGCTTTTAACTTTAGGCACCTCCTATTACGCTCACGGTCTGGGGTGATATTTTTCATGAACCTCTTTTAATCTTTTTCTGGCTACATGGGTATATATTTGGGTAGTAGATATATCAGAATGTCCTAACATAATCTGAACTGATCTCAGATCAGCCCCACCTTCCAGGAGATGGG
Source organism: Desulfobacteraceae bacterium (assembly GCA_030612685.1). Classification (GTDB taxonomy): domain Bacteria; phylum Desulfobacterota; class DSM-4660; order Desulfatiglandales; family B25-G16; genus JAUWNK01. The sequence goes on from JAUWNK010000019.1 coordinate 19,872, forward strand.
TAGCAAATGTGTGTCTTACTGTGTGGGGTGTAACTGTCTTGGCGATTCCTGCTTTTAAGGCATATTTCTTTATAATCTTCCATAATCCCTGTCTTGTCATAGACCTTCCTCTGCTATTAAGAAAAATATAAGATCCGCCTGCGTCGGATCCCTTTTTTAAAAAAGAAGGCCTGCCGTTTGTTAAATACATCTTTAGAGAATCCATAGCCTTAGTCCCCATAGGTATGATTCTTTCCTTGGAACCCTTCCCCATTGTCCTTATATAGCCAGCTTCCAGATTAATATTGGTTATTTTAAGATCTATCAATTCAGTGACTCTTAACCCAGTGGCATACAATATCTCTAATATAGCCTTGTCCCTCTTTCCCAAAACTGTATTTGTATCTGGCTGCAATAGAAAGTTTTCCACATCATCCCTGCTTAAAACATCGGGTAGATGCTGGTACATCTTTGGTATACCCATTAATCTGGCCGGATTAGATTCAGTTTTCCCTTCAGATACCAAAAAACGGTAAAACATTTTAATGGAAACAAGGCATCTGGCAAGAGATCTGGATGATAATTGAGTCTTTCTTTCAGCTATAAAGGATGATAAATCCTCCTGGCTAATGTGGACAGGGGAAAGTCCTTTCTGCTTTAAGAAATCAAAAAAGCTGATAAGGTCATGGCTATAGGCCACAATCGTATTTGTAGCCAAACCCCTCTCGACCTTAAGTTGATTAATAAATTGATCTAATAATTGATCTTCGGGATGGTCTTTCTTCATGAGTATAGTCCATGCGTAACTATTCAGCCACTAAGTCACCAAGGCACAAAGGAAAAAAATGAGTTATATTTCCCTATCAACAAAGGAAAATCCTATTGAAATTTGCCTATCATCAAATCCGGTACTAAAATAATTCTATAATCTTGGTGACTTCGTGTCTTGGTGGCTGAAGCAACGTCTATCTTCCCTAAAACGAATAAAAATTCTTGTTTGTGGTCAACACTCTTGCACCATCTTTTTCAAGTATAACCATTTCCTCCAATCGGACTCCACCCTTTCCTGGTATATATATCCCGGGCTCAATGGTAAAGACCATTCCTTCTTTTAATACCACTGGCTTCAGTGGTCCAACAGCAGGTGTCTCATGAGTGGCCAGGCCAATTCCATGGCCGAGGGAATGGCTAAAAAAATCACTAAACCCAGCCTTTTTTATAATATCCCTGGCAATAGAATCTGCCTCGGTAGTTTTCATTCCAGGCCTTATAGACTCTATTGCTGAAACTTGTGCCTCCCGAATAATGTGGTAGATCTCTCTAAAATATGATGGGGGACTCCCTAAAAAGATTGTTCTTGTCATATCTGAACAGTAGCCATCAACTTTTGAACCTACATCGAGAATTATTGGTTCATCCTCCCCTATTATTCTATCTGTAGGAATTGCATGAGGTAAGGCACTATTTGGACCGGAGGCTACAATAGGTGGGAAGGCAACTCCGTCAGTATCCATTTCTCGTATCAGGGTTTCAATCCTCCAAGCCACATCCCTTTCAAGGAGACCAGGCCTTAATTCCTCAATTATCCGGGCAAGAACATCTCCCATGAGTTGCGCTGACCTGCTTAATACCTCGAGCTCTTCTGGCTCTTTAATCTCTCTCATCTCTTCAACAAGGCCGGCAAGGGGGATAAGCTCTACAGGCGGTGAATGCTGAGAGGTCTTTTCTGTAGCCTTTTGATAAATATCCCAGATCAGGTAACCACCTTCAAACCCTAATCTTCGTGCGTTTAACAGATCAAGGATATGGGATAATGCATTAGTTAAGCCTTCCTTGTGAGTTATCACTTCAAAACCGACTGCCTCTTCCTGTGCCTGGATTGTATACCTGGAATCGGTGAGTAAAAAAGCCTTCTCCAGGGTTATAAATAGGGAACCTGATGACTCATTTAACTGTCCATCAGCGGCCTTAAAGGAAGAAAGATAACGTCGATTCTCAGGCTGAATAATCCAGACAGCATCCACTCCCAGAATATCGAACTTGTTTCTTAAGGAACTTAAACGATTCTCAAACATAAACTGGCTCATTTTTAGCCCTCGTAAAGCAAAATCTCATACCCACAAAACTCATACCTAAATCTTTGAATAGAATATACTCTATTTAATATTTTATCAAGTAAGACAACCCAAGAAATAGATGGCCTTAGAACTGGATTTAAAGGATATTTATGGACTTTCAAACCTATAGTGAGGAAAAAGAGGATGTACTGATATTACCGAGTAAGATCCGCTTTTTTGTTGAAAGAAGGGTGGTCATATTCAAGCGCTCTTCAGCTAACCACTAAGTATACAGAAGATCTCCTGTATATTCTTAAGAATGTAGACTTAATATTCTTTCTAATTCATATAATTTTCCGGGACTATATCCTCTGTTTTTCCTGGTTTTTAATAACCACCAAATTCCCCGAGTTCTTTCTTACCTACATTGGCGACCCAGGAATCAGCTAGATTCAACATGGTCATTATCTTCTTCACCTCTGTATCGGCCTCATTCTTATTTTTGAAAAAACCGACACGGAGACGAATCCAGTCTTTTCCCTTTACTTTGGTACGGGTGATGTAGACCAGATATCCATTTTTAATAAGCCTGATAGCGACAGGAATGATCTTTCCATTGGTTGTGGTGGATAGAACATTAATCGCCCACACGTTATTGGCCCTCCTTTTTAAATTCTCCTTTACCTCATCAGGCAAGATAATTTGCAGCCTTACTCCCTCAGGAAGTTCCCTGCCCGGAAGATCATCTCCCAACTGTAACTTATCAAGTTTATCCATATTAAGGCGATAAATGATGGGCCATTTCAATGAGTCTCCATACACATCCTCTCTCCCTGTTATACTGGATAGGCTGTCACCCTTTTTAACAATATAATAGCCTGTCACTTCCTCCATTGCCGTTTCTTTTTCCCCAGCATCTATCTCTGGCGCCTTTAAAGCTTTTTCTTCAACAGACGAGGCCTTTATCTCTTTGTCTTCCTTCTCCTCAGTTTCGTCCTTTTCCGGAGGAGGCCGTTTGATGGGCTTCACAACCTTAATTTTTTTTGTCGGTGGCGGAGGTGGTTCTTCCCTTGAACACCCCCCACAGAATAAAAAAAGTGTCAAACAGATGGAAATTATTGTTGCTGAAAGCTTCATCACTCCCTCCTTAGGCATCAAACAAAAACTGTGCTTAATTTTCATCCATGAATACATTGCAAAGTATATTATTTTGTATTTCCAAATCAAGCTTAATCTGGAAATATCCTTCAGCCCTGTTCCATGATATAGTTTTTCTTTTTCCGAGAACATCTTTTAGCTCCATTTACCTGCCCGGCCATGACTATATCAATAAAACTACCGGCCTACTCTTACTGAAACGATATGCAAATCCATGAGTCAATGGACAGCTATCGCAAGATATGATAGTCGTGCTTGATTCACTCGTTGGAAGACTTGACTGTATCCCCCTTATCCCGACGTGTTTCACGCATTATTTACTTGTTTTTTCCGGTTTAAGTGCTTAATAAATCATTAAGCAAGCATCAATTTCAGAGTCAGGAGGCTCATATGAAAGTACGTTTGCTTGGGACTTCGGATTTAAAAATTACGCCTATCATTATGGGTACCTGGCAAGCTGGCAAAGGGATGTGGACAGGTATAGATGATGCTGAAACCATCAAAGCTATTCGGGCTGCCCTTGAGGCAGGCATCACTACTTTCGATACCGCTGAGGAATATGGATGGGGTCATTCCGAGCGGATCTTGGGAGAAGCTTTGGCCGATGTTCGGAATCAAGTCATTTACGCTACCAAGGTGTTTTGCAGCAGTCTTAAATATGACCAGGTCATTGAGGCGTGCCATCGCTCCATTAAAAATCTCAAAGCCGACCATATAGACCTTTACCAGATCCACTGGCCATCCGGTTCATGGGGCAGTAAGGTCGTCCCGATCGAGGAGACCATGCAGGCAATGAATGACCTGAAGAAACAGGGAAAGATTAGGGCGATCGGTGTCTCCAATTTCTCCCGCAGCCAACTTGAGGAAGCTACGCGGTACAGTCGCATCGACAGTCTCCAGCCACCCTATTCCCTGTTTTGGCGACAGGTGGAAAAAGACGAGATACCTTACTGTGTTGACAATAACATCACTGTTCTTGCGTACTCTTCTATGGCTCAGGGGATCCTCACGGGTAAATTTGGCCCAGACCACAAGTTTGCCAAAGGAGATCATCGGTCTAAAAACAAGCTTTTTAAGACGGAAAATTTTCAGCGAGCCCAGCAGGCCCTGGCCAAACTTCGCCCCATCGCGGATCGATATAACATTAGCCTCGGACAACTGGCGTTGGCCTGGGTCATTGCCCATCAGGGGACCTGTGCAATCGCCGGAGCCCGAAATACCGAACAGGTCCTGCAAAACGCTAAAGCTGCTGAATTAAGTTTATCTACTGCTGATCTGGCGGAGATGGACGCTATTGGGCGTATGGTTACCGACCCCTTGGACGATAATCCGGTCATGTGGGAGCCCTAATAAAGGACTTGTTGAAGTCACTCACTTGTTATTCATTAACAGAAACCTGTAAACGCCGAGCTCTGTTAAGAGGGTAAGGCCTGCTGTAAAGAAGAGCGTAGGAAATCCTGCCCATTCCCCAATGTATCCCAGTATAATAGAGCCGACAAAGGCCATGGTGATAAATGACGGGCTATAGAGCATGTAGACCCTTCTTGAATGCTTCTATTCTTATCCTAACCGCGAAGGATCTTAGCAATTTCGTCTACAAGCGGCTTCGAACCAACATAGAGGGGGGTTCGTTGGTGATGTTTCTTTGGTTGGATTTCGAGAATCGGGGTGCCTGTTTCATCAACAGCATCACCACCGGCCTCACGGCACATAAAAGCAACAACGGCTGCCTCATACATGAGGCGCAATTTTCCATACGGGCGGTTTTTTTCGGGATTTGGGTGATTTAAAATGGCTGGATACATGAACATTCCCCCATTGGAAAGAATCCTGTGGAAATCTCCGGCCAAGGCGCCGAGGTATCTGAAGGCATATTTTTTTTCTTTTTGAGCAATCCAACTCTGAACCCTCTTCGCGAAACTGTACCGGTTGGCCTCGTTGAATGACAATTCCCATGTCTTTCTATCTTCTGGAAGCATCATGCGGACAGGTTTGACAAAGTCCATGGTATCATCGATGTTGAATCTCCAGGTGCCGGAGCCCTGAAGTGCAAGGGTAAATGTGCCGGTGGGAATCACAAACATGCCGGCTGCCCTATAATCTTTTCCGGCCCGCAGATGACCATCTTCTGGCCCATCCAGGTTTCGCTTGGCAATGCCAAATAGAAAACCGACCGGCAGTCCATGGGCCACATTTGAGGATCCATCAAGGGGATCGAAATACACAAAATAGCGCCCTCCCTCGGTGTCCATAGGTATGATTTCTTCCGTTTCTTCACTGACCCCGTGGATTACCCGTCCGGAGCTCCTCAAATAATGAATGGTTATCTCTTGAGCAATCTGGTCCATGCGCATGACTTCCTCGCCTTGCACATTCACTCTGCCAGCAAATCCCAAATTCCCCTTTAGGGCACCTGTCAGGTAGTAGTGCTGGATGTGCTTGGCAGCGCTGATTAAGGCATCCATTAAAATCAAGAAATGATAGGTACGTTTATGTTTCTCCTGGTGATGAAGCATGAAATTCATGAAGGTCTGTTCAAATTGCATATTTTACCTCCTTAACATCCAAATATAAACGAAGTCAGGAAATTCCTTTTTAATTGGTAACTACTCAGGTTCAAAGTTCTAAGGTTCACGGTTCAAGGTTAAAAAGCAATATATTGCCGAAGGTTTAGATTCCGAGACGAATGCGGAGTTTATCCGGTTCTTGAGATACGCCAAGCGGTCTTGCACGGAAGTACAGAGCGAACTCTATGTCGCATTGGATGAAGAGTACATATCGCCCAACAAATTCAAAGATGTTTACGAACAGGCCAGACGAATCCCGCAAAAGCGGGGCTGCCGTTCGTGGATTCATCAACTATCTCAAGAAACCTGCCCGCCATCCGGCAGGCGGGTATCAAGTGCGCAAAGTAGCTAACCCTGAACCTTGAACTGTGAACCAGACAACCTGGGTAGTTACTTTTAATTTACTATTTTACTGAATCGTTTTCAAGATGAATTATATAACAGGGTCACAAAATAACCCTGACAATCTAATAAAGCAACCTTATCTCCCAAATCTCACTCATTGCCAAGCATACCCTTTGCAGTTATGACACGCTGAATGTCGATACTCCCCATGACTACCTGAGCAATGATTGCAATTCGATACAGATTCGCAACATCATACTCTTCGCTGAGACCGTATGCACCATGGATTTCCATGGCATCATAGGTTATCTCTTTGATATCGCTTGCGACCAGCAACTTCAGAGCAGCTGCGTCCATAAAAATATCTTCTCCACGATCTACCTTGGCACACACCTGATAAAGATAAGCACTCATCGCATTAAGATTTGTCATCATATTGGCAAGTTTTACCTGGGTCATTTGAAACTTGTGCCCGATGGGGATACCTCTATGGGTTCTTGTCTTGGCGTAATTGATGGATAGATCAATTGCCCTTTTGCCCACACCCACAAAAATGGAGGAGAATGCAATTTTTCCAATGGCCTCTGTTCTCAAAAGGATTTCAAAACCTTGGCCCACCTTGCCAATAATATGATCATCTGGTGCAAAATAGTCTTCAAAATAGACATCTCCGTTATCAAGAGCCTTTGTGTGCACAAAGGATTTTCTTTTACCGACAATATAACCCCTGTTTTTAGACTCTACCAAAAAGGCGGTTATATTATCGCCCGTCTTGGTAAAAATGAACATATGGTCACATATGCCAGAGTGAGTAATAAACCGTTTGGATCCATTTATGATCCATCCGCCGTCCGCTTTTTCAGCCACTGTTTTTAACTGCGCTGGGTCAGAACCTGTATTGTCTTCAGTGAAAGCCAGTGCCTGCAATAGAAAAGTAAAAGAAACCAAAAAACATGAAAGAGAAACATAATGCATTTTTGCATTAAAAATATCTTAATTCATTTTTGCATTAATTTTTAAATAACTTTTTAAGGCTATCGTCAAGAAGAAACCCTTTTTGTTAAACAAAAACCAATACCTAATTGATGTCAAGG
>JAUWNK010000161.1 GCA_030612685.1 Desulfobacteraceae bacterium
ATCATTATTTTCTATGGGATCATTGCATCTGATCACCCCATTCACTATGATCTTCGGGGACAATCTTAACTCATCCCTGCCACACCGGTACAAGCGATCACACGTCATCATCCAACCAATAAAAAAGCCATGTTTTTTAAAACACAGGATACTGTATTCCGAGCAGGTGGGATACATGGAGCAATCCTTACCATCGATTGGCGAAATATAACTTCTATACACTTCAACCATGAAACGCATAGGGTTGAGTCTATGATCCGTCTGTTTGCCGGAGGTTTTCTTAGAACTATCCTGGTCCCAAGGCCCTTTGAAGGGAGAAGCGTGTGCCACTGTGATAAGGGAGAAAAAGAGTATCAAGAATGTTATAACGATTCTCATCTGGCAGGATGGGGTGTTGAGGTGTTGGAGTGTTGCCTCGTGCCGCCCAGTTCCGTCCCGTCCCGATGCGGCGGGATCGGGAAAAGAGGGTTCGATAAACCCGCCTGCCGGATGGCGGGCAGGTCGAACCCCTACATTTTTTAATATTTTGGTAATTGCTCGATATCCTGTGGACTTATTGTATGTTATAAAACCTGAATCAACATTCAAATGTAGGGTGGTCCGCCAAAGTTCGATGGCGGGCCACCTATTTAAGGTCGGGTATAAAACCCGACCCTACATTTTTTATATTTTGGCTCCAATAAATAAAATCAAAAATGTAAGCTATTTTATGACCTGAGTAATAATTGGTTCACAACAAACTAAAGAGCTTATCTACTTCTGTGTTACTCGGAGAATTTCTTCTACGGTTGTAAGCCCACTGAGCGCCTTCAAGGTCCCATCTTGACGAAGGGCTATCATTCCCTGCTCAATAGCCTTACGCTTTATGGAATTGGAATCCGAGGTCTTTAATATTAGATTATTAATCGTATCATCCAAGATCATCAGCTCAAAGATACCGGTTCTGCCTCTGTATCCCGTGTTGAGGCAACTCTGGCAACCTTTACCCCTGTATATCTTCTTAGCCGTAAACATTTCTGAGGTTATTCCGATATTTTCCATGGATTCTTCATCAGGGGTGTATGCTGCCTTGCATTCATTACAAACGTTCCTAACCAGCCTCTGGGCCAGTATCGCAATAACTGAGGAGGTTACCAGGAAAGGTTCTATCCCCATGTCAATGAGCCGGGTCACTGCGCTTGCCGAATCGTTCGTATGAAGGGTAGAAAATACCAGGTGGCCTGTCAATGCAGCCTGAATAGCAATCTCTGCGGTTTCCAGATCCCTGATCTCACCCACAAGGATCACGTCAGGGTCCTGGCGTACAATTGAACGCAGGCCGTTTGCAAAGGTGAGGTTGATCTTGGGGTTGACCTGAATCTGCCCGATCCCCTCAATCTGGTATTCAATGGGATCTTCTATGGTAATGATATTGATGTCTGGATTGTTGATTGTGCTTAAGGCGGCATAGAGGGTTGTGGTTTTTCCGCTTCCTGTCGGCCCTGTTACAAGGATAATACCATGGGCGTAGCTAATCAGCCCGTTAAATACCTTCAGCCCCTCCTCAGACATGCCAAGGTCGGAAAGCCTTAGCAGTATATTGGTCTTATCCAGTAATCTAAGGACAACACGTTCACCAAAGGCGGTGGGGATGATAGAGACACGAATATCCACACTTTTATCCCCTATTCTGATCTCAATCCTGCCATCCTGAGGAAGCCTCTTCTCGGCAATGTTCAGTTTGGCCATAATTTTGATTCTGGATATAAGTGTTGCCTGAATATGCTTAGGCGGAGAGAGCATATCGTAGAGAATGCCATCCACCCTGTGCCTAATCTTGATCCTGTTTCGATAGGGCTCGATATGTATATCGCTGGCCCTGGCCTTTACTGCCTGGGATAGCATCAAATTTACCATTTTGATAATAGGGGTATCGCTTGTATCGTCCAATAGGTCCCCGGTTTCTTCAACAGCAGAGATGATCTCTTCCCTGTCTTCCTCATGCATATCCTGGATGACCTGTTCAGCGGAATCCCTGCTCATATCATAGGCAAAATTGATGGCCGAAAGTATGGAAGAATAGGAGGCAAGCACAATTTCCGCACCATCCCAGCCCAGGATCAGCCGCAGATCGTCAATTGGCTGAAACAACATCGGATCATTGACGGCTATATAGGCCCTATCAGGTTTGGCCACCGGGATCATCTTGTATTTTTTCAGGAACTGTATGGGAATTTGTTGGGCAAAATCAGCATCCATATCCTCTATAGAGATAGCAGACCATAATGGCAGTCCAAACTGAATGCCGAGACCCTTTAACAGATCAGCCTCTGAAATGATCTTTTGCTGTATGAGTATCTCCCCAATTCTGCCTCCCTTTTCTTCCTGGATATTGAGGGCTTCGGCAAGGGCTTCTTCTTGAAGATTGCAAACGTCTTTTAATATTTCTCCGATTAACCTATGGCCCATAAGACGATCATCCTTATTTAACAACTGAGTCCTGATTTATGACCCCTGGCTTTTTATACATCTTGATGACACCTTCCTTGACTCTATCCATTTCCTCTTTCTTATCTTTATAGATTTTTCTGGCCTCGATCGGATTTTCAATGATATGGGGTGTTATAAAAATGAAAAGGTTGGTTTTATTTCGTGACCTGGATATAGATCGGAAGAACCAGCCCAGGCCCGGGATATCTCCAAGGCAAGGCACCTGGTAAGATCCTCTTTCAGTAGCTTCGCCAATAATCCCACCGATAACAACTGTATTCTTATCCTTGACAATAACCGTGGTCTCTGCAGACCGCTTCAGGGTAGTTGGTCTATATTCCTCGGTTCCTTTCTTTAATTTGATTACCTCTTGAAAGATCTTTAGCCTTACAAACCGCTCCTGGTTAATCTGAGGGGTGATCTTGAGTGTCACACCAACATCCTTGTATTCATAAGTGGTGTAGTCAATATCCGCTGACGACGTCTCCTGCTTGGTAATATATGGGACATTCTCTCCTACCTTGATCTCGGCCTCCTCATTATCAGTTGTCAAGATCTGAGGTGTTGAGATTATATTCACATCGGAATCCTTTTGATATGCCCGCAAGATGGCTCCCAGATTGGGAAAAACGATATCTCCTATTGTGATAGCCTGCCCTATAACCCCCAGGGAAAAACCGGAAGGTAGAGATGGTGGGACACCTGCTAATCCTTTAAGGCTGCCATAGTCGTCAGACCCGCCGGACCCGCCAAAAAAGCCCCCTTTCCTGCCGTGATACGTAAAATCCTCCATTCCCAACCATTCTACCCCGAGCCTGAAATCTTTATCCACATTGACCTCCATGATCAGGGCCTCGAGATAGACCATGCTCCTGGGGATATCAAGCTTCTTGATAATATCCTCGAGGATAAGATAATCTTGTTTTTTTGCCGTAATTACCAGGGAATTGGTCGCCTTATCTGCTACGATCTGGACTTCTTTGGGGAGAACAGGGGCCTTCCCCTTTTTTGCAAGCTTTCCCTCTTTAGAAGGTAGGGCCATTAAGACCTTGGCAAGATCTTCAGCGTTTGCATTCTGAAGGTAATAGACATGGATATCTCCCTCACCGCGCGGGATTGGTTTATCCAAAAGCTTTACAAGCTCTTTGACCCGAAAGGCATCATCCTCAGTGGCCAGTATTATCAGGGAATTGGTCCTCTCATCAGCCACAATCCTGATAACGGGGCCTGCAGGTGCTCCCTTTTTGGGCCTCCTCCTGGCTTGGGCTTGAAAGATGTCACTGAATGATTTTGAAAGATCAGATGCTGTTGCATGTTCTATTGGTATTACTGATATCTCTTCACCGATGCCTACTATATCAATAGCCTTTACAATCCTGAGCAGGCGTTTGATATTGGAAAGCACATCGGTAACCATCAACATACGTGTAGGAGTGTATGAGACAATAACACTGTTCTTGGATATCAGGGGGGCAAAAAGTTTTTTCAGTTCATCGGGATTGGCATAGTCAAGGGGAATTAGCTGCGTGATAACCTTGTCCTCAGGGGAGATAGCCTCCTCTCGCAACCTTGTTTCAATGTTCTTGGACCTGGCATGGATGGCCGGCACAATCTTGATGATATTTCCGGCTGGAACAGTTGTAAACCCGTGAACTTCCAGAACTGATTCAAAGACCTTGTAGGCCTCTTTTGCTGATATCTTGGTTGGAGAAATAATTGTCACCTTTCCCCTAACCCCTTTATCAACTACGAAGTTCTTGCCTGTCAATTCGCTGATAAATTTAATAAAGAGGACAATATCTACATTGTCAAAATCGATGGTAACATAACGTTTATCCGACTCCTGTTTTCTCAAGACCTTCTTTCCCTGGGTGATCTTCTGTTTTGGAACCACCCTCTCCTGGGCTTTAGGGTGCTCTCTTATTACAGCAGGCTTCACTGGAGCAGGTTTCTTGGCCGGCTGTTTGGCTTCAGGAGCAACAGATTTCACTCCCTCCTCTCCTGCAAGCCTTGCCCCTAATACAAGGGGATTATTTGCAAGCAACAATAATCCTACATACAGGAAACAAAGAAGGTATTTTATGGTGGAGTAGTGGAGTAGTGGAGTAGTGGAGTAGTGGAGAAGAGGGTTTTTATAGTAGGTTCTTTTTTCCCTTTTCCTTTTTCCCAACTTTCCAATCTTTTCTTTAACATTATTCCAGTTCATCTTGTCCATTATCTACAGGTTGTACCTTTACCATGTAATCAATCCGATCACCTTTATTATTCTTCTTATCTAAAAATCTTATTAAACCTATAAGTTCATCATCGAATTTTTTCCCATTCTCCAATACTCCAATACTCCATTATTTCTTTCCTACTATCTCTTCAAACCCTGGCACACCCCTCAGGTTTTGCAGGTCTGTGTCCTTTCGAGCCCATTCCCTGACCGATTTATCCAGCAAAACTGCCTTTCTCAGATTGCGCAGGCCTTTCATCATCTCCCCTTTAAGGGCATAGAGACATGCCAAATTGTAATAAGGGTCAACATATTTTGGTTTCAGCTGAATGGCATTTTCAAGGCTGTTCCAGGCCTCTGAATAGTTTCCTTCCTGAATATATATAACCCCCAAGTTATTCAATGCGTAAACATAGCCTGGATCAACCATAAGGGCTTTCTGGTAAAGGCTCCTCGCATCCTGCAAACGGCCAAGTTTATGAAAATGCCTTGCCCTGCCATAGAAATCCTTTGCATTTACAGGATTTTCTGATCTGGAATTCGACTCAGACTTTAGACTTTCATGGGTTGGAATTGTCTTTTTACCTCTGGAATCCAACCATGAATAGATTGTAAAAGCAAGCAAAATGAGAAGTAGAGAAGTCCACCAGGCTGCTTTGCCAGCAAAAAATCTTCTCCCTTTTCCCCGGGCAGAGAGGAGTCCGCTGTATTCTTGATACCGGGCTTCTTTTTCTTTCTGAGCCTTTTTTAGAGCCTCATGTATATAACTCATGGATCTTGTTGGGTTATTTGGGTTTATATTTCTAAATAAACTGGAGTATTGGTTTTGTATTTCTCCATCATTCCATCCTTCTATCCCTCCATTTTATCAATCCGTCATCTGAAATAATAAAGCCCTGGTCCTGCGACCAACAATACCATCGACCAATAAACCGAAATCCCTTTGGAATTTCATGACTTCATTAAAAGTTGTTTCGTCATA
>JAUWNK010000086.1 GCA_030612685.1 Desulfobacteraceae bacterium
CAAAGATTAGAAAATTCAAGATAGAAGATATCAATAAAATACTTGAGATTGAGGGACAGGCATTTCCAAAGACAGCTTACCCAAAAGAAACTTTTCTAAGCTATGCAAAAAATTTTCCAGATAATTTTATTGTTTTAGAAACTGGTAAAGATATTATAGGATACATAATCTTTGATATGAGCGGTCATATTCATTCCACTGCTGTTAAAACCACCTACAGAGGAAAGGGTTTTGGCAAGATGTTGTTCATGTATGCTTTAAAGTGTGTTAAGAAAAGATTATGGCTGGAAGTTAGATCAAAGAACAATGCAGCAATAAAGTTCTACGAAAAACTGGGTATGAAAATAACTGGAAAAATTCCAAACTACTATATGAGCGATGATGCCCTGATTATGGTTCTGAGTCAGAAAAAATCGGATCAAATCTCTACTGATGAAGATTGCGGCATCCTTTAATTCAGGCTTACGGCTCTCGCCAGGGCAGGGAGATAGGGTAAATAACATCAATTAAGGATATTTCAAGGAAAACTCAAATGGATATTCAGCGATGTTTTGAAATACTTGAGCTTGACCATGGTGCCTCGCCAGATGATGCAAAACAAGCTTATAAAGATATAGTCAATGTTTGGCATCCAGATCGCTTCTCTAACAATCCTCGACTAAGACAAAAGGCCGAGGAGAAATTGAAGGAAGTTAACATAGCGTATGAGATGGTGAAATCCTTTTTATCCTCAAATCAGGAGATGGATCCGAGGCAAAAAGAAGCGACACAAGCAAAAGCTGGGGCAGAATACAATAAGGCTCAAGCAGATACTGGAGCGAGGGATAAAACAGAAGTTGCCGTTGAAGTAGGCACACGACTTTTCTTGAACGTATGCTCCTACCTTTATACAACACTTCACCGCTTTGTTGTCAGTCGGGCCCGAAAAGTAGAAGCAGAGGAAAAGGCTAAAGTAGAGCCCGGGGGGCTAAACCAGAGGCAAAGGCAAAGCAGAGGAAAACACAGAGGTGGAGGAAAGGGCAGGGGCAAAGGCATAGGTAAAGGGAGAGGCAGGGGGAAGAGAGGGCCACAATCTAACTCTGGGGATTTTTAAATCCCTGATCGTGGGCCAGCATATCTAAATGCAAGGTGATAAGGTTCTCCAACTCCAGCGGTGCTGGTGCTTCAATAACCCTCATATCTAATGTCTTAATATAACGATTGCATTTCTTGCAGAAATCTACCCGAAAACCCTCTTCCTCCTCACTTTCAAAGTATCCAAGCTTTTTGGGCTCGTCATTCTCACAAAAAGGGCATTTGAGTCTTGGATAGTACCATTCATAGCCACATAGTTCACAGTGGAGAAATCTCTTTCCCTCCTCGCCTAAATAGGCCATATCCGGAGAGGAGCCGCACAAAGGACAGTAGCCATAATTCCAACTATCCTTTTGAATTTTTTCTATAACCGACTCTTTCAGGGTATTCAGAGAAGGCCTTAATGCCATATGGGTCAAAAATTTAAGGACCATTGGTTCCAAATCCACCTTTTCAGCCATTTTGACAATGGTTGTCTCATCATTGGTAAGAAAAGCAGTAATAACACTCTTAACCCAATTTGAGTCGGTTCGGACCCTATCCAAAGTCTTTTCCAAGGCCTCCTTATCTTTCCTCTTTTTTGATGTCAAATGCTCTAATAAACGCTTGAATAGGGAGGAGGCAGCTTTTAGATCGAGGGGCAAATCTTCTCTTGAAAATAATGGAAATCCTTCTTTTACCTTAATATCATGAACTACCTCATCTTTCATTACATATTGGATCTCAGGCTCAATCTCCCTTAAAAAACTCATTAAATCCCTGTATATAGATAAGGCATTTTTATAGATAGGTCTCTTTTGGATAAGCCGATCTATTTGGTCTGATAATTCATCGGACATAAGGAATTTACCCTACAATGTAACTATCTTTCTATATAACTCAAGATCTGATAATTTATGTCAAATATTTGATGAAATCAAACTTTGTTTCTTTAAAATTCGAAATCCTAAATCCTAAATCCGAAACAATATCGAAATTGAAATGTTCAAAATTCAAAAAAACACAAACCTGATTTGCTCAGAACAAAGGCTTCACAGTTTAGAGAATTGGAATTTTGGTCATTCGAATTTGTTTCGTATTTCGATATTAGATTTTAGGATTTTTCATATACTTCATGCCTAGTCGATTTGATACAGAGTTTCTTAGTGATTGAAACAAAAAGGGTGCCCTTTACATAGGCACCCTTTTTGTTAGGGAGCCTCAATTAACTGGCCAACTTATGAAGCAATTGCCACTCCTTAGATAATTCTTTTAAGGGCCTGGCAATCCGCTTTAAGGCAGTCTTTCTGTCTATCCCTCCTGGTGTTATTGTAGCCTGAGCATATTCATAAATCTTGGCAGGCTTATCAGCCAAGAGATAGAAGACCCTGGTATCTTCAATGCCGGACAACGTAGCCTTGGGGAACTTACCCTTCACCTCGGCCAGACGCTTTTTGGCCAGGGCAACCATCTTATCCCGGTCCCCAAAAATCATGGCACCTGTCGGGCATGTCTTGACACAGGCCGGTAAAAGCCCATTTTGAACCCGATCCACACACATAGTACATTTGGCCATATATCCGGTTCCTGGTTGAGCCCTGGGTATATTATACGGACAGGACTCCTGCATGTCTTCACTGCTAACCTTTTTCAGTTTATCAGTGTAAAGAACCGCACCTGTGAGCTCATCCACAATAACAGCATTCGGGTCCTCAGGTATCTCTTTACAAGGTGGATCAACACAATGCCTGCACTGATCCGGGAAAAAATACCAGACAGGTTTGTCATCATCTCCTGTATCTTCAAAAAACCGTACCAGTTTATAGGTATAAAATGACAAATCTTTGGGATTCTGGTGACTGCCCCAGTTTTCTGTCTTGGTAGCCGGGAGTTGATTCCATTGCTTACAGGCAATCTGACAACCCCTGCATCCGGTACATAACGTAGTATCAATAAAAAATGCCTTTCCTTCCATCAGATCACCTCCTTATATCTTCTTGACGTTAACCATAAAGGCCTTTGATTCAGGAATCCGGGTATTTGGATCACCAGTTGATGGTGTCAGCAGGTTGGCAGCATCGCCGCCATCCTTGGGATGGACCCATCCATAATGCCATGGCACTCCTACCTGATGGACTACGTTGCCCTGAATCTTAAATGGCCTGAATCGCCTGGTAACAATGGCCACAGCCTTAACCTCTCCTCTGGCTGATTCCACAATCACCTTTTCTCCGTTCTTTATTCCTCTCAGCTTGGCAAGTTCCGGGCTCATCTCCACAAAGAGCTGGGGTTGAGCCTCTACAAGCCATGGTTGCCATCTGGTCATAACACCACTCTGCCAGTGCTCACTGACCCTGTAGGTTGAGCACACAAAGGGATACCTGGGATCGCATGTCCTGTAAGCATCCATGTCTGTCTTGTAGATGGGTGCAACCGGATTAATAAGCTGACTGGAGAACAAGTTCTTCTCCACAGGACATTCGAGAGGCTCGTAGTGCTCTGGAAAAGGACCATCAGCCCTGCCTGGCCCAAATACGGCAGCATAACCCTCGGCCTTCATGATGAACGGATACTTGGTCTTGGGATTCGGGGTGCCATCCGCCTTTAGCATTGGTGGCCAGCCACCATCCGGTACGTCACCAACCCATTTTGTCCCATTCCACTTTATGACAGGATGTTCCTTATCCCAGGGGTTTCCATATTTATCTACCGATGCCCTGTTATAAATTATCCTTCGGTTGACAGGCCAGCACCAGGCCCACTCAAGATTCAGGCCAATGCCCGAGGTCTCCCTCTTGCGCCTGGCAGCCATGTTTCCTTTGCTGGTATAAGAGTTACAGTAGAGCCAGTTAGCACTACTGGTTGAACCATCTGCCTGGAGATAGGCAAAGCTGGGAACCAGATCACCCTTTTTAAAAGATTTGCCTTTAACAGTCACATCCTTCAAGAAATAGCCGTTGATCTCCTTGGCCATCTTGTGGGCATCAAACTCACCATGGGTTGTGTAGTCCCACTTCAGATTGAGGATAGGCTCCGGGAAAACTGCATTTGTGTCCCGACGGTAAAGGTATCTGACCTTTTTAAAGAGATCTGTCATAATTTCAGCATCCGGTCTGGCATCTCCTGGTGCATCTGATGCCTTATATCTCCATTGCATCCAGCGACCGCTGTTAGTGATGGAGCCCTCTTTTTCTACTGATACTGCGCATGGCAGCATAAAGACCTCTGTTTTGATCTTTTTTGGATCCATACCAGGGCCTCTCCAGAACGAGCCTGTCTCTTGGTCAAAAATATTAACATTGACAAGCCAATCCAACTTTGCCAGTGCCTTTCTGGTTTTGTTTGAATTGGCACCTGAACCAGCAGGGTTCATACCCCAGGCAAACAAACCTTTTATATTGTCCTTATACATCTCATCAAAGATGGTGAGCCAGCTATAGTCCTTGCCAGCGTCCAGCCTGGGAACCCACTGGTAACCAAACTCATTTCCCTTCTTGGCATTCTTGCCAAAAAAGGACTTTAAAAGGCTCACCATATACTTTGGCTCATTCTGCCACCAGTTGGCACTCAAGGGATCACCACTCTTGGGTCTCCTCTTAAGGTAGTCATCAAGGGTGGGCCATTTGGTGCTTGGAGTAGCTAAGTAGCCAGGCCATATATGAAAGAGGAGGCAGTGATCAGTGGAGCCCTGAACATTTGACTCACCTCTCAGGGCATTCACACCACCACCAGCAACGCCCATATTCCCTAATAACAACTGGATCATGGCCATGGTCCTGATATTCTGGACACCCACCGTATGCTGGGTCCAGCCCATAGCATACATGATGGTACCGGCCTTGCCCTTCTGCCCGGTGTCTGAATACATCTCATAGACCTTCAACAAATCCTCTTTTGGTGTACCGGTAACTTCCACTACTTTATCCAGGTCGTACCTGCTATAGTGTTTCTTTAATAGCTGAAATACACAGCGAGGATCCTGAAGGGTTTTATCCTTCTTTGGGACGCCCTTTGCGTCCTTTTCAAAGGCCCACATACTCTTGTTATACTTGCGTGCCTTGGAATCATAGCCGGAAAACAGGCCATCCTTAAAGTCAAATGTATCAGCCACAATAAAGGCGGCATTGGTATACTCGGCCAGATATTCCTTGAAATATTTATTGTTTTCAATGATGTACTTGATCATCCCGCCTAAGAAAGGGATATCAGTGCCCGATCTCAATGCTGTATAAAAATCCGCCTTTGAAGAGGTCCGTGTGAATCGGGGATCAACATTAATCAGCTTGGCCCCCCTCTTCATAGCCTCGGTCACCCATTTAAATGAAATTGGATGGTTCTCGGCTGCATTAGAACCCATGATTAAAATACAGTCACTGTTCCTGAGGTCGATCCAGTGATTGGTCATTGCACCGCGTCCGAACGACTCTGCCAGCGCCGCAACAGTGGCGCTGTGTCAGATACGGGCCTGGTGCTCGACATAGACCAGCCCCATAGCCCTCATCATTGCCTGGAGGGGCCAGCACTCCTCATTGTCGAGGGCAGCGCTTCCAATGCTGGCTATAGCCTCTGTCCGGTTAACCACCTGGCCTTTACTGTTCTTGCGGATAAATGTAGCATCCCTGGTTTTTTTAATATTCAGGGCAATCCTGTAAAGGGCCCAATCCCAGGAAACCTTCTGCCACGCATGGCTATAAGATTTTCGGTAAAGGGGTGTTACCAACCGATCTTTATTGTTAACCAGTTGACTGAGGGCTGCACCCTTGGAACATAGGGCACCTTCATTAATAGGATGATCCGGATCACCCTCGGTATTGATAACCTTTCCGCCTGCACCCTTGCTGGTGTGAACAATGATGCTGCAGCCCACTGCGCAATACGGGCAGATTGTGGTGGTCTCTTTTGCAAACCTAATCTTCAATGTCTGGGCATAGGATTTGACCGGTTTCAAATCCATGCCCAAACCAAGGGCCATCACACCTGCAGCAGTTCCTACAGAAATCTTTAAAAATTGCCGTCTATTAACCTTCATACGCTAACCCCCTTTCTTCATGCCTAAAAAGAAGCAGTTAATGATTAAAAAGATTTGCCATTTACCCCGTTAGAAAGCCTCGCCATTCATGGCGGGGATGGTAAAAATAATGTCTATATTCCTTTTAAGAAGGGTGGAGTTTAATGCCCCGAACTTCTAACGGAGTTTACTTTACTTCCTATTCAATTTCTTTATTAACACTATAAATTTATTAAACCAACTTTATTAGTGCAATTTGAATGCCAAAAAATAGAAATCATGAATATTTTCAATTCTATTATAATTTCAATAAGATAGATCAAGAGAAAATAGAGAGAAATGAACAGCCGAGGATTATTTATTGCAAAATTGCAATAGATTTAAACTTTGCATTTTATTTTATGAATTAAATTAACTACTTATTAGAAAAAAGATAAAAATAAAAAAACTATTGCATTTTTGCAAAAGATTTAACCTTAAAAAATAAAGGCAGCCTTCTATAAGAAGACTGCCCAAGAATTGAATAATCGGTTCGTTTAATCGATTGGATAACCTGCCTTTGTCCAGGCCTTCCAGCCACCATCCATACTTTTCAGATTCTTATAACCCATCCTCACAAGTGTATAGGTTCCTAAACAGGATCTACCACCAGTTTTGCAATATACTACAATTGGTGCATTCGTATCAGGGATATCCTTGCCAATATCATACTCAAGTTTACCCCTCGGAACATTTTTTGCGCCAGGTATATGCCCCTTCTTATACTCTTTTTCCGTCCTGACATCAAGGAAGGTGACTCCACCTTTGTCAAAAAGGGCCTTGGCTTCGGCTACAGAGATTGTGGTGATATGCTTTAGTGCCTCTTTCTCAAAATCCTCTTTTGTCATATCCTTCGCCAGTGCCAGAGATGTGTTAAAGGCAAAGGCAGCAGCAATCATCAGAGTAACTATAAAAATCAAATTTCTCTTTTTCACAATATTTTCTCCTTACTATTTTACTGTTCAATATTTAAGAAAATAATCACCATTTTACTATATTAGAAGAATAGAACTATTATAAAACCAGCCTGCTGACTTCCTAATCTCACCTCCTCTCAAAGGGTTATTTTGCAACTACTTATTTTGGTTGCCATTTTTGTTTTCTTGGAATCAAATTAGCAGGAACTATAACATCCTTGTTTGCCTTTTTTTCTTTATCTTCTACATCCTTCTCCATTAAGAAAAGGGACTCATTACCATGACAGGCGTTACAGCTCACATTCTGTGGTGTCTTTAGTCTGATATTATGGGGTGTTGCAAGCTTCCAGGTAGGCAATGTGTCAAAGTTACTCAAAGCATCTTTAACATAAAAGTCAAAGGTTCCCCTGTCAACAGGTACATGCCTTAAGGTTACAAATTTTTCAGGTCTTTTCTCTGATTTCAATGGATTCAGCCCGATTTTAAAATCGAGCCAGGAGGCCTTTGTTTTAAAAAATGTGAGCCCTTTTTTATCCTTGCCCACATGGCAGGCGCTACAATTATTATAGTGCTGAGAATGGCAGACATGGCAGCTCGCCTTATCCTTATGAATCCTGTGAGTTATCACATTCTTTGCCTCTCTTTTATATATCTCCTTGTGACAATCGACACATTTTGGCCCATTTTCCACATCATATCTGTGTGCGTAATCCTTTCCGTTGCCATGCATCTCATCCCCTGTGTGGCACTTGTCGCATTTCATATACTTTTCCCTGTGAATACTCGGTAAAAGCCCCTCGTGTTCACCAAGATATTCTTTCTGTATACGACTCCCATGGCAGGCGGTGCAGACCTCCTGCATTGGTGGTTTCTTTTGAAAGAGGTGCCCATCCAGAAATCCCCCTTCAACTGAGTTTGGTCTGCTAATGTGGCACTGACCGCAACTGCTGTGGCACCCAGAACAATGGGTATTCATCGCGCATCCTAATTTGTTACGGATTACAGTATTACTGCTCGCCCTTTCATCAATTATCAATTTATAAGGTCTCAGGCTGACATGAAGACTCTTTTGGTAATTCTCATTAATCTCATCATGGCAGTCTCCACAGGCGGTGGTGGCGTCAGGATAGGTAGGATCTTTCACAACGCCCTTATGGGCTGTCTTCCAATTGGGGTCATCTGGGTTACCGCCATGGCATTCATGGCATGCAATCTCTCCATGGTTTTCATCATCAACAATGTCACTGTCAACAAAAATCTTCTCGTGCGGAGCCAACGGCTCCACAGCGCCGCCTCACCCTTCACCACTTGTCTCTGCAGACTTAAGAGCTGGTCTCGTTTTAGCAATCTCCCTGGTTGCTTCTATCAATTTCTTGGCACTGGTATGGCATTTAAAACACTGGGTATCCTCATACGCTTGACATAGAAAGGTATTACCCGGAATAAAAATCAGACAAAAGATAACAGCCAAACCAATCAATCTCAAATATTTCATAACTAAAACTCCCTTTAGTGTTTAAAAAGCCGAAATTCACAAATCTTCTCATCCAAATTGCAAAAATTCTTTAATTTGCGAACCCCATATCAGATTTGTAATTAGATGTCAAAATAATTTTCCGACAAAAGTATATTGTTTGTGTTCGTTGAGTTTTTTGATCTTGCCTGCCCTGTTAAATCCCCCGCAGGGGATCCCGCAAAGCGGGAATTTAACAGGGTGAATGGTAAAACCCAATGAACACAATAACACAATAACCATTACGTATCAGGCGAAAGATTGTATTTTTTCATCTTTCTCCATAGTGTACTCTTATCAATGTAAAGCAGTTTGGCAGTCTCTTTCATATCCCATTGGCATTGATCCAAAAACTCAAGGATAGTCTTTCTTTCACTAACAGCTAATGGTTTCAAATTATAGGATGATGGAAATAAGCATGGTAAGTCAGAATTGTTTGAATTCCCTTCAATTAAAACCTGCGGAAGATCATAATGATGGATGATATCCTCCTCACAAAGGGCAACAGCGTTCTCAAGGATGTTTTTTAACTCCCTGACATTTCCTGGATAATTGTAATTGAGAAAAAATTGCATAGCACTCCTTGAAACACCCATGACCTTCTTACTCATATCATGGGTAATATCCTGCAATATCCTTTCAATGAGCAAGGGGATATCTGAATTTCGCTCCCGTAATAGAGGAATGGTGATTTCCATAGTATTCAGCCGATAGTATAGATCCCTTCGAAATAGGTTCCTTTCTATCATACTCCCAAGATCTTGGTTTGTGGAGGAGATCACTCTTACATCAACCTTCACAGATTTAATAGAACCCAAAGGAAAAAACTCCTTATCGTCCAAAACCTGGAGAATCTTACCTTGAAGGAGGATAGGGAGATCACCTATTTCATCTAAAAATATTGTTCCCCCTTGAGCAAGTTGAAACATACCTGGTTTGGTTCTCTTGGCATCAGTAAAGGCACCTTTTTTATATCCAAAAAGTTCTGATTCCAGAAGGTGCTCCGGGAGTGCAGCACAATTTACCTTTATGTAGGGGCCTTTAGATCGAGGAGAAAGATTATGAATCGTCTTTGCCAGAAGATCCTTCCCTGTTCCGGTTTCTCCAAGGATTAATACATTGCATAGACTTTCTGCAACAGAGGGGATCATCTCAAAGATTTTCGTCATCTTCTCATGCCTACCTACCATATCATCAAGGGTATAGGATGCCTTTAGCCTCTTTTCTAAAGAGATCTCAAGAGATCTATCCCTAAACGAGCCAAGTCCTCCAATTAGATTTCCTTTTTCATCCGTTAAAACAGATCCGGTAATATTAATCGGCACCTTATGGTTAGCCTTGTTTAATATGGTAACATCCCCTTGAGAATACTCTCTTCCTGACTCAATGGCCTTCTTTATGTAACATCCATCTGGGCAGAGTTCTCCCCGGAAAACATCATGGCAGTATTGGCCTATAACATCGGTTGCTTTGAGGCCTGTAATCTCCTCGGCCTTATTATTAAAAAAGGTAATTCTCCACTCCCTATCCACAGTAAAAATGCCAAAGGAAATACTATTCAAGATATTTTGATATTGTTCAAGGCATTTCTCATCCATATCTCCTTATCACCCTCCTCGTAAGCGTTCACCGTTAGCAGTTCTCCGTTCACCGATAAGTCAACAGTGGCAATGAACCGCATAAATAGACATTTACATTAACAGGCCAAACAATGGGTTGCCCCATAGGAATATTTCCCCTTTCGGACAACGGATAACGGTGAACCGTGAACAGTTACCCCTCCTATATTCCTCAGAAAAAAACTACTAAAATCTCTTTAATCTTGCTTAAGATCCTTTGTAACTACTCAGGCTATCAGGTTCATGGTTCAAGGTTCACGGTTGGTTGCCTTATCTTCATGCTAGTCCCCGCCTGCCGTCTGGCGGGCAGGCGTGCAACTGTGAACCTGAAAAGTTTCTTGTGCCTGCCTCTTCAGTCCATAGTCCTTTGCAAACCCTGAATTATTTGTTAGACGATACACTTTACGAGTCAAATTGCGCGCCAGTTGACAAGCCTCAATATCTTCAAACCATTTATTTTTTATCAATCTAACCTTGACAGTTTCGTAAAAAGTCAAACTCAGCGAATCTGTCATTTCGACCACAGGGAGAAATCTTATTTTTTCAATGTGTTACGGTCTAAAGATTTCTCGTTTCACTCGAAATGACAAGCTATTGAGACTTTTTACGAATCCATCAACCTTGAACGGTGAACCCCGGAACTTTGAACCTGAATAGTAAAAATCCTTTCAATATTTTCAGGCAAGATTTACCTAAGTCATTATCATGAAAAGTTGTTAGTTCTTATACAAAAAATCCAAAGTGATTACTGTATATCAATTAAAATTTATCAGGTCAACTGTTAGAAAATGGATTGTTAGAAAATGGATAATTCAAAAATTCCGGCCCTGTAAAATAACTAATCTCGAACTCAGAAGATAGTATCGTTGAAAGATAAAATTTGAAAGCAGGGAGCATTTAGTTAAAGGAATATTCGACAGGGCCTACCTGCTAAAGTAGAATTTTCTCAAAGGTTGTCTGGGACATCGGGACTGAAGGGAAAGCAGGCATTAAAAAGATTGAATAAATATCATCATTTCTATAACATACCCAAAATTTTAAGATTACATTAATCATGAGGTTTAATTTATGGATAATTATCTTACTCAAAAAAGGATTGATTTTCTTACTGAGGATTATTGCCAGGGATTCATCAAATATTGTGGGTTAAAGGCCTTAAGGGTAAAGAAGGGATTCTTTGAATCACAGGTAGTAATTGAAAAGAGTCATCGACAACAGGATAATTTTATTCATGCAGGCTTAATAGCTACTATGGCCGATCATACGGCTGGATATTCTGCCTTTACCATTGTTCCTGAAGATTACCGAATACTAACTATTGAATTTAAGATCAATTTCTTGAAACCTGCGTATGGCAATGCTCTGAAGTGTCGCTCTAAGGTGATTAACAAAGGAAAACAAATTATAGTATCTGAATCCAAGGTCTACGATGTGAGGGATAAGAGCGAAAAGTTGGTGGCAAAAGGTATAGTTACTATGATGGCAGTTCATGGGGAAAAGATATGTAAAGAATAATTTTGATAGGTTGGTCCTATTTCTTCTTAAAAAGGTTCTCTAAGGCCTGTTTTGCCATCGCCTTCCTTCCAAATACACTTTCCTTTGCCCCCTTTAAAACAAAATATTCGCAAATGTTAGCCCTTTCCTTGTCAACCACCTTCTCAGCCAATACTTCCTTGCACTCATTATAGGATCCAGGGTCATAAAATTTGCATTGGAGGCAACAATGGAGATCTCGGCCACAATGGGGACAGGTATCATTGCGAGAGGCCCTGCCTTCAAATTCTATCTCTTTATCACAGAAGGCACACTTTATCATTTAGTCCTCCTTTAATGTTGGGCTACAGAAATTTTTTCAATATAATTAAAAAGGTGAGCTGAGAAGATAATAAAGATTTTTAGCATTAGCCCTTCTTAAGTGAAAAATATTTCAATCATTCTTACTGAAACATTTAAGAAAGGAAGATTTTTTTTAATATCCTCTTTTTTTCAGTTAATTGAGGGGTGGTCATAAATAATCATTGACAAAGTCCTTTGATATGCTGATAATCAGGCATATTTAACATATCGGAGGATGCTATGGTCAATAATAACAATCCCCTCGTACAAATATTACGCCTCGTGGACGAAGTCT
>JAUWNK010000078.1 GCA_030612685.1 Desulfobacteraceae bacterium
TGTTAATACAGATATAACAGATCTTAAATTGAGAATGAAGAAATTAGAGCGAGATGCAGCAGAAACCAAGGAGAAACTAAAAAGCGTGACTCATGAATATGCCTTATTAAGAAAAAATATCGCTACCTATATTCGAAAGAAGGATGAATAATTATGTAGCTCAAGGCAAATTCATTAGCCCTAAATAACTTCATAAACCATTCATGGGTTCAGGGTTCAAAGGTTGTGTGATTCGTGAGCGCTGCCATTTGTGGTTTCATAAAGCACTTGCTGGCCTAAGAGCAAAATCACCGAAAGAAAGGTAACCCTGAACGGTGAACTCTGAACCTATGAACGTCTACAAAACTTCATAAACCATTATCTCTGCTCTTCTTCCTTTAATCTTTTTTGGGCCAATTTTTTTTGTTTTGAATTTATCTTTAATAACTCTGTATGTATCCTCCCCTATAAGGATCTGGTTGGGCTTGGCAATCGATTCTAATCTTGAGGCAATATTAACCGGGTCTCCAATAACTGTGTAATCCATCCGCTTGGGCGAACCTATATTTCCGGCAACCACACGCCCAGTATTTATTCCTATACGAATGTTCAATTTTTTTCTATAATCTTCTTTTTCGGCCATCATTACTGTTAGCTGTTGTTTCATTTCCTTGGCCGCTAAAATTGCCCTTTCTGCGTCATCTTCTCTTTCCATCGGAGCACCAAAAACAGCCATCAATCCATCTCCTATATACTTATCAAGGGTACCACCATAGTTGAAGACAATATCTGTCATTGTTGAAAAATATTGATTCAGAATTATATTTGTCTCCCGAGGAGGAATCTGTTCAGCGAGTTGGGTAAAAGCAATAATGTCTGAAAAGAGCATAGTGGCTGTCAGATCTTTCGGCTCCATCACATTGTCTTTGGTCTCTTGGCTTCCCTTCAAGATCATTTCGATTACCTGAGGAGAGTGAAATCTCTCAAGACGGCTTCTCATCATCTCTTCTTGCCTTATCTGTTCATTAAGGTGAGCCTGTTCGATTATCATGGCCATCTGACTTCCAATAGCCTTGAGTAGTTCGAGATCATCCTGGGTGAACTGGTTATCAAACCTTATACTGTCGAGTTGAATAACACCAATGATCTCGTCCTTTTTCCATAGTGGTACACAAATAGCGGATCTGATCTTCTGCATAAATAGACTTTTGGCACCATCAAAACGAGAATCGGCCATTGCGTTTGATGTTAATATAGCAACTTTATCATGAATTACTTTATGAATCAAAGTTCGACTCGCCTTTATTTTTTCCTTATCTTTTTCTTGACCACCTATATATTTCACGACCACTGGGATAAGTTGATCTCCATTTTCATCTCCAGTAAGGACCAAAAAACCGTAATCAGCATTAATTACCATAAAGATTAGATCCATTATTCTTTTCAGGAGATCCCTGAAATCATGAATGGAGTTCAAATTGCGACTGATCTCGTAAAGCACAAAAAGGACTTTATTGCTTCTCTCCAATGAGAATAGGTTTTCTCTGACCTTAGAATCGACCTCAATCTCTTCTGGATAGGAAGAAATACCGTCTTCTTTCTGGCTTTTCAGATCTTCGATAGAAACTAACAGCTCTTGAGAGTCGTTAGAACCACTCCCTGATGAGCTTTTTAGTATTTGTTTATTCTCTTTTTCATAATCACTATCTGTGGTTAGGATAAGGGAGTCCTCAGGGGAGATTTTTTCTATTTTCCTGGTCAAAAATATTAGGTTTATTAGGCCAATTTTTATTTTGTCATTGTGTTTCAGGAAGGCGCTCTGAATTGGCTTCTCATTTAACTTTGTGCTATTGTAACTTCCAAGGTCAGTTAGAAGATAGCCCCCTTTTGTTTTTATTATCTGGGCGTGATGACGAGAAACAGTTTTATCAGATAGAGTAAGATTATTATCCTTACTCCTGCCTATGGTAATTTTTCCTTTTAATATTGGGAAGTTATAACTTCGGCCATCATTGGTTATGACATTCAAACTCGGCATATTTTCTTTTCCAATGTCTTAAAAAAATAGCAGAATAATAGTTATATTGTCACGCCCGCCAGCAAGATTGGCCTGTTGGATTAAGGAAAGACCAATCTTGTCAAGGGATTTGTTTTCAAAAAAATTAATTGTTGTCAATATTTCTTTATCACCAATCATATCATTCAACCCATCTGAACACATCAGATAGAGATCTTTTTTGAGTATCTCGATAAGGGAGGTGTCCATTCTGATATCTTTAATAACACCAATACCAAGTGAACTTGTAAGAATATGTTTCCGTGGATGATTGGATGCCTCTTCTTTACTCAGGAGTCCCACCCTTTCCTGCTCTGCCACCAAGGTGTGGTCCTGTGTGATTTGTTCTATCTGACCATTACGGATCCTGTATAATCGACTGTCTCCTATATTAATAATAGCCAGGTGATCCCCATCAATAATGGCTCCAACAAGGGTCGTTCCCATACCTTTCATTGAAGGACTCTGATTTGCAAGCTCGCGTATCCTGTAGTTGGCCAGAGTGGCCCCTGCGAGGAGCCGGTTTTGCCCTAAACTCAATTCCTTTCTATATGGTATAGGCCAGGTTATATCTTCTGAGCGTGAATGAATAACAAATTGTTCTATACTCCTAATTGCCAGGTTGCTGGCCGTTTCACCTGATGGTTGTCCACCTAATCCGTCTGCTAACAGAAATAACTTCTCTTTTGGATTACAAAGATAGCTGTCTTCGTTATGTTTACGATGTCGGCCTGTATCGGAGGTTCCAAAGGATGTAAATTGCATAGATATCTCAGATTCAGCCTCGGTACCGGAAGGCATTAATCTAACGAAGCTCTGCCTCAAACCGACGAGACATGAAGGTAGTAAAAAATCCGAAATAATGAGTAACGGTTATGGGTTACGGTTACGATGCCCGTTTCGTTTTTCGGTAACGTCATTCGTCTTTTTATTTCCACGTTACCTTAACCGTTGCCGATACGGGCTTCGTTACCATAACCGTTACCCAAATAAACCAGCAAAAAATTGACACAGATATTAAGACCTTAGCTTATGTAGACATCTAGATGATATTTTAAATGATATCAGGAATTTAACTAAAAAGTAAGAAATAAGTCAAGAAGTTCTTTTATTTCTTCTTATTGGATAATATCACGGAGGATGTATGGATTTATTATTTGGCCTTCACCATAGCCAGTCGCCATTTTTATCCCATCGGCTACTGTATTTTATCCCAACCTTTGAGAGGATATATTGATAAAGAAAAAGGCTGTTACCTCTAAAATAGCCGAGATCTTGACAATGTGAGTCTTGTTTGAAACCTTTCTCTTTTGCCTCAAACAGGACCATGGTCCTGGCTGTTTTTTCAGCAACGCAGATATAATCAAAGTGAATAGAATGGTAGAGTTTATCTTCCAAGGTTACAACAACTACCGCATTGTCAGGTATCTTTTCATCAACCGTTATATATATACCTATAAAAAAGGCTATAAGAAAAAGACTGATTAATATTACTGCAACTATTTTGAGTGTTTTTCCCACTTTTAATAATTCTGTCTTTACCTACGCTGTTTCAGCAAAACAGATGGCATGAAATTTCATCCAACTCATATTTTCTATCAGACTTAAAACCGACAGTTTCTATTCCCACTTTTTATGGCATACATAACGAAAATCCACAATCCAAAATTTTAAATATAGATTTAGTTATTAATATATTTGAGATATAAAGTCAATTAAATGATTCGAAACATAGATATTCAATAAAGCAAACAAAGCAAGGGAACGCCTTTCGATAAATTCGGAAATTTTTCAAAATATCTCCTAAAAAGCAGATGCATCTACATCTCTATCCATCAGAAGCACATATAATAAAGGAACATATTTTGTTAAAGACGGCAAGATTCTGCAAGACGCTCCCCAGTTACTATCGCCACTATAAGCTTCTTGGCACGGGGGGTATCCCTTCCGCGATGCAGGACTTACTATTCTGGGAGTCACATATCAACAGTCCCTGGTTAATTTTATTAGGGATGGACTAAACGGGGTGATCACAGCCGAACAATACCCTGAAGGGGTGAGGAGAACGCATAAAAACCCCACCTCTCTAATATATACCCATGGGTTTACGCCCGTGGCAGTTGGAGACAATGGCAGGCCTTTATGTTTTTCCTGAGCGACTGGTGAGAGGCCGCCGTCCTTTTCACGACTTATCAGCGGGGGAAACCGCAGCCCCCGACTTGTCGGGGGAATGCTGAGGGGGCAAGAATCACCTGCAGATAAGTCGTTGAAAAGACCAGGCTGGGAGCCTTGGAACGGAAGAAAAGACATCAAGGTCGCGCTCATTAAGGCATTCACCTACGGGCTTACGCCCGGGGTCCTCTGCTGATTGTTGATAGAGAAATGGGGTTATGGATTAGGATAGGTTAATCCGATTTCAGAAGTTGCCCTAAATATCTTTCAAATTCCTCTAAGGCGACATTAATCGGAATCGCAAAACCAACGCCCTCAACTTTCGGTCCAAAAAATTTCCACGTGTTGATTCCTACAACTCTACCATCTTTAGTGATAAGTGGCCCTCCGCTATTTCCGGGATTGATCTGGGCATTAGTTTGGATATAACACTGATCACTGAATTTCCTAAGCCCCGAGTATATCCCAGACGTAACAGAATGCGTTAACTTTAACGGACTACCAATAGCATAAAGTGGGGTGCCGCCCGCCAATTTATGTGGGTCAGTAGGTTCTATGAATGGGCATTTATATCCAGATAATCTAAGCAAAGCGAGATCATAAGTATCACTTATTGAGACAACAGATACACTAAATTCCGTATTATCCATGAGAATTATTGTATTATCATCGGGATAGAGCATTTTTTGATTCAAATCATTTAAAACTTTTACTCTCTGCTCAAATGCCTTTTTTCTTCTTTTGTAATTCTCAATCCAGAAATTCAACTGCTTCACATCCATTAAATAAACTGCTGATAAATCTGATGAGGCATGCTTCCCCTGACCATCAAGGTAAGCCTTTAACCTTTTCAACCGTTCCTGCTCTCTCAATATAGCCTGGTTTTCTTGATCCAAACGGGACTTCTTTTCATTCAGCCTCTTTTCCTCTTTTTTAAGTTTAGCTTCATCGCCCTCTATAACGTGCTTATTGGTAAGAATGTAGCCGTCTTCGCTAATAAAGAAACCGGAACCCATTCCTAATGGATTTTTTATTGCAACTGTGGCATTACGTGCTTCTTCAACCTTGTTTTTTGGCGGGAAGGTCTCTGAGAGTTTTTTCTGAAGGTCTTCTAATATTTCAGTATCAATGGATTTCCTTTCTTCGGCTTTGGTAAAATCAGGAACAACGGAAGGATCATTGGTAAAACACCACCTACCGTCTTTATCTTTATATTTGTATATCTTTGAAATACAAGGATCCGAATTGAGCATTTGTAGGAGGAAAAACAAGAGGAAGGTTATAGCAGAGTGGAAAATAAGTCTTCTCATATTATTGAGTCCTCTGGAGCTATAGAAACCCTACCGATCTATATGAGAGAAATAGGGCTTAAGCATCCACCTCATAGAGCCCTCGACATAAGGATTATTTAATATCTTAAACTACTTAATCAGTATCGGCAAGTCAAATTTATGCCGATCTGTAGGTTAAGGTGATGACAATCAGGTAGTAATGAATGAGGTTTATTGTCTTTTGAGCGACATAGGATAGAGTTGACATGATAAGTATTGATTACGATAGTGAATCGAATTTGCTGAATGA
Organism: Desulfobacteraceae bacterium; assembly: GCA_030612685.1. GTDB lineage: Bacteria > Desulfobacterota > DSM-4660 > Desulfatiglandales > B25-G16 > JAUWNK01. The sequence continues at coordinate 5,789 of JAUWNK010000078.1, forward strand.
AAGTAGCCACAGATGCCGCACGGCACTGCCAAACACCCATAAATCGATGTGGCTCAATTTTTATCACCAGGCCTATATTCTGTATTCATATTTCTGATCTATCGCCAGAATTGAAATTTGAGGGTTTATGGGCAAATTGCCTGGTATTGGGAATGGAAAGAATTTTTTGAAATAACAGAAGTTAAACTCAAAGATTTAGGGGTGAAGATTACAAAAGGCATGTAAGCCAAAAGTTTCAGGCAACCCTTGACTCCATCCTGGCTAATTCTATTATATATTATCTATTAGGAGATAAGCTAAAGAACACTTTTGAACTACTGTCAACCTGAGAGATTTGTTTAGTGGGGTGGGCGCGCATCCAGCCATTTCTTGAATGAATCCTGACTTTCGCCTGATGGTTTGCCAGCTAATAACCCTTCAACGCTGATATCCTCGTCGATATCTTCCCAATGAATCCCATGCCCTTTACCAATCAATCTCCAATTATTTCGCTCCTCTGGTCTGGCATATAAGAGTCTTGGAAACCAGGTTAACGGAACCGAGATGGTTCGTCCATCACTGAGATCAATGCTCAAGGTATCTTCCGTTACCGTTATGCCTTCAGCATAAGGAACTTCTATTTCAACTGCTAAAATACCCATTCCAAGCCTCCACTAATCTGATGTGATTTTCTTGAATAATATTCTGAATGCGACCAAGTTCGCCGCGGCTAAATCCGCCACTGCTCTGCATTCTGACTGGATCAAGCCAAAACTTTGCAATTTTATCGTTACGCTCAACATGGATATGCTGAGGTTCGCCTCGGTCACCAGCGTAAAAGAAAAATCGATATGGTCCAACTCTGAGTGCTGTCGGCATTCTTGTTAGTGTGTCGCTATCACTTCTCGCGCGTAATGTTTATACAGAATATAGCAAATTCCCACTGTTATGACTACTTGAATTATACCAAAATCACGGGAAAATTCAGTATTGTTACATATTACTACATAAATACTACAATATTCAGTGCTGGTCAAAATTTATACATAGCTTACCATAGTCAATGCTCGCTATCACTATGATTTTATTTCAGTATTCTAAATGTATTCATAACATTATCAAATTCTGACACAAACAAGAACATCACTTTAATCAGGAAAACTGCTTCCTTAAAACCTCTATGAAATAGGGCTTAAGCATCTACCCCATAGAGCCCTTAGATTAAGGGCTATTTGATATCTTAAACTACTTACTTAATCACTTGAGAGTCCATAGTTCTCTCTAAGCCTATGAATTTTAAAGAAATATCATATTTGCTGAACCGTCATTCCCGCGAAAGCGGGAATCCAGGAAAATCAGGGGTTATGGATTCCTGCTTTCGCAGAAATGACAGAACTTTGGACTGTGTAGTTAATCAGTATCAGCAAGATAAATTTATACCGATGATGATGCTGGATTCTTGATGCTGTATTCAGGATTCAACCAGTAGACAGTATCAAGTACCAAGCAACCAGTATTGGCTTTCCAGGTCTTTGATTCTTTTGAAATGATCTAAATTTGAAGTTACAACACTACATTCATGTGCCATTGCAATAGCTCCAATAGCAATATCAAAATCGTCTATTAACAATTCTCTTTTTTCAAGATCTGCTTTAATTATTCCAAAATTATAAGATGCTTCAGATGTCCATGGAGCCACACTAATGATTGACAGCAATCGAACCATTTCGGATTTTAAGAGCTAATATTTTTTTTCACAAATTATCTAATGTACCGGGACGTTCATGTAGAAATTGCCTTACATTTATGCTTAAAAAGTAAAATGGTACGTTGTTCTAAAATAACTTATGCACAGGCTCTAAGCCTTTATTTTGACAAGTTTCACGAGGCAACCATAATATCATAGCTTAAAGTTGAAAGCTCATCGTTTTTCATCCATGCTTTATTGTCCGTTTGTTCAAATTTGTAGAAAGTCATATTTATGATCTTCAGGGTACAGTGAAACCTTAAAGGTATTCTACCTCCCAATTTCCGCTTTTAATCCCCGGGACTCTATAGTCTCTTTGGCTTTCTGCAAGCTTTCCACATCAGGAGCTGCTGTTTCCTCCATCCGGTACGCTTGACCCAGTTTGGGGTATTTTGATCCACCTAACTCATTGTAGGGAAGTATGGATACCTTTTCGACATTGATCCTTGAGGCAAATTCGGCTAATTCCCTTATATTCCATTCGGAGTCATTATAATCGGGGATGAGAGGTATCCGCAGCCATGTTCTCACTCTCAATGCGACCTTTTCAGCATTCTTCAGGATGAGTTCATTTCCCACCCCTGTTCCCTCCCTGTGCTTCCGTGTATCCATGTGCTTGCAATCATAGAGGACCAGATCAACATGCTCTAAAACCTTCTCTATTTTTCGCCAGGGTGCATTACCGGTTGTATCCAGGGCGGTATGAATACCTCTATCCCTACATCGCTTGAATAGTTCTCTTATAAACTCCCATTGTAGCAGTGCCTCGCCACCAGATACTGTCATACCACCCCCTGAATTTTGATAAAATATACTGTCCTCTTCCACCTTCTTCAGCACGTCATCCACAGTCACATATGTTCCAATACACTCTATCGCCTTTGCCGGACATACCCACGCACATTCCAGACAGAGGGTGCATTTAGCCCAGTCTATCTCTCTGCCTTTCTCGCTAAAGGAAATTGCCCCAACAGGGCATGTCTGCATACATTTGCCGCACCCTATACAGCGGATGTCAAAGGCCATAATCTCCGGATATGGCTTTATTGACTCCGGATTGCTGCACCATTTGCATTGTAGAGAGCATCCCTTCATAAATACGGTAGTTCTGATCCCCGGACCATCGTGAATAGAGAATTTTTGGATATTGAACACAAGGCCCTCATCATTAAGCCTTTCAAAACCCCTTGCGCTCACAATAGCCACTATTCCTTTGTTACCTGGGATTTAACAGCAAAATCAGCGTAAAAATGCTTCCTTTGCAACTCTAAATATATCTCTGAAACGAGTTCAGAAAATTTCTTCTGCATCAGGCAAAACCTTGCTCGGTCCTGGCAATAATATGGTCTTGCAGTCCCCTGCTAAGATCAACAAAGTATGCACTATATCCAGCCACCCTCACCACCAGCCCTCCATGTTTTTCCGGATGGTTCTGAGCATCTAATAGAGTTTCCTTGTCAACAACATTGAACTGAATATGCGAGATTCCCAGGTCAGCCCAGGACTTGAGATAGTTGTAAAATATTTCCTTGTTTTCCCCTTCGAGAAACCCGGGCAAAAATTTTTGATTGAGTAAGTAGTTATAGCTTTGGAGGGTATCTACCTTTGAGCAAGACTTCAGGACAGCCGTTGGTCCGCTAACATCTGCTGCGGGCATTGGTGATAGTGACCCATCCGCAAATGCTTCTCCATCCTTCCTCCCATCCGGTGTGGCCGGTGTGTCAAGAGATAGGCCATACGTGGCAGAGACCGCACTGCCGTCCAAATGAAAGCCTGATCCACAGAAGTCCGAAAATTTCTCTATCACCTGTTCTGTCCGGCAATGAACCTCATTGGCTATCATGTCCACATAATCATCATCATTCCCAAATTTTGGTGCTGACAGCATCATTTGGCGCAGGTCTTCCCTGCCTTCCCAGTTTCGGTCAATGATTTTAATCAGTTCGGCCATAGGGCTTTTTTTCTCATCAAAGACGAACTTTTTGACAGCAGCAAGGGAATCAGCCACATTCGTTGGGCCAACAGCTATAGCAAAGCTTTCAACCCGTCCTGAATATGCCCAGCTCCTGAGATCCTGCCCCCGCTCAATACAGCCATCTGTTAATGCAGATGCGAAGGGGCGAGGATAATATTCCGCGTATACGCTCCGGGTTACATTTTCTACCTGAACTTGTTTTTCCATAAAAAACCTGACCTGCTCCAAATAGGCATCCATGACATCCTCAATAGATGTGAAAGTGGTTGGGTCCGGTGTGGGAGCCCCGTATTGCTCACCGGTCTTTGGATCAATCCCCTGGCGCAAGGCCCACCACAGGCACCTGGGCAGGGAAAAGTAAGTCGAGTTTCGACGCAAAATATTCTTGCCTTGGATGTCGAGATAGACACAGCCACTAATCGTATAATTCCTGGCATCTTCGAGAGGACAGCCCCATTTCAACAACAGTGGAATGAGTGCCTTATCATTCTGCAGGGAGGGATAGCCAACCCCGGTCCTTATGACATCGATAGCCTTGACGAAAAGATCTTTCGGTGTCCCATCGTGCACTCTCAGTGCAATGCTTGGTTGTAAGGTTTTCATTTCCAGCACTGAATCTAATATAAGGTAACTCATCTCATTGGTAATATCTCTGCCTTCTGAATCCACTCCTCCTATAACAAGGGATTGGAGCACTTGAACTCCGCCATAAACCTGTGTTAATGTTGGCGAATACATCTGACCAAGTTCCTCCAGATGAAGGCGTGTTTGCTTCACAAGCTCCAGTGCCTTTTCTCTAGTAATTCTTCCTTCTTTCAGATCCTTTTTGTAAAAAGGGTTCATAACCATATCGAAGCGAATTCCACACCCAAGAGTTATAAATTCAATCTGGTCTCTGACTATATGAGTGAAAATAAAGGATTGGAGAGCTTCATGTAAAGTCCTTACTGGATTAGCCGGAACCCATTCGCAGATTTCGGCAATCTCTTCAAGCTGTTTCTTTCTCTCTTGATCTTTATCACTTTTCGCAAGCTCCCGAGCCTTTTCCGCGTATCTTCGAGCCCACTCTATGGTCGCCTTTAAGGAGATAGTAACTGCCTCCAGAAATTCCTTCTGACAGTTGTAATCTGAAGGAATAGTCCTCCGTATCTCTTGTAACTTACCCTCTGCCTCTCTTATTATACCGTTAAGACCAATACTAATAACCTTTTCATAGTTCGGAACTCCTTGGTCCGACCATTGTGACCACAACATTGTCCCTTCATATTTCCAGTATTTCTCAAGATCAGGGCAACCGGCAAAGGCCTTCTTTCGCCTATCACTTACTGTCTTCCCATCCCAGTATTCAACAATCTCATCCAACTCTGCCCTCCCCTCGTCATCAAGAAGGGATTTGCCTTCACCGTGCAATAACCTATGCACTGACTTCCAGTTCTGCTCAATAGGCCAGAAAACCGCATCTGGATTTGAGGCATAATTCCCCACGATTTGTTCCCAATCTCGAATATACAGGCTCATGTTCAGTAAGATGCGTTCAAGAGCCCTGGCCTGGCGCATCATAGGAGATTGTCCTTCGGTCATTTTGTAGGACTCGGTCAGAAGGCGCGTTCTCTCAAGGCAAACCTTTACTCCTGGGCGATAGATATCTATGCCTTCTTCAACCTCTTGCCCTCTTCGAACATTTCGCACAGACTTGAGATGAATTCTTTCATTTAAATCTTTGACCTCTGTTGCTGTAGGCGTTTTCACTGTATTACCTCCTTGGCTAAGCTCATAAAAATGCTCATTTTCGTTGAAAAACCAAATCCCCGCTTGACTCTTAGCAATGTTCTCAAATTTTAAAGCCGAGAACTGCGAGCTTTGAAGAAAAAACCCCGTTCTCGGTTTGATTTGCTAAAATCTAATGAAATTTAGTCCAAAATCAGGTGGATGGTCAAGAAAAGCACGCAACGCTGAGTAAGAAACATAGGGCCCCGGTGAAATAGTCATGGAATTCAACAGGGCAAGGATTGCATGAATGGTGAATGGGGTCACATCTTCACATGTCATTTATGAAGCGGGACATCCTTAAACATTATGCAGTTGAATTAAGGAAGGTATTGACAAAGGCGTGTAAGTATAGATCGTGCTCCTTTTATGAGGTCAGGAAACCAACATAGAAAGGAGCACAAAAAAGTGAAACACAGTAAGCGTAGAAATAGCAAATCACTGAAAGTAAATCAAGTCAAAATTCAATTCACAAATAAACCCATAACTGCATGGGGAGGATTAGCCACAATTGTGGCAAAACTCTTAGAAGTGTTGGAGTTTCGCTCATGGGTAGAATCTGCCATTCCCATTGAGGAGAGATCCAATAACGCCAAGGGAGTATACGAGAAAGTGCTGTCCACATTTCTAACCGTACTATCTGGGGGAGAAAAAAGGATTAACCGAAATTCAGCTAATCCTTCCTTGCCAGTCTTAGTATGCCGAAGGCGGGACTCGAACCCGCACAGGCTTACACCTACTAAGTCCTGAACCTAGCGCGTCTACCAATTCCGCCACTTCGGCCAAAAAGCTCCTTGATATATTTTACAAAAACACCTAACCTTATGCACAATATTTGTCAATAATTTATTACCCAGAGCATATAATTGTTTGCATCTAAAGAATGCCTGCCCGTCACCTGCCCGCCATTGCTCTCGCGCAGGCGAGGCGGGCGGGTCGGCTTCGCCTCCAGGCCCTGCCCGACGGACGGCAGGCGGGCGGGTAGCGCAGTCCTTTAGTCCCCGATTCCGGGACTCGGAAGGCTGCATCTATTGGCACCGCCAAAGCGGTACACTACAGATTTAATAAAGTTGTCTTGCATGATAAAAATGAATACTATTTTATGCCCCTGGTATTAAGTAGTCAAACTCTTAAATTTAATGGGGTTATTGATGAAACAAGACCTGGAATACCTATTGGATATTGCCAGACAAGCAGCTCGGTTAGCAGCAGAAAAGATAAAGGACATCTACCAGCAATATCTGTCAGGCGGTAATATTGGTATCAGAGAAAAGGGTAAGGATGATCCTGTAACTGCTGCAGATATGGCTGCGAATGAGATTATTACACAAAAGCTCAAAAGTCTCCTTCCTGAGCATGCCATCTTCACAGAGGAAGAGCCTGATACATGGGATAAAACAGGATTTGAATGGGTCTGGATGATTGATCCCCTGGATGGCACAAGAGATTTCATCAAGGCTAATGGCGAATTCGTTACCATGGTTGGGCTAACACATTTTGGTGAACCAACCATTGGTGTAGTAATTGAGCCAACTACTGGATTGGAGCTTTATGCATGTAAAGGTTTGGGGGCGTATAAAAGCTGGTTATCTAAAGGAGATAAGCCATTAAGATTAGGGATTTCCGATACTACTAACATGAAACATTTACGTCTTGCTGTCAGCCGTTCACACAGGGATTCAAAGGTAGACGAATTTATTCAATTGCTGGATGTTCAGGATGAAATTTCGTCAGGAAGTGTAGGTAGGAAGGTGGCAATGGTCATTAGTGGGAAAGCAGATATATATGTGCATCCTGCCAGGGGGACAAAGTTGTGGGATACATGTGCCTGTGAAGTTATTGTTTCCGAGGCCGGAGGTGTTCTCCTTTCAGGCACAGGGGAGCAGATAAGCTATCTCAGGCCATCCGGAGATGTTGAAAACCATTATGGCCTGCTAGTATGCCCAACTAATATTTCAGATAAAGTAATCTGGGCATCAAGGAAGGT
>JAUWNK010000035.1 GCA_030612685.1 Desulfobacteraceae bacterium
AACAGAAAAACATCATAATCTTCTGTTTTTATTCCAATACTCCAGTTCTCCAATACTCCAATGCTCCCGTGTTGTATTTCCAGGCATAGCCAAAGAACTCTGACCTTGCTCAGAGAGCAAGGTTTTTTCCGTTAGAATAAACTTTTAGATTTGATTATACAATGATAATGACTTAATAATTGGGTTAGCCAGATTCTTTCTTTTCCATTCTTATGACGAACATAAGGAGTGAAGGTATGATAAAGATCACGAATATGGAAGATATGGCAAGCCCCCCAAGGATAACACTTCCGAGACCTCTGTAAATCTCTGAACCAGGCCCCGGTGCAAGGACAAGGGGGAGCATACCAAAGATACTGGTAAAGGTGCTCATATAAATTGGTCTCAGCCTTGTCCTGGTGGATTCAAGTATGGCCTCACGGTACTCCATACCGTAATTCCTGATATTATTGAGGGCCTGGTAAACAATCAGTATTGCATTATTTACAACCACTCCGATAAGTATAACAAAACCGAGCATGGTCAATACATCAAGGGGCTGAGGCTGGATAAATAGGTTCATAAGCTTAAGACCAATAAATCCACCTACTGCTGCGAAGGGAAGGGTAAATAATACTACAAGGGGATAGATGAAATTACCAAACAACCCGGACATTAAAAGATAGATAATTACTGCGGCCAGGATGAAATTCCATTGAATTGCCCCTCTTGTTTGTGTCAGTTTATCAGCTTCACCACTCAATTTGATATTCACACCCTGTAGCATTCCCTTGGTTTTAAGAAGAGGCACGAGTTTGTCACTAATTATATCCATTGCCTCTTCAAGGGAAATGGTCTTGGGCGGTGTTACCTGAAGAGAAATTGTCCTCTGTCTTTCAAGGTGCCTTATCTGATCAAGGCCTGTTGATCTTTGAAACTTTGCAAAGGAGGAAATGGGCACAATCTTCCCTTTGGGTGTGGCAACAAGGGCCTTATAGAGTTCTTCAGGTGTGGAAAAATCCTTATCCGATGACTTCAGAACAAGGTCGATCTTCTTTTGACCCTTCTGCTTGAAATCACCCACCTTCCTGCCGTCCAGAAGAACATCCAGACTGATACCCAGATCACTGGAGCTCATCCCTGCCGCCCTTAGACGGTCCCTTTCAGGAATAATATCGATTTCCGGATAGAGGAGCTCGATGGAAGGGACAGGTCTTACCTGGGCTCCGGGAATTTCTTTTCGTATCATCCCGAACATAGTGCCAGCAACCCTAACGATTGTGTTTAAATCTTGCGCACTGACATCCACATCGATGGTTCTTCCACCCCCTGTCCGTGTCTGGAATATCCCGGCCTGATTCGTCACACCGAATATTCCCGGGATACTGTTTATCGTTTTAGATAAAAGTGGCACCAGTTCCCCGGCACGCTGCTCATGTTTACTCATGGTGCCGACAAACATAAATCTATCTGCGCCCACATAAAATACTTCCCTTATGGCCGGCAGACCTTTGTAGTCCTTGTCTATGTAAGGGTTAACAGAATGGAATATATTCTGCCCTATTTCTTTTCTCTCCTCGTAAGAGAGTCCGGGAGGTGGAACCATTAGGCTAAACACGAAGTTTCTGTTTCCCTGAGGGAGGTACTCCATTTTTGGTATTAGAAATACGGCTGATGATATGGAAAAGATGGTTAGTACTGTGACGGTTGCTATCCTTGTTATCCAGTTTTTTGTAGCCAATCCAACCAGACTCATTATTCCATTTACGAGATAAAATCCTATCCCTGTTCGGCGGCCCTCCTTAAAGGCATTTTTATTTTTTCGTAGGCCAAACAGTTTGTTGGAGAACATCGGGATAACAGATACAGCAACAAAGAGACTTAATATGATGGCACAGGTCACGGCTATTGCAATATCCCTGAATAATTGACCTGCTTCTTCCTCTATAAAGACAATGGGAAGGAAGACTGCCACTGTAGTAAGGGATGATGCAAGTATTGCTCCCCATACTTCTTTTGTTCCTTCATAGGCGGACTGGAAGGGGGATTTGCCCATCTTTCTGTGACGGTCGATATTTTCGAGAACCACAATAGCGCTGTCCAGAAGCATTCCAACTGCGAATGCAATCCCTGCAAGAGAAACTACATTCAGGGTTCTTCCAAATGAGCTTAAGAAAATAAAGCTTCCAATGATACTGATAGGAATAGTAGTAGCAATAACGACAGTGGAAGAAAAGCTTCTCAAAAAGATTAAAAGAACCAGAATGGCCAGCGTTCCACCAATAAGAATATTTGTTTGCACCAGCCTGATTGCACCTCTGATATAGGGCCTCTGGTCATAACCCCAATGCAAGTAGATCTTTTTGGGTTTTAATCTTTCCGCATTCAGCCAGTTAACGACCTTCTCAACCCTATCTGTCAACTCAAGTATGTTTGTGCCTGGTTCAGGTTTAATGCCTGTTATAATTGCCTCGCTACCTTTGTGGATGATCTCGGCCGTTAGCTTTGCGTATCCGAATCTTACGGTGGCAATATCCGAAAGAAAGATCCGCTTCTGGCCTGTTGATTTGATGACAATACTTTCGAGATCCTCGGCCGATTGAAATTCGGCCACTGTCCTGATCCTGAAACCTCTTCTTCCGACATCCATGCTGCCCGCAGATATATTCACATTTTCGGCATTCAAGACCTTTACAACATCTCCGATTGTCAGGCCATATGCAGCAAGTTTTTCGGGCTTCAAAATGATGTGCATCTCTTTTTCGCTACCGCCACCTATAAAGAGATCGGCAACACCCTCCACCCTTTCAAGATATTGCTTTATTTCATTTTCAAAAAAGGTTCTATAGGTGTATATGGAATTTGGATTATCAGCGGTTGTTTTCAGCATCATCCAAACTATAGGAGATGTGGCAGCCCCTGTAGCGCTGATTACAGGTTTTTCCACATTTTGAGGGTATGACCTGACCTCGTTCAGTTTGTTTGAAACCCTCAGGAGTACATCATCAATGTTGGTGCCAAGCTTGAATTTAAGCGTTATTTCGCCTCTGTTGTTCGATGATGTGCTTTCCATCTCGACAAGATTGGGGATTCCCTTAAATACCTCTTCCTGCTCTTCGATAATTTCCCGCTCGATCTCATAGGGAGTGGCGCCGGTCCAGACTGTTCTAATGGTAATCTGGGGCACCTCCAGACTTGGGCTTAACTGGTAGGGCAGTCTATGAAGCCCGATAAATCCGAAAAGGAGGATTACGAGAACTCCAACGATAACTTTAACAGGATCATTTATAGAAAATTTAATAAGATCCATAGTCTCTTAATAAAATTTTTTCTGGCAGAAAAACATTTGAAACTTGAAATTTGAAACTTGATACTTGGGGAAATTCGTAACTAATTTTTTATTAGAATAGATAAACTTCCCTATTTATCCAGTTTCCAGTTTCAAACTAAAACCTATCTAGTTCTGCCTTGTCCGGGTTAGGTTACTCGATTTCTTTTATAACTATGACAGGCTGGCCATTCCTCAGTCTTTCATTTCCCTTGACAACAACCTTCATACCTTCTGAAATCTTCTGTGCATTTACACCGGCCTTCATTCCCTTATATCCCACAACTTGAGTGGATATGATCATTGCTTTTTCGTCAACCACGGCAAAAACAACTGTTTTTCCGGACATATTTAAGACAGCATCTCTTGGTACCATAAGGGTATTTATTCTTTCACCCACCGGCAATCTCACCCTTGCCTCCATTCCCTCCATGAGTGAAGTGGGGTCGTTAATTCTGATCTTAACAGGGAATGTTCTTGTTGCAATATCACCTCTCGGTATGATGGCGGTGATTGTTCCGCTCTTTTTCATTCCGGCTGCAGTCGCCTTCACTGCCATACCGGGTTTTAGATATTTGATCACTTCTTGTGGGACCTCCACAATAATATCCACGGCATCATCCCGTGCTATTGTTGCCACGGTTTTACCCGGTGAAAGCCATTCCCCGCGTGCAACATGTTTTTTAATTATCACGCCGTTAAAAGGTGCCGCGATGATTGTTTTTTTAAGCTCTATTTCAAGGTGTTCAACCTCTGCCTTAAGGGCAGCTGCCCTTTTTTCAAGGCCCTTCACCTGGAACCACTGATCGTCGTAATCCTTTTCTGCAACAATCTTTTTTTTGTAAAGATTCTGTATTCTTTCAAAATCATTTCTTGCCCTTTCGAGGTCCGAAAGGACCTGTTCGTACGATGCCACTTTTGCCTGAAGTTTCTTTTCGAGAAGGTCGGAATTGAGCCTTACAAGCGCTTCCCCCTTTGTAATTCGCTGCCCCTCTTCAAATTCTGTGGCCTCTACAGCTCCACTTACCTCGGCGGAAACATCTGAAACCTCGAGATAGTAAACCGTTCCGATAAATTCATCCTCAGGTGCGATCATGCCTGTAGTAACCTTTGATACAACGACATTTGCAGGCGGTATCTCTTGTTTCTCTTCATTCTCAGCAGCAGAAAGAGTATGAAGGGCAAATATCAAAATAAGGAAAATTAATGTTGTTATATAAATTCTTTTAATCATTATTATTAACCTCTAACTCCTCTCCCTTTTTTAATGTGGCATCATGCCCTCTTTAGTCAAACGTTTCAACCTTTTTTTAGATGACTTTTGTGAAGATATCTTTTTCGTAAAAACTCTTCTTTTCTGTCATGAAATTGTAAAAGACAAAATCAATCTAAGAATCTATCGAACTATAGTGAATGTCATAAATAAGATGACATGATGGGACTATGTCTACTTAATTTTGTCGTTTACTATAATTTCTTAAAAAAAGATTTGAAAATTTACATCCTTTACAAATAAAACAAGATCGGTAATTATGCTATGAAAATAATAATCAGACGAATGGGGGGAGTTAATAAGGATGAAAAGAATTATAAAGATGAGGAATATGTCTGATAACCAGGCTGGCATAATAACGAAAATAAATGTGACAGGAGAGATGGGGAGAAGGATCAGAGATATGGGGGTTGGAAAGGGGGCACTTATTCAAATTATAGGAAGGGCGCCTCTTTATGACCCGGTAGCTATAAAGGTAAGGGATTATACCCTGACCTTAAGAAATAATGAGGCCGACTACATAGAGGTTGAAGTAGATGAGGGGGAAAAGGGGTGGCAGAAAAAATAAAGATTGCACTTGCAGGCAACCCAAATTCCGGGAAGACTACGGTATTCAATAACATTACAGGTACAAGACAGCACGTGGGTAACTGGCCAGGTGTGACTGTGGAGAAAAAATCCGGCCTGATAAAGTATAAAGGTACAGAAATAGAGATAGTTGATCTGCCAGGCATCTATTCTTTGACTGCTTACTCCATAGAAGAAATAGTGGCGCGGAATTTTCTGATTGAGGAAAAGCCGGATGTGGTTGTTGATATTGTAGATGCCTCAAATCTCGAGAGAAACCTTTATCTTGCCGTCCAATTTTTAGAACTTGGCATACCGCTTATCATAGCCCTCAATATGGTGGATGTCTCAGATGCAAGGGGTATAACTATTGATGTGAAAAAGCTTTCAGAGATGCTCGATGTCCCTGTTATTCCAACAGTGGCCAGATCAAACAAAGGACTCAAGGAACTCCTGGGTCAGGCAGTTAAGGTGGCAACAGAAAAGAGAGAATGGAAACCAGTTAACATCTGCTATGGAGGAGATATAATTTCAGGGATTGATGATATTGAAAAACTTTTGGAGAAAAATGACACTTATAGCGGCAAATACCCTCCAAGCTGGCTTGCGATAAAATGTCTGGAAGGGGATCAACCTATCCTTGATATGATCAAGGGGGATGAGATGATAGGCCAGGCATGTTTTAAGATACGTGAGAAAATAAACAAACATATCTTGGCCACCCTGGATCAGGATGCGGAATCACTTATCTCTGATTATAGGTACGGGTATATTGTTGGCATTACCAAAGAGGTTGTTAAGCGGGAAAGGGAATCAAGGCTCTATCTTTCAGATAAGATAGATAGAGTACTTACCAACAGAATCCTTGGTCCGATAATTATGCTCTTGGTTCTTTATGGAATCTATGAGTTTACTTTCCGGGGAAGCGAGGCCCCGGTTACCTGGTTTGAAAGATTCTTTGAGTTGGTATCTACAATAGTGTCCTCTATTCTGCCTGAGGGTATTTTCAGGTCTCTGATAGTGTCAGGCATTATTGATGGGGTGGGAAGTGTGCTAAGTTTCGTTCCGCTTCTCATGTTTATGTTTTTTGCTATAGCAATCCTGGAGGATTCAGGATATATCGCCAGGATTGCATACATGATGGATAGGATCCTAAGCTGGTTTGGCCTGCATGGTAGCTCTGTGATGGCTTTGATCGTAAGCGGTGGCATAGCAGGGGGTTGCGCTGTTCCCGGTGTAATGGCTACCAGGACTTTAAGGAGCTCAAAAGAGAGGATAGCAACTATGCTGGTCCTGCCTTTTATGAATTGTGGTGCCAAACTTCCTGTTTTTGCCATGCTTATTGCTGCCTTTTTTGCCAAAAATGAGGCCATGATCATGTTTCTCCTCACCCTCCTTAGTTGGGGCTTTGCCCTTGTTGCTGCCAAGATACTCAGAATAACGGTTCTTAAAGGGGCAAAGACACCCTTTGTAATGGAACTCCCCCCCTACAGGCTTCCTACCTTTAAAGGGTTGCTTATCCATACATGGGAGAGAACCTGGATGTACATTAAAAAGGCTGGCACCGTAATATTGGCCATTTCTATCCTTTTGTGGATTATGATGACCTTTCCCGGGCTCTCTAAAGAGGAGATAAATTCCTTCAAGGATAGAAAGGGGGCCCTCATTCAGGAATTTCTCTCAACTCCTGGGGTAAATAAAATAGTAAAAACAGGGGAAGGGATTAACTCTTTTGATAAATACTATGATATCTATACCCGGGGTTCTGAGAGAAAAAAGGAGATAGTCAGGGCATATGATAGGGTAAAGAAGGGCATTGATAAGATAGATTTTGATGAACAAGGGGCTGCTCTCGAGGGATCTTTTGCCGGAATTGTTGGAAAGGCCCTAACTGCTATAACGAGTCCTCTTGGTTTTGAATACAGGGTAAATATTGCCCTTGTTGGGGGTTTTGCAGCAAAGGAGGTGATTCTTTCTACACTTGGAACCGCATATTCTCTTGGAGAAGGTGTATCTGAAGAACCTGAACCACTATCAGTAAGACTTCAAAAAGAACCAGGCTGGAATCAACTGACAGCATTTACCCTGATTATCTTTATGATGCTTTATGTTCCCTGTTTTGTGACCGTCATAGTAATTAAAAAGGAGAGTAGTTGGCGGTGGGCACTTTTTGCTATCTTCTATAGCCTTGTAAGTGCCTATGTGGTGGCATTAGTAGTTCATCAGGCAGGGCTTTTTTTAGGGGTAGGGGTTTAGTGTTTATTGTGTTTGTTGAGTTCATAGGGTTCATAGGTTTCTAATCCGCCTGCGGCTGAAAAACAGTAAAAATTACGTGCCTAAAGCCCGCCCTGGCGCGACGTGATTGTAACAAGCTAATGCCGCTTTAATGATTCTAAGCGGGAGCTATTAAACTCAGTCCTTGCATGCCAGGTCTGGGCCAGGGTTATAAGCGGACTCAAGAAACCCAACGAACCCAAGAGACCCAACAAACTTTAATGCTCAAGTCTTCTTTTAACATCGTAAACGTCAATATCTGAGGTTACCCAGCCAGTAAGCTTTTCAGCATTCCCACCCTCGGTACACCTGGCGATAAAAAATGAGCGTGACCCCTGTCTTTTATTCGGGCCGAAGCTCATCTTAGGGCCTATACCCTGAAAGTCCTTAATTGACTCCATGGCCTTGATGAAATTATCTACAGTCAAATCCCTTCCGCATCTCTTAAATGCCTCCACCATTGGCTCGATAAAGAGGATACCAGCATAGTAAAAAACTCCCCATCTTTCCTTAGGCGCCAGCCTTTTTTGGGCATCATGGTACTTTATCATTAATGGATGTTTTGAGTGAAGTAGTTCCCCAAAGGTTGCAAAAATTACATCTTTAAAAAGACCCTTACTGATTTTATACATTAGCTGGTAATCACTCAGGGTACTTGTTGTCATCCAAAAAGGTTTAAATCCAAGTTTTGCTGCTGTACCGAGCATAATAGCCCCATGTTTTGGAAGGACCCACATAATGACTACATCAGGTTTGGCAGCCTTGAGCTTCATGCAGTGAGAGCTGAGGTCTGTATCAAGTGGCTCTGCTGAGACTGTGGCAGCAAATTTCATACCCCTTCTTTCCAGGGCTATTTGGGCGCCGATAAGACCGACCTTTCCGTAATCATCATTCTGGTAGAAAAAGGCTATTCTTTTTTTCCCTAACTTATCGATAGCATAATTTACAAGGAGGAATGCCTCATCGCAGTAGAGAGGATAGGTTCCGAATAGATAAGGGGCCTTCTCAGGTGGATAGCACCAATGAACAGAACCGGCTGCTGGTCCTATCCAGGGGACTTTGTTTTTCTCCAGGTAATCTCTAACAGCAAAACCAGTAGCTGTCCCAACACCTGAAGCAAAGGCAAAGACCTTCTTGTCTTCCACCAACTCTTTGGCAATAGCCTTTGTTTTGGGGGGTTGATAGGCGTCATCCCTTAGAAAGTATTTTATCTTCCTTCCATGGATTCCGCCTTCCTCATTGATAATTTTAAATAAGAGCCCTGTTCCCCTGGCCACTGCTCCCCAGAGAGCAGCAGGTCCTGTCTGCGGGCCCCATTGGCCGATCCTGATCTCTGTATCAGTGACTCCTCTTTCTGCCCGTGCAACAGGAATGAAAGCCAAAGATAAGACCATTACGCAAGACAACATAATAACCAAGTTCCTCTTTTTCATTTTCTCCCTCCTTTTGATTTTGCGAGTATTGTTAAAAGTTTTTCAGTAGGACAGGCGAGACGCCTGTCCTACTGATCTATTTCCATTTTTCATATCAATTTCCCATTTTCATGAAGCTTTTGACAATTCCATTACTCCTATACTCCCTGGCCCAGATCTGATTATCTGGCTATATGCTTGCATACATGGAATATGCACCAGGGCGGGCCAACACTCCATTACTCCAATACTCCAAGTACTCCAACCCCCCGTGTATGGTCACAAATACTTAAAAATTAATTAATCGGAAATTAAATTGCTTATCCATCTACCTTCTTTTATACATAGCCTCAATCAGATCCCTGAAATGCTCATTTATAAATTTTCTTTTAACCTTCATGGTTGGGGTCACCTCACCGTCTTCTTCGTACAATTTTTTAGGTATGATAGTGAATTTTTTTATCTGTTCCACCCGTGAAAGTCCTGAGTTGACATTATTTAACTCTTTGTCTATGAGCTTGAAAATCTCCGGGCTCTGGGTCAGATCTTTGTAAGTTGAAAATTGGACCTTGTTATCTTGAGCATATTTGACTACATTATCTTCGTCAATCATAATAAGGGCTGAAATGAATTTTCTGTTATCCCCAATAATTACGGCGTCATTGATATAGGAACTGAATTTTAGCTGGTTCTCAATATATTGGGGAGTAATATTTTTGCCGCCGGCAGTTACAATAATATCTTTTTTCCTGTCTGTTATTTTAAGGTAACCATCATCATCTAACTCTCCCACATCACCAGAGTAAAGCCACCCATCCTTAAGGGTCTCTTTTGTGGCCTCAGGATTGTTGTAATAACCCTTGAAAACACTGGGAGATCTCACCAGTATTTCTCCATCTTCTGCTATTTTCACCTCTGTACCGGTGAGGGGCGGTCCTACAGTTCCAAATTTCACCTTGCCTATCCTGGAGACACAGGTTACCCCTGTACCCTCTGTCTGGCCATATCCCTCTATGAGATTGACACCGATGGACTGGAAAAAATGAAGCACATCTGGGGATATGGGGGCAGCGCCCGAGTAGGCTACCCTCAGCCGGTCAAACCCCAGCCTCTCTTTAAGCTTTCGAAATACTGCGAGGCAGGCAAGCTGATAGGAAACCTTGAGATAATAGGGGACAGGCTTGAAATTCATCATCAGGGTGGCCCGCTTCTTACCTATTTTAAAGGCGATGCCAAAGACGAGCTTTTTAAACCAGGTGGCATCGGACATCCTGATGTAGACGGCAGAAAGATATTTTTCCCAGATACGGGGAACAGCATATCCCACAGTTGGGGATACCTCCCTCATATTGTCTGTAACCGTGTCCAGGCTTTCTATGAAATTAACGGTAAATCCATGGCTGATATGCCCAAAGACCGAAAAGAGACGTTCGAAGATGTGACACAGGGGCAAAAAGGACAAGACCTCGTCCGTATCATATAGGGGATTTTCTTTTTCGATGGCCCGCCCCATCCATGTAACATTTCTGTGGGTCAGCATCGCCCCCTTTGGGAGGCCTGTGGTTCCTGAGGTATAAATGAGAACAGAGAGATCCTCGGGCGTAACCTCATTCATACGGTTCTCAAACAGATCGGGCTCCTTTTCCACGATCTGACGGCCAATCTCCAGGACTTCATCGTAGGCTATGAAAATGGGGTCCTTGAATTGCATGAGTCCTTCCAGATCCCACACAATAACCTTTTTTAGATGGGGAACCTTGTCCCTAAAGTTGAGCCACTTATCAAGCTGCTCCTCGTTTTCCAAAAAGAAAAATTTAGATTCAGAATTCTGAATCACATATTCAACCTGTGGCCAGGCGTTGGTGGAATAGACCCCAACAGCCACGCCACCAGCGCATTGGATACCCAGGTCTATGATAGCCCATTCAGGACAATTGTCACCTATGATGGATACACAATCTCCCTTTTTAAGGCCCATTGATATGAGTGCCGAGCCCACATACTTGGCCAAAGTGTAGTATTCATTCCAGGAAATATCGTGCCACAGACCAAAATCCTTTTTCCTCATAGCAACCCTGTCAGTATACTTTTTTACTGCATTAAAAAAAACCTGTGGCACTGTCTCGTAGGTCATCTAATTATCTCCATCTTTTTTTTCTCTTCCACCTCTGATAGCCCTTGGCCGATTCTGTTTGTTTTACCCCAAGATAAAATTCCTTTACATCTTCGTCTTCCATCAGATCTGCTGCCTTCCCCTTCATGACGAAGCGTCCATTTTCCAGTATCAAACCAATATGGGCAATTTTTAACGCCATTCGTGCATTCTGTTCTACCAGGAGTATTGTAATACCTTCTTCATTTATCATCTTTATAATATCAAATATTTCCTTAACAAGGATAGGTGAGAGCCCTAAGGATGGTTCATCCAGGAAGAGTAGCTTGGGCTTGTTCATCAAGGCCCTGCCTATTGCCAGCATTTGCTGTTCACCTCCTGAAAGTGTTCCGGCAAGCTGATCCTCTCTTTCCTCAAGGACTGAAAAATAGCCATAGATCCTTTTGAAGTCTTCCTTGATCCCAGCCCTATCATGCCTGCAGTAGGCCCCCATAAGTAAGTTTTCCCTGACTGTTAGCTCATCAAAGATCTCCCGCCCTTCTGGCACATAAGAGATACCTAACCTGACTAATTGTTCAGGATCCTTACCGTCGATTCTCTTTCCCATAAACTCGATAGTTCCTTTGTCCGGCTGATCCTCGATCAAACCCATAACCGTCTTTAATATAGTTGATTTTCCTGCCCCATTATTTCCTAAGATAGCAGTTATGGTACCCTCTTCAAGGGCTAAGGAAACGCCCCTTAAGGCATAGACGAGTCTATAAAAAGTCTCTATATTTTTAATTTCAAGAAACGCCATTCTTTAGTGAGCTAAATTTATAATTGGCTAAAATGCGCTAAATTGCTTACGCCCTAATGCTTTTTCTGTCTACTGCTTACTGCCTGCTGCCTACTGTTTCAGGCTCTTCCTCCCCTAAATATGCCTTTAGAACCTCAGGATTGTTCTGGATCTCTTCAGGAATCCCTTCACCTATTGGTTTGCCAAAGTTTATAGCCAAAATCCTGTCCGATATATCCATAACCATCTTCATATCATGCTCAATCAATAAGATGGTGATCCCCAATTCATCCTGTATATCCTTGATCCAGAAGATAAGATCCTGCTTTTCTTCTGTGTTCATCCCGGCCGAAGGCTCATCTAAGAGTAAAAGCTCGGGCTCAAGGGCCAGGGCTCTACCTAACTCGATGAGCTTCTGGGTCCCGTAGGGAAGGCCACCCACAAACTGATTTCGGGCAGATTGCAAATCCAGTAAATCAATAATCTGTTCTACCCGCTCTCTGTGCTTTATCTCTTCAAGGGCGGCCTTTGATTTTCGTCTAAAGAAGGTAGCCCCGCTCAATACCCCTGTATTAATATGAATATGCCTGCCCAGCATCAAATTTTCCATTGTTGTCATCCTGGAAAAAAGCTCGATATTCTGAAAGGTTCGGGCAATCCCCTTCCTGGCGATTTTGTGAGGCTTTAGACCTGTTATGTCTTCACCATTAAAGATTATCTTCCCTGTATCTGGTACATAAAGACCATTGATACAGTTAAAGATAGTAGTCTTTCCTGCACCATTGGGGCCGATGATAGAAAAGATGGCTTTCCTGTTGATTTTAAAGCTAACCTTATCAACGGCTTTCAGGCCACCAAAGGCGACTATCAGATTATCAACGCTAAAAAAATCTGGTTCCATTTGTTTTTCAACAGTATCCATAAAAAGTCTTTAACTAATTAACCCAACAAACTAAATTCGCCTATGATTCGAAAGCTCAACAAACTTAATAAACCCAATAAACAGATTAAACCCTTCTAACATAGTGCTTGGCAAAAAGACCACTCGGCTTGAAGCATAGAACCAGCACAATGATCAAAAAAGCTACTATAGATTTAAATTGCAAAGAAACGTATCCACCAAATAGGGTTTCAATGATACCAAGGAGATATCCTCCGATAGCAGAACCAACCAGGGTGGTCATCCCACCCATAACAGCCGCAGCAAAGCCCTTGAGCAGGGGATCCATCATCAAATTCGGGTCCAGAGTAGCCATGGGCGCTAACATCATACCGGCCACAGCCCCAATAAAGGAACTCATACCCCATGTTAGGGATAATATCCTATTGGCCCTGATCCCATTTATCCTGGCGGCTATCATATTCTGTTGGGTAGCTTTCATGGCAATACCCACCTTGGTATATTTAAAGAAAAGAAATAGGATAAACATTAGAGTTAGGGCCACAAAAAACGTGGCGATATTCAGGTAACTGGCTACAGCTTGGCCTAAATTAACAATTTCAAAGTCTGAAACCGGAAAAGGGAAGCTCTTTTGTTCGGCTCCCCATTTCCAGCTTGCTAAACCATAAAGCATCATCTCAAATCCGAGGGTAATAAGGATTAGACTAAGGACATTGGGATCCTTTGCCCTTCTCAAGAAAACAAACTCTAAAAATACCCCTAATAAAATAGCAAATCCCAAGGCCCCAGTGAATGAAACAATAAAGGGCTGACCATAGGTATCCAGGAACATAAATGCGACAAAGGTGGAGATCATGGCCATTTCACCCTGGGCAAAGTTCGGCACCTCTGAGGTCTTGTAGATAATTACCATGGCTAAGGCAACCAGTGCGTAGATACTTCCTATGGAAATTCCGCTTATTAAAAGCTGTAGAAACATGATTTGTTACCTTTCCGGTAAGTGAGCTAAAGTGCCTAAAGTTGAAACAAAAAAATGATTTAACTAATTGAGTTTATATTACTTATTACTCCAAACTAATATTTTGGTACATTGAACTCATTTTTATAAGCCGTGCTTTTGGGCCCCATTTACTTCTCAAAAGTTTTACCAAAAGAAGTCTCGGCTAATCCTATCCATAACTTTAGGCACTTTAGACACTTTAGCCCTGGCCCAGACCTGGTAAAACCTGACTTAGCAAAGATAAACCAGGATTGATGATACATCATAAACAAGCATATATTCAAATCACGTCGCACCAGGGCGGGCTCACTTTAGGCACTTTAATTAAAACGGCCATGTTTTCCAGTATATCTTTGTCCTTATCCAGAAGCCGTATAGACCAAGGGGCTCAAAAACTACAATTAAAACAATTATTAAGCCAAGGAAGATACTTGCCACATTGTGAATACCCGTGACACTCATCCAATTCTCTGAAACAGTCATTAAAAGCTCCCCAATATAGGGTAAATCCTGAATCTTATCCAGCGTTAGGATTAACCAAGTCATCACAACCCCGCCCATAATGGAGCCAAATATGGTCCCAACGCCTCCTACGATAACAAATGCCAGGAAATAGATCGAAAGGATAAAATTAAAGCTACTCGGGTTGATGAAGCCAAGCATAAATGCCATCAATCCTCCGGCAATGCCTGTATAAAATGCGCTTATGGCAAAGGCCAGGGTCTTATAGTAGGTCAGGTTCACACCCATTGTCTGGGCAGCGATGTCTGAATCCCTGATGGCAATGAAGGCCCTGCCAACCTTTGTTTTCATGAGGTTTCTGGCAGCCCAGGTTAAGAGAAAGGTAATTGTTATGATTATGAAGTAAAGATCTCTGTCGCTCGAAACAGTGTAAGGGCCAAATGTGATCTCAGGTGCCTGTATCCCCATCCTCCCTCCGAAAAGCTTCCAGCGACCTATTAATTGGGTGATAGCCATACCGAAACCAAGAGTAGCAATAGCAAGATATGGGCCTACTAACCTGAGGGCAGGGATACCAAGGATAAAACCAAAAAGGGCGGAAATGGCGCCACCACCGATAAGCGCAATGAGAAATGGGAAGGAAAGCTTGCCCATTAAAAGAACGGTGGTAAAGGCCCCTATGGCAAAAAATCCGGCATGGCCGAGAGATATCTGACCGGTGTAGCCCACCAACATATTCAATCCGACAGTAACAAGAACGTTGATGGCCATATAATTGGCCATATAGATATAATAGTTTGGCGCCAGAAATGGGAAGGTGATTAGGGCAGCTATGAGCATAAGGAACCAGAACCACAGTACCCTGCTGTCAAGTAGCTGAATATCCTCGTAATAATCCCTCTTTATATCCATGGTGAGTGTCTCTGTAAAAAGTGCCTAAAGTTGATATATCGGTATTTCTATAACATGTTTAATTTATAAGCTTTTTAGTGTTATCCGAGATATGCCATCCATTTATGTTATTAGTTATTCGAATAAAAATTAACCCTGGTGAAATATACTTCGCATTTCACAGGGCAGGCGATTAACAACTAATCAGTAAACCCATTATCCCATTATTCTCCCGCTATATCGGGATAATTAAAGCGAACTTAGTTTATTTGCTTTCATAAACCCTCTTTTCAATGAAAACCCTGACCAGTTCTTTGTCAAGCCTGCCATTTTTTGCCTCCTCTCTCAGTATAGTCAAGGACTTTTTTTGATCAATACTTTTTTTGTATGGTCTATCTTTAGCAATTAATGCCTCATAGATATCGGCTACAGTCATTATTCTTGTCTGAAGGGGAATAGCCTCGGCTTTAACATGTTTTGGATAACCGGAGCCATCAAGCATTTCATGGTGTCCAGCAGCAAAAAAAGGTACTCTTTTTAAGTGTTTGGTAAATGGTACCTTATTAACTATGTTTTCGGTATGGATCACATGTGATCGGATTTCCTCTATCTCCTCTTTTGTCAGGTTACCTTTTCTTACAGAAAGATTTTCAAATTCAAAATCCGTTAGATAGTTTCTTTTTTGTCCTTCAAAATCTAAATACTTCTTCTGGTGAATTTCCTCTAACTTCTTATGTCCTGAATCGTTTAGAAGATTGCCTGTATTAATCTTCTTGATGGATGCTAAGTCCTCCTCAATTTGTTTTATCCGATTTTTTAATTCTCTATCTAATTTTTTTATCTCTGCTGCGTTTTCTCGATTGTTATGAAATAATTCGAACTTTTTTTTCTGGGTTTCAGTGATCGCTGAAGCTTTGATGTTTTCAAAACGATTGGTCAAGGCCTCCATCTCTGCATCTGAGAGTCGGGTCCTTTTATCAAGCACACATTCCCTGACACCAATTTTCCCTATATCATGAAGCCAGGCGGCATAATTTAGCTCTTCGAGTTGAGCAGGGCTAAAGGAAATATCGGCGTAAGGACCATCATGTGTATCATTTAGGGCACTTGCTAAGGCCATAGTATATTTTGCTACCCCCATGGAATGTCCGGCAGTAAAGGGGCTCCTGGCATCTATGGCGGAAACTGAATACTGAATAAGGGCCTCAAAAATAGCCTTTATCTCCTCTATAAGCTGTGCATTCTTTATGGCTACGGCTGCCTGTGAAGCCAGGGATGAAACGAGGGATTCTATATTGATGTCAAAAGAAACAACCTTTCCTTGGCTATTGGTTGAGTTTATAAGCTGAAGAACACCAATTATCTTACCATCTGTGTCTTTCATTGCCACTAAAAGCATAGATTTGGTTCTGTATCTGTTTCTTTTATCAAAGTCTCGATTAAACTCGAAACCAACCTCTGGAGGCAAATTATACGCATCGGGGATATTGAGGGTTTCACCAGTGATGGCTACATAGCCGGCGATACTATTTTTGGTGAGAGTAAGTGAGTATGGTTTAAATGTTTCCGGTTTCAGATCATATCTTTTTTTCAGGGTATCGTTCTGGGCAACTTCAAAATCCAGACAATTTTTATCCAGATCAACAAGGTAGAGGCTGCCGGCGTCAGCATTGGTAAAATAGCGTGCTTCCCTTACAATCAATTCCAGCAAACGGCTCAGAATTGTCTCACTTGATAAGGCAATCCCGATTTTATTCAGGGTCTCAAGCCTTTCTCTAATATCTTGGTACATGACACCTTTTCATTTTAGCAAAGGGCTGATAATTTTTGTTTAGATTTCGAAGATATATAACTTTATATAACTTTTCAAGCTTAAACCTATTTCCCTTGACATATTAAGGTGTATTGGATAATGCGATAAACATGCTTGATGATCTTGAAAGAAAAATTATTCACTACCTCCAGGGCAATCTTCCTTTAACAGTTAGACCCTTTACTGTTTTGGCTGAGAAAATTGGAATAAGTGAGGAAGAACTAATTGAAAAGATCAAATTGCTAAAAAAGCAAGGTACACTCAGACGCTTCGGGGCAACCCTTTATCATCAATCAGCCGGCTTTAAAGCAAATGCCATGGTTGCCTGGTATGTACCTGAAGATGAAATAGATGAAATAGGTCATATGATGGCGGGCTTTAAAGAGGTCAGCCATTGCTACCAGCGAAGAATTCAAGTGAAATGGAAATATAATCTCTTTACCATGATCCATGGTAAAAACAAAAAAGATTGTCAAGACATTGCCAGAAGAATTGCAGAGACTGCAGGAATAAAAGATTATGTTTTCCTTTTATCTCTTAAGGAGTTTAAAAAGACCAGTCCAAGATACTTTTGAAGTTTATTGAGTTTATTGAGCTCATAGGGTTTTAACATAACAAGCACAAGAAACACATCATAACTATCCATTTATGGGAAATAGATCTAAAGAACTTTTTTTGAGGGCAAAAGAGATTATCCCTGGCGGTGTGAACAGTCCAGTGAGGGCCGGTCGGGCTGTGGGCGTTGATCCCATTTTTATCCAGAGGGCAGATGGCTGTTATCTATGGGATATGGAAGGAAAAAGATATATAGATTATGTCGCCTCCTGGGGACCAATGATACTGGGACATAGGCATCCGGAGGTAATTCAGGCTATTAATGATGCATTAGATAATGGGACCAGTTACGGTGCCCCCACCGAGCTGGAACTTAATCTGGCCAAAATGATTGTCGAAACTGTGCCTTCAATTGAAATGGTTAGAATGGTAAACTCCGGTACAGAGGCTACTATGAGCGCTATTCGCTTGGCCCGGGGATTTACTGGCAGGAATATGATTATCAAGTTCGATGGTTGCTATCATGGCCATAGTGATAGTTGCCTGGTGACTGCTGGTTCAGGGATGGCTACCTTTGGTATCCCTGGTAGCCCTGGCGTCCCGGCTGAATTGGCAAGACTTACTATTTCACTCCCATTTAATAATTTGGAGGCTGTAGAGGCAACAGTTGAAAAATTTGGCGACCGGATAGCTGCTATTATTATAGAGCCTATTGCCGGGAACATGGGGGTTGTATTACCAGAGAAAGGATTTTTGGAGGGCTTAAGAAAGATCACAAAAGAAAATGGTATCCTTCTAATATTTGATGAAGTTATAACAGGATTTAGGGTAAGTCCTGGAGGAGCCCAAGAGCTTTATAATATTATGCCCGATCTCACTTGTTTAGGTAAGATAATCGGTGGTGGTCTTCCAGTAGGGGCATATGGAGGGAGAAGGGATATTATGTCACGGATCGCTCCTGATGGCGATATCTATCAGGCAGGAACTCTATCAGGTAATCCATTGGCCATGGCCGCAGGCATGACAACACTAATGATCTTAAAGAATAAAGAAATTTATGCTAAGTTAGAGGAAAAATCGATATTTCTTTTCTCTGGTTTAATTGATGCGGCTAAAAGGGTAGGGGTGGACATAGTTATTAATAGGGTAGGATCAATGGGCTCCATCTTTTTTACTAAAAGCTCAGTCGTTGATTTTAACTCAGTTAAGGAAACTGAAAGGGAAAAATACGCATCCTTTTATAGAGAGATGTTGGCCCAGAGAATCTATTTAGCCCCATCACCTTTCGAGGCCCTGTTTATTTCCTTGGCCCATAATGAGAAGATATTGAAAAGAACGATTGAATCTGCCTTTAATAGCTTTAAAAAACTAGGCAGTATGCAGTATGCAGTAGACAGTAACGAATCCTAATTTACGCTGTTAGTGTTAAAATTCATGTTTTTTCTGGAAGAAGATTTGTTGCAAATTGTTCTGCTCGGATTGCGATTTACTCCTTACTTATATCTTATTTCTGCTTACTGCATACTGCCTACTGTTTAGTTCCGGTTTGTCCAGGTCAGGCACTTATAACTTATAACTTCCTAATCTAATCCCCTCATGGTCCAACCAAGTAGGTGCATAAGAGAACTGCTTGAAGAAAATCCGATAAAGGCTTCGGCCCCATGCAGGATTGACTCTGGCGGCACATGGGATATCAAGGCCCTCGCCCTTCCTTTGGAGGGGGTGGTTCCTATAACGGTAAATCTGGCCATTAACTTACGAACCTCTGTTACACTTTTGCCTTATGAATCGGGGTGGGTCAAGGTATCTTCTGATAATTTTGATACTCAGGAGACATATCCATTTGTAAATATCCCGTTTAATTCCCGATTCGGCCTCTTTTTTGCCATTGTATCATTCTTTAAGTTTCATGGAGTGGAGATAGTGATAAGGTCAACTTCCCCTGTTAATGCAGGCCTTGGAGGATCAAGCACTGCTGCTGTAGCAGCTATAAAGGCATTCTCCGTGGTCAAAACCCTGGTAGATGAAACAATCATGTTTCCCAGCAACACAAAGGAAAGTAAGAATAATCCCCCCTTTAGTAAAGGGGGGCAGGGAGGATTTTCACATGAAGAGGAGATTGAAAAGGGGGATATTCTCCATCTTGCATATCATTTAGAGGATGCAGTGAGTGGCGGGATGTGTGGATTGCAGGATCAGGGGGCAGCTGTTTTTGGTGGTGTGAATAAATGGGTCTGGAATTACTCACGAGAGGGGAGACCATTTGAGAGAGAATCCATTCTTGATGAAAATGGACAAAAGGAAATATCAAAAAGGATCCTTGTGGCCTATAGTGGTAAGAGACATCTATCAGCTAAGATAAATAGATTATGGATAGACAAATTTATAAGAGGAGACACAAGGTCCGGTTGGATTGAAGTTAATAGGATTGTAAATCAATTTGCCTTGAATATAGAAAAGGAGAAATGGAAAAAGGGGGCAAAAGAGCTAAGAGATGAGGTAGCTATAAGGAGAGAGATAACCCCCGAGGCCTTTACGCCAATAATCAGCAGACTTATCCAGGAATCTGAAGGAGTTGGATGTGGTGCCAGGTTTGCAGGTGCAGGAGGGGGTGGCACTGTATGGGCTCTTGGTGAGATTGATGATATACAGAGATTGAGAGAGATATGGTCTCGTATATTGAAAGGCACTAAAGAGGGGAGAATTCTTGAATGTGCCATTGACCCCATTGGGGTGAGACAAGAGGGAAGAGATGTTTGAGAAGTGGGATCTAAATAAGATTTTTAGGCAACTTATTAAAAAAGGAGCCTCTTTTGCGGACATATTTGTAGAGGATGCAGAGGTTAAAAGTATCGTTTTAGAGGACAATAAATTAGAAAAGGTTATAGGTGGCCATGACATTGGTGTTGGATTAAGGGCTATAAAGGATCTAAGGACAAGCTATGCCTATACCAATGAATTAAAAGAGAGTTCTGTTTTTGCCCTCTCTCAAGAGATGGCAACTGTTTTGGATGGAAGATCTCCATTTTCCCCAAAGACCTGGTCTTTCCCCCTTTACCCTGATAGGTTCAATATTATCAGGGATCCTAAGGAAGTTTTGATAAAGGAGGAAAGTGATTTGCTAAGCCTGGCTAATAGGGTAGCAAGGAGTGTTGATCCTTGCGTTCAACAGGTTAGAGTGGTTTATACAGCTAAGGTTCAAAGGGTTTTTACTGCAAATACAACTGGCGAGGCAACAAGTGAGGAAAGAGTATCAACACTTTTCTTAGTTCATGTAGTTGCAGGAGAGGGAGATATTATCCAAACTGGCTATGAACCAATTGCAGAAGCAAGGGGCTTTGAGCTTTTAGCTAAAGATAGGGTTGAGGATGTTGCCCTGAAAGCAGCAAGGAGGGCTGTTGATTTAATACATGCCAGGCCAGCCCCTTCAGGTTCCATGACTGTTGTCCTTTCAAGCAGTGCTGGAGGAACCATGATCCACGAAGCAGTAGGACATGGGCTTGAGGCAGATCTGGCCCAGGAAGGGCTCTCTGTTTATTCTGGAAAGCTAAACCGGGAGGTGGCCTCAAAGGAGATTTCAATTATTGACGATGCAACAATTGACTCAAAAAGAGGCTC
>JAUWNK010000064.1 GCA_030612685.1 Desulfobacteraceae bacterium
CTTTCAAGTAACTTAAATCTGCAAATTCGCTATAAGTGGTTAATATTGCGAAATATTTGCCAGAAATAACGGATTTGTTAAAAACATAAGTTGCTTCCAATTATAATGCCGACGTGTCGGCATAGCGGAGCTTTTTACGAGACTATCAACTTTAGGCACTTAAAAAAGGAATTATTATGGATTATTCAATCAGTCCAGATGGTGAAAGATTTACTCTTCCTCAACAAGATGATCACAAGAAGGAATACGAAAGGTTATCTATAATTACAAAAAAAGAGAAAGAGAAGGGAAGAGAGATAGTCGTTGTGATGGGGCTCGGCTTTGTTGGGGCGGTAATGGCAGCGGTTGTTGCAGATAGTGTGGATAAAAAGACAGGAGAGCCCGGCAAGTTTGTGATTGGTATGCAGAGGCCAAGCACTAGGAGCTTTTGGAAGATTCCCTTATTTAACAGAGGTATTTCTCCTGTAAGTGCGGAAGACCCTGCTGTTAAAGAGTTGATTGAGCGCTGTGTCAAGGGCAGAAAGAACTTAACAGCCACCTATACCTATGATGCATTAAAACTCGCAGATGTCCTGGTGCTTGATGTCCAGTGCGACTTTATAAAAGATGATCTTGGAAATCTTCAAACAGGGCACGCTGAAATGGGAGCAATTGAGGAAAGTTTCAAGATAATCGGTGAACTCATTGAACCCAGATGTCTTGTCTTGATTGAAACAACAGTCCCTCCAGGCACAACCGAGTATATTGCATATCCGATTATCAAAAAGGCCTTTAAAAAAAGGAAGATTGAAACCGAACCCCTTTTGGCTCACTCTTTTGAAAGGGTAATGCCTGGGCGGGATTATGTAAGATCCATACGCAATTTCTGGCGGGTCTGTAGTGGTATAAATAAAGAAAGTGAAAAAAAGGTGGTAGCATTCTTGAATGAAGTTATAGATGTTGACAATTTTCCATTAACCGTTCTTGAAAGACCTATTGAGAGTGAGACATGTAAGATTGTAGAAAATAGCTACAGGGCCACAATACTTGCCTTCTTAGATGAATGGAGCCTTTTTGCTGAAACTAACGGAGTTGACCTGATAAAGGTTATTGATGCCATCAAGATCAGACCCACTCACAGCAATATAATATTCCCTGGACCGGGAATTGGTGGTTACTGTCTGCCAAAAGATGGTGGTTTAGGGCTATGGGCCTATAAACACCTGCTCGGTTTTGAAAACGAGATATTCAAGATTACCCCTGAGGCCATAAATATCAATGATACCAGGGCCCTACATGCTGCCCAGTTGGTTAGAGATGCCCTACGCAACATGGGGAAAAAAGTGGCGGCCTCCAAGATAACAATCCTTGGGGCATCATACAGGGAGGATGTAGGAGATACCAGGTACAGTGGTTCGGAGCTGATCGTCAGGAAGCTGACAGAGATGGGTGCTGAAATTAGGGTCCATGATCCCTATGTCGAGCACTGGTGGGAATTTGAGAATCAGGATACCTATCCAGCAGTAGGGGAGAGTCGCTCCAGATTTTTTAGAAATCAGGAACATCTTAAAGAATTGAGGATGTGTCCAACATTGGCTGAGGCCGTTAAAGACTCCGATTCTGTGGTTTTGGCTGTCAGGCACAGGGAATACCTTAAACTCAGGCCAGATGATATTGTTAAGATGACAGGTGGCCCTTTAGCAGTGGTAGACTGTTTTGGTATTCTCGATGATAGAAAGATTAAAAGGCTATTTCAATTAGGCTGCGAGGTCAAAGGGTTAGGCAGAGGGCATATCCAGAGGATAAAGGAGAGGGTCAGGAAGGCATAGAACTTAGGGGGCTTCACCCCAATGGAGTATTGGAGTATTGGAAGAATGGAATACTGGAATGATGGGTTTAGAGGAGAAAATTAAATGTGATTTTTTCCACTTTTATGACCCACTATTCCATCATTCCATGCATATATGATAAATCTATTACCACTAAAAGATCTCTGATTTCAATTAGTTGCAGAATTTCTGAAACGTATAATTACCTTTGCCCCTATCCCACATTCTGTACCGAGATAATCTGTTGCCCTGCCCATATTAATGGCTATCTCTAATAAGTTAGAACTATCTATCAGGGCCAGAGGCTGACCCTCTGGCACATCATTATAGGTGGTGCTGATTTTCTTTATAACCAGACTGCCAATCTTAATAATTATACCTTTCGATTTAAGAAATGGGCTGAGGTGCTCCTTAGTGAAATTGGTAATGAGATTTCCAAAGTGATCCACCCTTATCACCTCTCCAACAAGATCGCTGTTCTTTTTACGTGGAAGAGGGGAGACTAAAGTAATTGGATTGTCAATTTTTTCACCCATGAGAAAGGGGTTAACCCCAAGGGATAAATGTGCAGTAACCGGTGCAAAGATATCTCTCCCGTGAAAGGTGGAGCTGATTTTATTCATCCAGTATCTTTTTTCCTTTAGATGAATAATACCCGTGTGCCCTTGTGTCTCTATTATGGGTGAGAAGAGACCATTATCAGGACCTACAAAGAAATGGTCGCCGGCCAGCACTGTTATAGGCCTTCTTTTGCCCCCGACCCCTGGGTCAACAACACCTACATGGACTGTGCCTGCTGGAAAGTATTTATATGCCTCCTTGATTATTGAGCCTGCCTTCTGAATTGAACCGGCTGGTACCTGATGGGTTATATCCACAATCCTTGCAGCCGGATTGATGGAAAGGATAATCCCTTTCATCATGGCTACATAAGGGTCGATTTCGCCAAAATCAGTTGTTAGGGTAATAATTCCTGATGTTGTCAATCTAAGCCCTCAAAAAGAAGAGTAATCAGTCATTGGGTTGTACCATTAAGCATCTTATTTACGGGTAATGAGATCTTTTCTGAAGTGACTGGCGGGAGGCTGCCGTTCTTTTCATGACTTATCAGTGGGGGAGACCGCAGGCCGCCGAAGGTGGCAATGCGGAGGGGGCAAGAATCACCCGCAGATAAGTCATTGAAAAGACCAGGCCGGGAGCCTCGGAACTGAAGGAAAGGACTCATTGCCCGATCACCTCTTATAAGTTTCGACTAGCATTGGCAGAATCTCTCCGGCCTTACCAGTTAAAACAAAATCCATCTGCCCTGATTGGGGTGTCATTTCTATATTAATCTCACCTAATACAGCCCCTGCTGCCTTGGCCTTAAAGGCAAGGGATGCAGCTGGCTGAACCATGGCAGATGTTCCAACAATAAGCATAAGCTCGCAATTTCTTGCTGCATCAATAGCCTTGCCTAAAATATCAGGGTTGAGGGATTCTCCAAACCAGACAACATTCGGTCTCAGAAGACCCCCACACTTGGTACATTTGGGGAATCGGCCCATATCCTGAGACCTATCCATAGTTAACATGCCACATTTGGTGCACCTGACCACCCAGAGATTTCCATGAATCTCGAGTAACCTTTTGCTTCCAGCTTCTCTGTGCAGGCCATCAACATTCTGGGTGATAAGAGTAAAGTCATTCACATGCTTTTCTAACTCTACAATGGCCTTGTGTCCGGGATTAAAGGTGACTTTACTAATGAGATTCCTCCTCCAATTATAGAATTCCCAGACTAATTCCGGATCTTTGGCAAATGCCTGTGGTGTTGCAACATCTGTTACCTGGTGATTCCGCCACATTCCATTGGTACCTCTGAAAGTCGGCACTCCACTTTCTGCAGAGATA
This sequence comes from Desulfobacteraceae bacterium, assembly GCA_030612685.1. Taxonomy (GTDB): domain Bacteria; phylum Desulfobacterota; class DSM-4660; order Desulfatiglandales; family B25-G16; genus JAUWNK01. The sequence goes on from JAUWNK010000064.1 coordinate 3,702, forward strand.
CCTGCACCCGTTAGGACCGTTACCCTGTTGGAGTTAGTGATGATTTTCTTTAATTCATCAATATCTTTTTCCATGTGATGGAAATTATCTCATATAGAGTGGTGGGTCAAGAAGCTAATGCCATAAGTAAGGGTAAAAGATAGTTTCTTTAACTATTCAGGTAGCCACCAAGGCACCAAGCCCGCCCTGTCGCGACGTGCTTGAATCAACCTGATTATTCTATATTGTTCTACGACCCCGGATCAACCTGTTAACCCTGTAAGCCAAGTCTGGGCCAGGGGCACAAAGGATAGTCCTGCCCGCCATCGCGAGTCGCTCAGGCCCTGCCCGACGGACGGCAGGCGGGGAGGCGGGCGGGCCTTCAAGTAATTGATTTAACTCTAAGAGTAATATCTGTTATTTCTTTGTATTTAAACCTATCTGCGTTCATCTGTGTGAATCTGTGGCTGAGTAGTTACGTTTTTTAATTTTATGATTTGATATTTAAATCTATTTATGTTATCGAGCTAATCAAATTAATTTCATCATAAAAAAGGTTTGGTATTAATAGTATATTTTAAAGAAAGAAAGGAGATTAAAGATGACTGCTAAAATTGTAAAAGGAACAGAAATCAGAGATGAGATCTTAAAAGAGCTCAAAGCAGAGGTTGACAAGATAAAGGAAGAGCATGGTGTTGTCCCTGGCCTGGTGACCATCCTTGTCGGGCAAGATCCTGCCTCGATTTCCTATGTTACATCCAAGATCAGAACTGCCCAAAATCTTGGATACAAAGAGATCCAAGACAATCAGTCTGTGGAGATCAAAGAAGAAAAGTTGCTTTCTCTTATTGATAAATACAATAAGGATGACTCCATTCATGGCATACTTGTTCAACTCCCACTACCCAAACATATCGATGAAAAGAAGATCCTCAATGCCATTGACCCGGACAAAGATGTGGACGGATTCCATCCGGTTAATGTCGGCAGGTTAATGATAGGTGGTGGTGAGGTTAAATTTCTCCCATGCACACCTGCTGGCATCCAGGAGCTGATTATCAGATCCGGTGTGGAAATAGAAGGTGCTGAGGTTGTGGTTGTGGGCAGATCTAACATTGTAGGAAAACCCATTGCCAACATATTATTGCAAAAGGCCGCAGGTGCTAATGCTACAGTAACAGTAGCACATACAAGGACAAAGGATTTGGCTTTTCATTGCAAGAGGGCCGATATCCTGGTAGTTGCTGCCGGTGTCCCTGGCCTTGTTAAACCCGAATGGATAAAGCCGGGCGCGTGCGTTATTGACGTTGGTGTAAACCGGGTTGGTGAAAAGATCAGTGAGAAGACCGGTAAGAAGATTGCAATCCTAAAGGGTGACGTTGACTTTGATAAGGCAAAAGAGATTGCCGGCTATATTACCCCTGTACCTGGGGGTGTTGGACCCATGACAATTACCATGCTGATGAGAAACACCCTCAAGTCCCTTAAATTTCACTTAGGAATTGCTTAAATTATTTTAAAGGCGTGTATTTTGGATGAGAAATACACGCCTTTTCTATAAGATTTTAACGCACTCTTTCCTGATAAGTTTCCTGAATTGCTTTAACCAGGTTTGTGAGGGTCCTGTTAACTGGAGTGGGTATCCCTAATTTATCTCCCTCTCTTACTATCGCCCCGTTTATCATCTCCACCTCTGTTATTCTTTCCTTAAGCACATCCTGGAGCATGGAGGCCACATTTTCTTTTGTTGCCTCACAGACTTTTATTGCCTTGCTTAATGGCTCTTTGTATGGAAGATCTATCCCTTTTGCCTCTGCTACAGTAACTGCCTCCCTAACTGCCTCCTCCATAATCTTTCTTGTTCCATTAGTAATGGGGATTCTACCATTTTTGAGCCTTGTTATAGCTGTCAGGGCATTTATGCCTACATTGATGATAAGCTTTCCCCAGATAAGTTCTTCTACATTATCTGTTAGGTGTGTCTTAAAACCCGCCTTGTTTAGAATAGAGGCAAGTTTTTGAGCAGGACCTTCTTTCTTTCCCTTTGGGCCAATTATAGTTTCCCCTTCTCCAGCATGCCTAATACTTCCCTCTCCCAATAGGGTAGCGCCCTGGGAGGTTACTCCACCCAGAACTTTTTCATTCCCAAAGATCTTTGTTAGTGTTTCTACATTGCCAAGACCATTTTGAAGGGTGAATACTATTGTATCTGGGCCAATAGAAGAGGAAACATTATCTCCAGCCTCCCTCGTATCGTTGGATTTAACGCAGATAGAGACAAAATCTGGGCTAAAGGGAACATTTCCAGCCATGGTTGGGATATGAACCTTATATTTTCCTGACACCCCATTTACACTAACCCCCTGTTCGTTAATTTTCCTTGCCCTTTTTTTATTGTGATCCAGCAAGGTAACATCATAACCGGCAGTCTTTAACCTTGCTGCAAAAAGACATCCCATTGCCCCTGGTCCGACAACAAGGAAGCTCATATCTTTTCTACCTCCTCCTTGCTCATTTTAAATGTATGTTCTTCTCCTGGGAATTTACCTTCTTCTACCTCTTTTTTGTAATCTTTCAATGCATCAATAATCATTGGCCCCAATTTGATATACTGCTTTACGAATTTTGGTGTAAAGCGCTCAAAAAGGCCGACAGTGTCATGATAGACAAGTACCTGACCACCGCAATCCTTGCCAGCGCCAATCCCTATTGTAGGTATGCTAAGTTCCTTAGTAATCCTTGAAGCCAATATATTCGGGATGCATTCCATAACAATCATAAATGCACCTGCCTTTTCTAAATCTTTAGCGGAGTTGATTAAATTTCTTGCACTTTCCGCATCCTTTCCCTGAACCTTGAAACCACTTAGCATTGTTGCTGTTTGAGGAGTGAGGCCAATATGGGCGCACACAGGAATACCTGCGGTAACAATTGCCTTAACTATATGGGCAACCTCTGTACCACCTTCAAGCTTCACAGCCTCACATCCCCCCTCTTTAATAAAGCGGCCAGCATTTTCAATGGCCGCCTCAATACTTATCTGGTAGGACATAAAAGGCATATCCCCTATCACAAAGGCATAAGTAGTACCCCTGGTTACCGCCTTTGTGTGGTGAAGCATCTCTTCCATGCTTACAGGTACGGTGGAAGAATATCCAAGAACTACCATTCCCAAGGAATCTCCAACTAATATTGTGTCAATCCCTGCTTGGTCAACCATCTGTGCAGTCGGATAGTCATAGGCAGTCATCATTGTTATTTTTCTTCCCTGTTCCTTTTTATCCATAAGATCAGAAATGGTTACTTTTTTCCTTTCCATAGTCACCTCCATAAAAAAAGCCCTTCCCTGGACAGAAGGACCTTTCTATTAGTTTTTTAAAAAATGTTTCTGTCCCGGTCCAAACGGGAAAAAGATCCAGGCAGATTCTTTAATGGCTTTATAGATAATTATTTTCAGTTAATCAAGCGTTATTTCTCCTTTTCTTCTTTTAAACGGTCCTTTTTAGGTTTTATAAATGGAACTACCTTTCTTCCACCCTTAGGCGAGATTTTTTTAGGAGCCCCCTCTTTTGTATCCTCCAAATCTGATTCGGGGGTAAGTGGATTTACTGCCTCGATCCTTACCAGATTCCCATCCATTGTATATGGTACACCATTTATGTACTCTTCCCTCAATATCCAGGTAACGGTTTTCAGGGGAATAGTCAAAATCAAAAGCTGTATCCTAAACCAATCCTTTTTTATATCAGGCTCAATGGATTCAATCCTGGCAAAAAAGGCTGGTTTTTCCATATAATAGATCAGTACAACATCTCCTATGTAGGCCATAATCTTCTCTTTGACTGTAATCTTTTTTATTCTTTATCACAAAAAACAATATTAATAAATTTGTATCTACTCAGGTATCTTGCCACAAAGGCGCCAAGACACCAAGAATATAGAATTATTCTTTATTATAGCCTTTTTAATGTGCCTCAGGCGCATTAATGCATGGCACATTGAAATTAATGAGCCTAAGGCTCATTAATGAGAAAACTCCGTTATTCAATTTATATTCATCTCCTCTTTGGGTCTTTGTGCCTTGGTGGCTGAATACTTACATAAATTTTACCTAAAGTAACAATTTTATTTAGGATAGATACTCTTTACAATTAAAGCATCTGCATGTATTTAATATAATAACTTTTGTAAATACCCAGGTTGTCAGGTTCAAGGTTCACAGTTCAGGGGTTTAACTTGGAGCCATGAACCATTGTCCATGCCAAGACTCCTCAACCGGCTCATGAAAAACCCGCGTTTATAAGCCTTTGGCTTATTAAACGGTTAATGGTTCAGCAAATAACCATTGAACCGTGAACCCGGAACTTTGAACCTGAGTAGTAACTATCTTTTTATAGACGGAGAGGTGTAGTGAAGCCTGATTATGATGTGATTATTATCGGGGCGGGACCAGCCGGCATCTTCTCTTCCATAACCTTCACTAAGATGGGTATTGACAGGGTCTTGCTCATCGAACAGGGAAAGGATATTGACAAGAGAGATAGACGATCAGGCCGGGATCTCCTTTGCGGGTGGGGCGGAGCAGGTGCCTACAGCGATGGAAAATTAAACCTGTCAACAGAGGTTGGTGGATTTCTAAATGAGTTTGTACCCACTGAAGAATTAGAAATGCTTTTACAAGAAACAGACAAAATCTATCTAAGCAATGGAGCCCCTGAAAAAATCTTTGGTGCTAACTTGTCTGAAATAGATACCCTTTCTGCTAATGCTCGAAAGGCAGGATTAACATTTGTGCCTACAATGATAAGGCACATGGGAACAGAAAACTGCTTCTCTGTTCTCAAAAAGATACGCCAGGAGATAACGGATAAAATATCCATCAAAACTGAATGCAGGGTGGAAGAGATATTGACCAAGAAAAATGAGGCAACAGGTGTTAGGCTAACAGATGGTCAGGTGATAAATAGCCGCTTTGTAGTGGCTGCACCTGGCAGAATAGGAGCAGGGTGGATGAAATCCCAGGCTGATTTATTGAATTTATCCTCCCTTCATAGCCCTGTAGACATCGGGTTACGGGTAGAGGCACCCGCACCTATCATGGAACCACTAACAAAAGAGGCTTATGAATCCAAGCTGATCTATTATTCCAAGACATTTGATGATAAGGTCAGGACATTTTGTATGAATCCATATGGTGAAGTCGTCCTTGAACAATTTGATGACATCATCACAGTTAATGGCCACAGTTACGCCCAAAAAAAATCAGACAACACCAACTTTGCCCTTCTTGTAAGTAGCACATTCACGGACCCCTTCCATGATCCAATTAAATACGGCAAGTATATCGCCTCTCTTGCTAATATGCTGGGAAAGGGGGCCATCATTCAGAGGCTTGGTGACCTTCTTGCGGGCCGGAGATCAACAGAAAAGAGGATTTCAAAATGCATTACAAGGCCTACCCTTAATCAAGCAACTCCGGGCGATCTTAGCTTTGTTCTTCCTTATCGATATCTAAAAGATATCATCGAGATGCTTGAGAAATTGGACAGTCTGGCACCAGGTATCTTCTCCAGGCATACACTCCTCTATGGTGTTGAGGTGAAATTTTATTCTCACAGGATAAAATTAACGAGTCATCTTGAATCTGAGGTAAAGAACCTTTTTATAGTAGGAGATGGTGCCGGCATTACCAGGGGTCTTATTCAGGCCTCGATCAGTGGAATAGTAGCTGGAAAAGAAATTGCAAGTAGATTAAAAGGTTAAAAGAATAGGGAAGATGTGGTAGAATGGGAAAGATTAGAATAGATATTGAAAGATGCAAAGGCTGTGGACTATGTGTAATAGCCTGCCAAAAAAAATTGATAAAGATTGGTGATAACATGAACAGCCTTGGATATCATACTGCTCAGATAAATGATGAAAAAAAGTGTATCGGCTGCGCTAACTGTGCAGAAATGTGTCCTGACATAGCAATAGAGGTATGGAAATAGAGTGAGCTAAGGTTATAAGTGCCTAAAGTGTCTAAAGTGCCTAAAGTGCCTAAAGTTAATACCGGACGCATAAAATAGTTTTTATTCTTATCATGCAATACATCTTTATTAAATCTGTAGTGTACCGCTTTAACGGTGCCAATAGACGCAGCTCATGCCAAGCAGGGTAAGGCGGCCAGGGCGATAGCGTTGCGGGCAGGCCTAAAGTGCCTTAAGCTAATCCAACAAACACTAATGAATGATTCAAAAAAAAGATTGATTAAAGGAAATGAGGCAATTGCTGTAGCTGCCATTGACGCCGGCTGTAGGTATTTTTTTAGCTATCCCATCACCCCGCAAAGCGATATCCCGGAATATCTCTCCAGACACCTTCCAGAGGTTGGCGGGACCTTCCTTCAAGCAGAAAGCGAGATTGCGGCAATAAATATGGTATTAGGGGCATCCGCAGCAGGTGCAAGGGCTATGACATCCTCATCAGGTCCTGGGATCTCCCTAAAACAGGAGGGAATTTCATACATGGCCTCTGATGAGCTCCCGGCACTAATTGTGAATATATCCAGGACAGGACCAGGTTTGGGTGGAATTGCCGCCTCCCAGGGTGACTATTTCCAGGCAACAAAGGGGGGAGGACATGGCGACTACAGGACTATTGTACTGGCCCCTTATTCTGTTCAGGAGATGTATGATCTTACCATAAAGGGCTTTGATCTTGCTGATAAATACAGAATGCCTGTTATGATCTTGGCTGATTCAGTTTTGGGGCAGATGAAAGAGCCTGTAGCTATGGTGGGTAAAAAAAAGTCTACTGCAATAAAGAAAGATTGGGCCCTTACCGGGTGTGAAGGAAGAAGGCCGCATGTTATTAAATCCCTTTATCTTGACGGGGATAAATCTATTGAACACAACTGGAAACTTTTTAAAAAGTATCAAAAGATACAGAAAAACGAGGTCATGTGCGAAATCAAGGATTGCATTGATGCAGATATAATCCTCATTGCCTTCGGGTCTGCTGCAAGAATAGCAAAAACTTCTATAGAGATGGCCCAGGAAAAGGGGATTAAGGTAGGGATGTTAAGGCCAATAACCCTTTTTCCATTTCCCAATCAACAGATAGAAGATTTATCCAAAGATATTAAAAAAATTTTAGTTGTTGAACAGAATACGGGCCAAATGGTTGAAGATGTTCTCATATCTGTTTCAAAAAATGCCAAAGTTACCTTTTATGGTAAACCAACAGGGAATGCCTTAGAGGCAGAGGAAATTTTGGGGCAGATCGAAAAGCTCAAGAATAAAAAAGGGTTTAACAGATGAAACAAGTATTTGAAAGACCGGAGAGCTTAAAAGAAGTTTCCTTTCACTTCTGCCCTGGCTGTCATCATGGAATAATCCATAGAATTGTTGCAGAGGTAATAGACAAGCTCGAAGTCAGGACCAGGACAATTGGTGTGTCCTCAGTAGGATGCAGTGTATTTCTTTATGACTATTTTAATATCGATGTATGTGAAGCCCCTCATGGAAGGGCTCCCGCAGTGGCTACAGGCGTTAAAAGGGTCTATAAAGACAGAATTGTCTTTACATTCCAAGGAGACGGTGATTTGGCTGCTATTGGCACATCAGAGATAATACACACAGCTAACAGGGGAGAAAATATCACAGTCATATTTGTAAATAATACGGTATTTGGCATGACAGGTGGGCAGATGGCACCAACAACCATGTTGGGGCAGGAAACAACTACTACCCCATTGGGAAGGAGTTTCATAGGTGATGGCTACCCCATAAAGATGTCGGAGATGCTGGCCACTCTTGAGGGTTGTTCATTTGTAGCAAGGGTGGCGGTGAATACTCCTGCCAATGTCAGAAAGGCCAGAAAGGCGATACTCAAAGCATTTGAGATGCAGGTAAATAATATGGGTTTTTCCTTTGTTGAGGTCCTTTCTGCCTGTCCAACAAACTGGAAGATGAGTCCTCAAGATGCTTTAAAGAGGATTAAGGATGAATTAATCCCCTATTTTCCTTTGAAGATATTTAAAGAAAAAACTATACCGGACACCCTGTAAAAGTCTTCATAACTCAAGATCTTAAAATTTATGTCAAGTTTTTGCTGGTTTATTAGGGTAACGGTTAGGGTAACGAAGCCCGTATCGGTAACGGTTAAGGTAACGTGAAAATAAAAAGACGAATAACGTTACCGAAAAACGAAACGGGCATCGTAACCGTAACCCATAAACGTTACTCAGTATTTCATATTTTCTTAATGACATCGTGTCTCGTCGGTTTGAGGAGGAGCTTCGCTAGAATATTTGATATTGAAGTGCCTAAAGTGAGCTAAAGTGAACTAAAGTGCCTAAAGTTTAAAGTTATCTGTTATCCGTTATCCGTTGGAAACAGAGAACGGCAAACGATTTATTAAACGAGTAACGAATAACAAATAACCATTAACAAGATTTGGATTCGACATGTACTACGATGTGACCATAGCTGGTTTTGGAGGCCAGGGGGTAATGATGATCGGTAATATGCTTGCTGAGGCCGCAATGAATGAAGGTAAAAAGGTTACATACTGGCCTTCCTACAGTGCTGAGATGAGAGGTGGCACTGCAAATTGTACTGTTGTTATATCCACAAAGGATATTGGCTCCCCTATTGTTGGCCTTCCAAAAAGTGCAATTATCATGAACCTACCATCACTTAAAAAATATCAGTCAAAGATAAAGAAAGACGGTCTCTTGATCGTAAATACCTCTCTTATTGATCAGAAAGAGATTAAAAGGGATGACATTGATGTTGTTAAGGCGCCACTTATTTCTCTTGCAAGGGAGGCTGGAAACGATAGACTCAGCAACATGGTCGCCCTGGGGATATTTTTGGCAAAGACCCAGATTGTAAGCCTTGAATCCTTATTTGAAACCTTCCGGGATGTATTGGATGAACGGTATCATCATCTGATTCCCATTAACAAAAAGGTTATCCAAATGGGAATAGACTTTATTAAAGAGTAAGGAGAGAATTATGTCTCAAGATGATGAATTTTTAAAGGGTTTAGAAAAAGTTGAGAAGATAGAAAAGCCTAAAGGTATCCTTAGTGTAGGAGAAAAGATTAAAAGATTGAGAGAAAAAAAGGGGATGTCTTTGCAGGATTTTGCTGAGGGAACTGGTTTTTCTTCGGCAATCCTATCTGAGATAGAGAATAAGTTTGATTCCCCATCCCTTGGAGCCCTGATCGAGATATCAAAGGCACTGGATGTTGAGGTCGGATATTTTTTCAAGAAAAATCCAAGTAGACGTTTCTCTATAGTGCGCAGGAATAAAAGAATGCATACCTCAAGGTTTGCCCTTAAATCAGGGGTAAGGTATGGTTATTCATATGAATCTCTTGGGCAGGACAAGAAGAATAGACATATGGAACCCTTTCTGGTTACCCTTGAACCTTCTACCCTAAAAAACGAGAAACCCTCAAAACATGCAGGTGAGGAATTCATATTTGTCCTGGAAGGAGAAATGGAGGTAATTCTTGAGGACCACAGAGACATCCTTTATCCAGGAGACTGTATCTACTATGACTCTCAAATAGAACATTTGGTAAGATGTCATAAAGAAAAAACCACTAAAATTTTAGCAGTTATTTTTACTGGTTCCAAAAAAGCTACCTGAAATCTCTTTCTCCCAAACTGGGCTTTCTCTAAACTCACCGAGGCTTACCTCTAATAACTAAGCTTCGCCTCCCCGGCCTGTATCCCGCTAAAAGTGGGAGACAGGCAAACCTACGAGTTGAGGAGAATGTATTTGCTCAATAAAGAGTTGTAGATGTAGGGTCGGGTTTTATACCCGACCGTAAATCGGTGGCTTGGCTTATTGACGAATTTCAACGAAGTTCTGCTCAAAGACGGTATTACCGGAATTTATCTCTGTGAACCCTGCCGTCATCGCTCTCGCTCAGGCGAGGCAGGCGGGTCTGAGAGCTCAAGCGACTGAAGGGAGCGGGCGAGAGAAAAAATGAAAAAGAACAAACTCATCTCATTCGATTTAGATAGTACACTGGTTGATCCTACCTATACAACCTTTGTATGGGAGATTGGTATTCCTGAGCTTTATGCAAAAAAATACAATATCAACCTCTCTGAGGCTACATCCATAGTAATTGCAGAATATGCAAGGATTGGTGATTCTGCCTTAGAATGGTATGATATTAATTACTGGTTTAAATACTTTGCCCTTCCTGGAAAATGGGAAAATCTGTTGGAGGTACACAGGGATAAAATCCGGACATTCCCGGAGGTTAAAGAGGTGATAAAGGATCTGGTGCAACATTATGACCTTATTGTTACCTCGAATGCAGCCAGGGAGTTTGTTGAGGTTGAACTTAGAGAGACAAAAATTAAAGATTATTTTACCCGAATCTTTTCAGCAACAACTGATTTTGGACAGGTTAAAAAGACACCTCAATTTTACGAGCGGATCTGCGAAATCATGGGAAAAAGTCCATCGAATACTATCCATGTGGGAGACCACTATGAATTCGATTATTTAGTGCCAAAAAGTATAGGGATAGAGGCATATTATCTTGACAGAGATGGAAAAAGACCTAAAGACAGTCAGGCCTGCGGCGGACTCGAAAGTTTTACTGTAAAGAACCTCAGGGATTTTGCCGCCCTGATTAATCCTATTACGTAACGGTGAGTTAATTACATATTACACCTCAAATGTAAATTATCCAATTCTTAATCCACTGCCGGTCAACCTAAAATTCTTTCAAATATTCGTATATGCTCAATATCTTATGGAGGAGCATGTATATCTTTTTTTTGAGAACGAACCAGGCAAACGCTTAGAGCTGGCTCTTTCCCGACCCGCCCGCCTCGCCTGAGCGAGAGCAATGGCGGGCAGGTGATCCAGGCGGGCGGCCATCTCAGGTAGAGATTGCCAGATCCAATGAATAGGGCACTTCCTCTATGGTAGATCGCCCGCCTTTATCTGCATCTTTACCCGCCTCAGGCGGGTTGAAATCCACAATATTTTGAATAATTATAAATATTCCAATTGAAAAGTTGACAGGTATTGATATAGTCCTTTAAGATCATCTTCAGTTGACAGCAGATAATAAAGGAATATTAAAAGATGGAATCCAAACTTATTGAAAAGATACGTCTTTATTTTAACAACCGTAGCGAA